>CAYQSE010000005.1:0-22923 GCA_964419905.1 uncultured Enterobacteriaceae bacterium
TCGACGGCGCGCCGTGCGGGGCCGCGTGGCGCGAGCGCGACGACGCCGCGGACCTCGCCGCGCGGCTCCGCGGCGTGTCGTTGGGCGGCGCGCCGCTCACGGTCGTGATCCGCCCGCCGCTGAAGCGCCCCGCGGTGCGCGCCGCACGCGAGCGCGACGCCCGCGCGCGGCGCGACACCACGCCCGGCTTCACCCGCGCCGAGACGCGCCTGGACGCCGAGGGGCGCTGGTCGCTCACGCCTGAGGCGCTCGCGCTGGCCCTCGGGAAGCGGTTCGCCGGCGCCACCGTGGTCGACGCTGGCTGCGGCGCGGGCGGCGACGCGATCGGCTTCGCCCGCGCCGGCTGCGCGGTGCTCGCGATCGACCGCAGCCCGGCGCGCCTCGCCGACGCGATGCACAACGCCCAGCGCTACGGCGTCGCCGCGCGGATCACCTTCGTGCTCGGCGACGCGGCGACCGAGGCCGCGAACCGCAGCGCCGACGTGCTCCACGTCGACCCGCCGTGGGGGCTGGACTGGGACCGCGCGCGCGTCACCGCGCGCGACCTGCCGCTGCTCGAGGCGCTGCTCGCCGTGTTCGCCGACGGCGGCTACGCCACGCTGGTCGCCAAGGTCCCGCCGAGCTTCGACGTGTCCACCGTGCCCGGCGCCACGCCCGAGGCGGTGTTCGGCGAGGCACCGGGCGACCACCGCCGCGTCAAGTTCGTGCGCCTCACGCTCACGCGAACCAGCGGCTGAACGACCCGACGCGGGCGCAGGCGCGCCGCCCGCTCGGCGCCCGATTCGCGCGTGGCCGCCATCGTGGTGGGCCGTTACCCGAGAGGCTCGCCAGGGGTGCCCCGTGGTCACGGGGCTGAGAGACACCCTTCGAACCTGATCCGGCTCGCACCGGCGTAGGGAGGCCACATGACCGACTCACCCGCCTTCGATCTGTTCGCGAACGACTACGACGCGTGGTTCGCCGAGAACCAGGACCTCCTGCACAGCGAGGTCCAGCTCATCGCCCACGTGTGGCCCGGCGCAGGGCGCGCGCTCTCGGTCGGCTGCGGCACCGGCCTGTTCGAGACGATCCTCGGCCGCGAGCACGGCGTACACCTGCACGCGGGCATCGAACCCGCCGAGGGCATGGCGGCGATCGCGCGCACGCGAGGCCTCGAGGTGAGCGTCGGCGCCGCCGAGACGGCCGCGCTCGGCGAGTCGGCCTTCGACATCGTGCTGTTCAACGGCTCGACCTCGTACATCAAGGACTTGCGCGGCGTGTTCGCGCGCACCCACGCAGCGCTGCGCCCCGGCGGGCACGTCGTGGTGGTCGATGTCCCCCGCGAGAGCGGCTACGGCGTCCTCTACGGCCTCGCCGACGCCCTGGGCACCTGGGACCACCCGTTCTTCGCCGGGGTCAAGCCCGACGCCGCCTACCCGCTGCCCTTCGTGCGGGCCGCCACCTGGCACACCACCGCCGAGCGGATGGCGGCGCTGCGCGCGGCCGGCTTCGAGATCGTGCGAACCGCCCAGACGTTGACCCGCCACCCGGTGTTCGCGCCCCACGGGGTCGAAGCGCCCCGCGACGGCCACGACGCCGGCGACTACGTCGCCATCGTCGCGCGTCGTGCCTGAGCGCCGCAGCCAGGCGCTGTTCGATCGCGCCGCGCCCATCCGCCGCGCGTGTCGGGACCACCCCTTCGTGCGGGGCATGGTCGACGGCACCCTCCCGCCCGCGACGTTCGCACAGTGGATCGTGCAGGACTGGCACTACCTCCAGACCTACATCGACGTGCTCGCCGCGCTCGCCCGGTCGGCGCCCACCCCGACCGCCTCTACGCGGTGGGCCGCGCTCGCCGACTTCACGCGCGACGAGGAGCTCGCGCTGCACCGAGGCCTCGCGGCCGAGTTCGGTCTCGCCGCCGCCGACCTCGAGCGCGCACCCCTCGGCGCCGCGACGCGGGACTACACCACCTTCCTGCGCGCCGCCGTCGCCGAGGGCTACGGCGAAGGGGTCGCGGCGATCTGCCCGTGCGGCGTCGGCTACCTCGACCTGGCCCGCCACCTCGCCGCCGAGCCGACCTCCCCCGAGCCACGCTACGCAGCCTGGATCACCGCCTACAACGACCCCGGCTTCGCCGAGGCGGTCCGGTTCATGACCGACGAGCTCGACGCGGCCCCCGGCGACGCGGCGGTGCTGGCGCAGATCTACCTGACCGGCGCCCAGCACGAGCGCTCGTTCTGGCAGGGGCTCTGGGAGGCGGGTCAGGACGCCGAGCGGTAGCCGGGCCGAGCCTTTGACGAGATTCGCGTGGTGAGATCTTCGGGAGCCCATGACGAGGTGTGCTCGCCTTCCGGTTGGCGCGGCGGCGGCCCTCGCGCTGCGCGGATACGCACCCTGGATGCTCGACGCGCTGCTCGACCGCTCCATCGTGTTCTCGTTCGATCGCACGGGGTTTCAGCGCCACGCGCGGGACTTCCGCCCCTTCACGCCCCGTCCGCTCGGCGACGTGCTGATCACGGGCGGCACGTCGGGCATCGGGCTCGCGGCGGCGCGAACCCTCGCGGATCAGGGCGCGCAGGTGCACCTCCTCGCGCGCGACCCCGAGCGCGGCCTGCGAGCGGCCACGCAGACCGGCGGGCGCTTCACGTCCGTGGATCTCGGTGACCTCGAGGCCGTTCGTGCCGCCGCCGCCGCCGTCACCCGCCCCGTCGACGCCGTGGTGCTGAACGCGGGCGCCATGCCGCGCACACGGACCCTGACCGCCCAGGGCCACGAGCTCACCTGGGCCAGCCAGGTCCTCGGCCACCTGCTGCTGCTCCGGCACCTGCGCGCGCGCGGGCTGCTGGACGGCGCCCGGGTGTTGTGGGTCTCCTCGGGAGGCATGTACACCCAGCGCCTCGACCTCCGCGACCTGACCCGCGCGCAGGGCTACCAGCGCCACACGGTCTACGCGAACGCGAAGCGCGCCCAGGTGCTGCTCGCCCATCACCTCGCGGCGCGGTGGCCCGAGGTGCTGCACGGCAGCATGCACCCCGGCTGGGTCGACACCGAGGCGGTCCGCCACGCGATGCCGGTCTTCTACCGCCTCACGGCCCCCATCCTGCGCACCCCCGCGCAAGGTGCCGACACCGTGTGTTGGTGGGTGGCCACCCCGGATCCGCCCCCCACCGGCCGCTTCTGGTTCGATCGCGCGCCGGCGCCCGAGCACCTCCGCGCCCACACGCGGAGGAGCGACCCCGACGCGCTGGTGGCCAGGGTCTTCGCGGACACCGAGCCCTTCCTGCGGTGACCGACCGGCCGTCGAGCACCGCGCCGGGCGCGGCGGGATCCTAGCTTCCGCTCTGCCAGAGCAGGACGGCGGCGCGCTCGGAGGCGTCCTCGGGGTCGAGGAAGGCATACGCCATGCCACCGGGCGTGATGTCGAACGCGACGACGTCGGTGGTGAGCTGGAGCAGCAGGCGCATCGGCGTGGCGCCGTCGGCGCCGATCGGGGTGGCGTCGCCCTGGAGCCAGACGGCGCCGCCACCGAGCTTGTCGTGGCGGATCTCCTCGAGCGCGTCGCGCAACGCGAGCCCCTCGTGCTTGACCCGCTGCATCAGCGCGTGCTCGTCGAGCGCGCCGTCGACCGTGAGCACGGTTCGCCGGTAGACGCGCACCGTGGGTGGCCCGTCGTAGAGGTTGTCGTCGGCCATCCGCTGGAGCAGCACCCGGTTGGCGCCCTTGAATGGATCCCAGTCTTCGCACCGACCGCCCGTCGCGTGGCAGATGAACACGGTGATCCGCGCCCAGCCGCCGAGGTCGAGCCACGGGCCCGTGTCGAACTGCCCCATGTGGCACATCGGGTTGCCGCACACGCGGCAGCGAGGCCACTGATCGGACGGGATGCCGCGCGGGTGACCGCCGTACCAGCCGACGATCCGATCGCCTTCGCTCGCCGCGCGCAACCGATACGAGAGCCACGCCTTGTTGCTGTCATCTGCCATGGCGTCCTCGCTTACCCCCCGATCTCTCGCATGCTAGCGCGCGATGCCCACTGCTGGACAGACTCTATAGCGGTCGGCCACGCTCTCCCAGCCGTCATCGACCGAACGACCAACTCCCCTCGTCCTCACGCCTCATCCGAGGGATCGGGTCGCGGGCCCACGGCCAGGATCACCGGGATGCCGCCGTTGGAGAAGGTCGTGACGGGCTCGAGCGAGAGCCCGAGCGCGCCGAGGTGTTGTGGCCCCGGCAACAGGATCGCGACGCGCCAACCGGGCCAGCGCGCGCGGAGCACGCCCCCGATCGCGCGGAACCCACGCCCCGCGCCCCCGCCGCCGCCGATGCGCTCCCCGTAGGGAGGGTTCATCACGACGAGCCCGGACGGGGCCGGCGGCTCGAGGTCCTCGAAGCGCGACGCGAGCACGCGGATCCGTCCGGCGACCTGTGCGCGATCGGCGTTCGCGCGGGTCGCCGTGACCGCGCCGTCATCGCGATCCGCCGCCAGGATCGGCGCGCGCGCGTCGAGCGTCGTCGTCTGCCGCGCGCGCGCGCGCTGCTGCTCCCACGCCTTCGCGTCGAGGCAGGGCCAGCGCTCGAACGCGAACGTACGCCGCGCGCCGGGCGCGTGCCCGAGCGCAATGCCCGCCGCCTCGATCGCGAACGTCCCCGAGCCGCACATCGGATCGACCAGCGGCTCGCCAGGGCTCCATCGGGCGAGCCGCAGCACCGCCGCGGCGAGGTTCTCTCGCAGCGGCGCCTTGCCGGTCGCCTTGCGCCAGCCGCGCTTGTGCAGCAGCTCCCCGCTCGCGTCGACGGTGACCGTGGCGCGATCGGCGTCGAGGTGGATGCCGACGCCCACCGGCTCGCGCGGCGGGCGGGGCCCCGGGAGCCTCGGCCCGCGCAGCGCGTCTGCGATGGCGATCGCCACCTTCTTGCGCACCGTCTCTTTGTGCTTGAGGTGGCTGCGCCGGGACGTGAACGCCACCTCGATCGGCTGACCGGGGTGGACGAACGGGCGCCAGTCGACCGCGCGGATGCCCGCCGCGAGCGCGTCGAGCGTGCGCGCCGGGATTTTCGCGACCGTCACGCTGACCCGCGCCGCCAGCCGGCTGTGCAGATGGATGGCGCCGATGAGCGCGAGATCGGCGGGGAACGTCACGCCGCCGCCCACGGCCTCGGCGTGCAGCCCGAGCTCGTCGAGCTCGTCGAGCAGCGCGTCCTCGAGCCCCGGCGAGACGGCCGCGAACGCCTGCAACTTCAGCTGCGGCGCGGGCTTGCGCTCTCTTCCCCGTGAACCCATCCTCGGCATGCTCCCCGACGAGCGCCGTGGATAACCCGCGCGAGCGTCGTTCAAGATGCTGTGAAGCGCAAGGAAGGGCTTGCGATCCGCGCGCGGGGGTTGGAAACTCCAGGAGATCCCCCCTTCCCAGCCGCGTCCTGCGGCGAGGGGGAGCGCGCGCGATCCGACAGCGCTCGTCGAGCCGAGGACCGCACGGGTTCCTCCGCAGCCACGCGGCCGCGTGGTAGCATCCAACCACCCCCCGGGAGCCGCGTTTGGAGAACAAGGGGACCCCAGGTCGCCAGGATCGCGCCGAGACCCGTGATGGCACCGTCATCGCGGGTCGCTACCAGGTGGATCGACTCATCGCCCGGGGGGGGATGGCCGCGGTCTACCTCGCGCACCATGTGAAGCTGAACCGGCCCGTCGCGCTCAAGATCCTGAGCCCACCGCCCGACGCCGAGGATCCCGGCGCGTTCGAAGAGCGGTTTCGGCTCGAGGCCGAGACGCTCGCCAGCCTCGACCACCCGAACATCGTCATCCTGCACGACTTCGGAGAGACGCAGGACGGAAGGTTCTTCCTCGCGATGGAGTACGTCGAGGGACCCCGCCTGTCCGACGTGCTGCGCGATGGGCCGCTGCCCTCGGATCGCGCCCTCGCGCTGATCCTGCAGGTGTGCGCCGCGCTGCGGTATGCGCACCGCCGCGGCGTGGTCCACCGCGATCTGAAGCCCTCCAACCTCTTGATCCGTCACCGCGAGGACGGCGAGGAACAACTGAAGGTCGTCGACTTCGGGCTGGTGAAGCTCACCGAGTCCGAGCAGTCGATCACCCGCGCGGGGCTGATCCTCGGCTCGCCGCACTGCATGGCGCCCGAGCAGGTCAAGGGGCTCGACGTCGACCACCGCGCCGACATCTACGCGGTCGGCGTGCTGATGTTCCGCTCGCTGACCGGCCAGTATCCGTTCCACGGTCCGAACAGCGCGGCCACGATGATCGCGCACCTCAACCAGCCGATCCCGACCTTCTTCTCGGTCGCGCCCGATCTGGTCGCCCCCGCAGGGCTCGAGGAGATCGTCCGCAAGTGCCTCGCGAAGACCGCAAACGAGCGCTACGCCGACATGCAGGCGGTGATGGACGACCTCGCGCTGTGCATGAACGTGCCGGCCGATCAGTTCCGCTCGGTGAGCCAGTCGCACGCGACGATCCACCGGAACAGCGCGCCCCAGCCGCGTGGGAGCCGGTGGCTGCTGGTGACCACGCTGCTCGCGGCGCTGCTGCTGGTCCTGCTCGCGCTGGTGGGCACCGGCCTGTACTTCGCCACACGCTCCGGGATCGGTGACGTTCCGAGCGAGGTCGTGGTCGCACCCGCGCCGATGCCGGTGCCCGCGCCGGTGCCCGACCCCGCGCCAGTCCCCAGCGAAGAGCCCGGCACCGACGCCGCGCCCGAGCCCGAGCCCGAGCCGGTGGTCCCCGAGCCCGAGCCCGAGCCCGCTCCGGTGGTCGCGCCGCGTCCGCGCCCCCGCCCCGCGCCGACACCGCGGCCCGTCGCCGCACCGGCTCCCGCACCCGCACCCGCACCCGCGCCCGGGACCGCCGAGGAGAAGAAGGATCCCGAGGGCTACATGGGGCTCCCCGACGACCTGTTCGACTGAGCGCGCCGACGTTCAGCGTCCGAACAGCCCCTGCAGCCGGCGCCACTGACGCATCAGCCACGCGTCGGGCGTCTCGTGGCGCATCCGGTGGCGGTTGCGCGCGAACGCGTACTGGATCGCGCCCGACGACAGCAGCCCGATCAGCACGAGCGCGAGCATGCCGAGCGGCGTCGGCCGCGCCTGCGCCATCAGGTAGGCAAACTCGGCGAACGGCCGACGCACGTAGCTGCGGCTGATCTGGTCGCGCAGGATGGCCAGGATCTTCCCCCCGTCGAACGTGCCGAGCGTCTCGATCCGGTGGGTCAGCGCGCCGATGAGCTCGTCCTCGGCGCCCATCGGTCGATGCCACGCCATCACACGCGCCCACGCGAGCTCGGGAAACGCGGGCGCGCCGACGACCAGCACCACATCGTTCTTCTTGCCGCCGAGCCACGCCGCGCGCAGCGCGTCGAAGTAGGCGGGGTCCGCCTCGGCCACCACCACCACCACCACGTTGACCTGGTGTGGCGCGCCGAGATCGGCGTTCACCTCTGCCAGGTCCGACCGCCACGCGCCGACCGGCGGATCGATCCCCACGAACAGGAACCGATCGGCCTTCCAGCCGCGAACGCGCGGATAGTCCGGTATTTGCGCCGCGAAGCGGCGATACGACGGATCGCGCTGGATGAGCGCGTCCGGCGCGGCCCGCACGTAGTTCGTGAACCGATGCTCCCACGCTGTGGGCTCGCCGATGCGGATGTCCTGGTAGGCCACCGGCGAGCCGCTCCCGGGCGGATGACAGCCGCTGTGGTAGACCCGCTCGTCGTTGGTCGAGTACGCGCTGTAGGTGTCGTCGTAGCTGTGCTCGTAGCAGGTGTCGCACACCTCCACGCAGCTGGAGTTCCCCTCGTCGTCGGTGCTGCACTCCTGCCGGCAGTTGCACGGGTAGCTGTGACAACAGCCGCCTACACCCGACGTCTTCTTCGCGATCCGCCCGTTCCAGATCTCGTAGTCCTGCACGCCGGTCCACCGCGCGACGTGGTAGCCGCCGTACATCAGCGCCGCGACGAGCGCGATCTGGAGCCCCATCTCGCCGGGCGTGATGCGACGCTTCCCGCGCCGGAAGCCGATGACGCCCGTGACGACGGGGACGAGGAGCAGGACGAACAGGTGCAAGTCGGTCCTCACGAGCGGAGGGGCCACGGCGCGCGCAGCACCGCAGCCCATCCTACCGCGGTGGCCTACTCCACCAGGAAGCCGAGGCTCGCGCCGGCGTCGTCCCAGTAGTCCTGTGGGAAGAGCGCCCGGATCTGGTCCGGCGCGTCCGGTCCGGAGTACGCGTCGACGCCGAGGGCACCGTCGTGACCCGGCGCCCGGGAGGTGTAGACGCCCACCCCGAACTCGCCGGGTGCGAGCATGTCGAGCGCGACGCCCGGCAGGCGCACGTCGGACGCGTCACCCGAGAGCAGGATCAGCCACGACACGAAGTCGACGTCGAGTCCGGTCGGCTCTCCCTCGATCCACACGTCCGTGATCGCGGTCGATGCGTCGCCGCCGACCCAGCTGATGTCGAGCCCGCCGGAAGCCGACACCCGTGCGCCCGAGCGCGGCGCCGTGATCTCGAGCGCGGGAACCAGGTCGAACACGAGCGTCCCCTCGGTATCGAGCGGCAGCGCGAGCGCCTGCGACCACTCCTCCTCCTCGTCATCGAGCGTCCACGTCCCGAACGCGTTCGACACGAGCAGGTCGTCGGACGCCGACTCGGCGAGCCACAGCGAGGTCGGCGCCGTCCACGTGCTCTCGCCCGTCGCGCCGTGCACGCCGATCGGGATCTCGCCGCCGAACGCGCCGCGGACGATCACGTCGAACACCGGCCCGAACGCACCCGGCGCCCAGCCGTCGACCTCCACCTGACGCTCCGCGAACCGGACGGAGGACGCGTCGAAGTCGACCACGGCGAGGACGCTCTCCTGATGGCGCGCGAGAGTGCGCTGCTCGCTCACCGCGACCTCGAGGTGCTTCCAGCCCCAGTGGGCCACCGCGCTGGCCGGCTGCCGGATCGCCGCGTACACGACGTGCGGTCCGGGGGGTAGATCCGCGAGCGCGAAGTCGACCGACGCCGTCACGCCGGTGGTCGGGCCGTTGAGCACCGTGGTCCAGCCGAGCTCCCATCCCTCGATCTTCGTGACCACATCGAGGCTGTAGCCGGCGGGGATCTCGGGGACGTTTCGGATCGTCCCGGTGATCCTCGTGTCGGGATCCGGCTCGCCGTCCGGCTCGTAGCTATCGCCACCGCCCATCATCAGGATGCCGAACTCGCGCGCGTCGGTGCCCTCGATCCACCGCGTCGAGGCGATCCGCGCGATGCCGTCGCCGAAGTCGAGATCGTACTGGGCGGTCACGTAGAACGGCGTCTGCAGCCAGTCGAACCGGACCTGCCCATCATCGTCCGTGACGGCGGTGAACAGCTCGCCGTCCGCATCGACGGTGACCGTCGCGTCGGCCAGTGTGCCGGCTCGGGTCGTGAAGTCCCCGTCGTCCTCCAAGAACACCGTGAACGTGTGGGACTCGACGGGGGGCGCCTCGCACGCGCCGATCCCCACGAGCGCGATCAGGACCGCCAATCTGTAACCTGAAAACATGAACGACCTCCACATCAGCCAGTATGGCGGATTTATGGGAGTAATGCGCCGGAAGTCACGCCACGCAGCTTCGAGGCCGGCTTTCCGCCCCTGCGCGCGATCGCGCGCCAGCGCCACGACCGCGCCTGTATCGGCCATGCCCGCGCCGCCATCGGTCCCCCACGAACGGCCCGCGTTCTGGCATGATGGCACCGAACCGCCGAGGACACGCGTCGTGACGTCTCGGATCCGCACCTCCCTGCTCGCGCTGGCCCTGCTCCTCCCCGCGGTCGCGCACGCCGACCCGAAGGACGACGCCCGAAGGCACTTCACGGCCGGGCTGGAAGCCGCGCGGGACGGTCAGTACGAGGTGGCGCTCCAGCACTTCCTCGCCGCACAGGACGCCTACCCGCACCCGTCGACCGCGTTCAACATCGCGCGTGCCTACTACGATCTCGGCGATCTCCCGAACGCGCTCACCTACTTCCGACTGTTCCAGGACGCCGCGCCCGAGCGCGCCGCCGAGGTCGCGCCCACGGTCGCCATCATCGAGGCGCGCCTGCGACAAGAGCGCGGCGGCGCCACCTACACCCCGAGCGCCACACCGTCAGCGGGCAGCGCGAGCGCCACCGAAGAGGAGCTCGCCCGCCTGCAGGGCATCGCCGCCGAGCTCGAGGCGCTCGCGATGGCGCTGAAGGATCGCGTCAGCGAGCCGCCGCCGATCACCGCGACACCCACCGAGGGCGACGACCCCCCTGATGTCTCCGAGACCGGAGAGCTGCCCGATCTCCCCGAGCAAGGCTTCCTCTCGGACGCTTACGAACGCGTCGTCGTCACCGCGTCCAGGTATGGGCAGGAGCCGCTCGACTCGCCCGCGACCGTCTCGATCATCACCGCCGAGGACATCCGCATGTCGGGCGGCTCGACCATCCCCGACGTGCTGCGGCGGGTTGTCGGCGTCGACGCGATGCAGATGGCGTCGGGTCACACCGACATGTCGATCCGTGGGTTCAACCGCGAGCTCTCGAACAAGGTGCTCATCCTCGTCGACGGGCGCAGCACCTACCTCGACTTCATCGGGACGACGCTGTGGGAGACGATCCCGGTCACGCTCGAGGAGATCGAGCGCATCGAGGTCATCCGCGGCCCGGGCTCGGCGGTCTACGGCGCGAACGCGGTGACCGGCGTGATCAACATCATCACCCGGACGCCCGGCGAGGGCCCCAACCATGTGATGGTGGAAGCGGGGATGCCCAGCTTCGCGCGTGGCACGATGCTGGTCACCGGTCGCTCCAAGGGGGTCGGCTACCGGGTGACCGGTGGCTACAAGCAGCACGGGCGCTGGGGACAGGACTTCGAGCTCGACCGCCACTCCGCCGCGACCCCCACGTTCCCCGACCAGCCCGACCTGGGCTTGCGCTCGTTCCACGGCAACGCCCGCATCGACGGCACCTTCCTCGACAAGGGCTACGCCTCGGTCTCGGGCGGGTTCTCGCGCGGGCGCTACGAGATCTACAACATCGGCGCGCTCGACGACTACGCGTTCGACACCACCTCGACCTACCTGCGCGGCGACCTCGCGTACGGCCCGGTGCACCTCCGCGCGTTCTGGAACGCCGAGAACGGCTTCGTCGCGCCGTGGTACACGCTGGTCGGCGATCCGCGCGTGCTCTCGACCGAGCTCGACGCCGACACCGTCGACGTCGAGATCGAGGCGAGCGAGGAGTTCGAGACCGGCGCGGTCCGCCACCGGATCAACGGGGGCCTCGCCTACCGATACAAGCGCCTCGCCGACTTCAGCTATGCGGGCCAGCGACCGGGCGACCCGCCCATCCAAGAGAACCACTACGCCGCGTTCGTCAGCCAGGAGATGACCTGGTCGTGGCTGAAGGTGGTCGGCACGATGCGCGCGGACGTCCACCCCCTGCTGCCGATCAGCAAGACGCTGTCGCCGCGCGGCGCGGCCATCTTCCGCGTGGCCGAGGACTCCAGCGTGCGCATCGCCGCGGGCTCGGCGTTCCGCGTCCCGAACATGGTCGAGAACTACATGGACTTCCAGATCGGCTCTGGGGTCAACGGCGTGTTCATCCAGGACTTCGGCGACACCCGGCTCGACCCGGAGCGGATCATCACCGCGGAGCTCGGCTTCCACGACGAGTCGTCGCTGTTCCACACCGCGGACGTCACCGTGTTCTACAACCGGCTGACCAAGGAGATCGCGCTGCGCGACCTCACCCCGGATCGCCTCCCCTACGATCCGATCATCGAGGGCTACCAGGCAGGCACGACCGGCTGGGTCAACACCGACGCCGCGTTCAACGGCGTCGGCGTCGAGGCCGAGGCCGAGCTCTTCCCGGTGGACGGCCTCGACCTCTACGCGAACTTCGCCTACACCTACATCGCCGAGGTCGGCGTGGGTCAGGACCGCTCGACCTCGCCGGTGAAGGTCAACGCGGGCGCCCAGTACCGCACGCCGTGGTTCACCGACCTGTCCCTCTCGGTGAGCTACTACAGCCGACAGACCTGGCCGCTGCGCTCGTTCAACGCCACCGGGCAGCTCGTTCCCCAGCCCGAGGACATCCCGGCCCGGGTGCTGCTCACCGCGCGGGTGGCGGTGCGGCCGCTGCCCGGCGACGATCGGCTCGAGATCGCGGGCACCCTGTGGAACGCCACCGCGTTCGCCGGCGACACCGGCGCGTGGGGCTTCCAGGAGCACCCGAAGGGTCAGCTCGTCGGTCCCCGCCTGTTCGGCACCGTCGCGTACCGGTTCTGAACGATGAGGTCCACCATGCGCTCGTTGTTCCTCCTCGCCCTCGCCGCCTGCACCTGGGAGCCTCAGCAGCACCCGCAGCACGGCCCGCCGCCCAACGTGATCGCTGGCACGGTGATCGCGAACGGCGTCACCGAGCCAGCCACCACGATCCTGTTCGTCGCGTCGGCCGACAACCCGATGCCACCGTTCGGCACCGGCCGCCCGGCCACGTTCACCACCGTGCCCGCCCACCGCTACACCGGCCCCTCGGCCGGCCTGCAGTCCGCGCCCTACGCGATCAGCGGTGTCCCGAGCGGTGACTACCTCGTCACCGGGTTCATGGACGTCGACGGCGACTTCCATCCGACGGTCGACGCGCTCGGCGGCGCGACCTGCGGCGACCTCGGCGGCGCGCACCTCGCCGACCTCACCTCCACCACGCTGGCCGCGGTCACCGTGCGCGGCGGCGTACTGCTCGACGACGTGACGGTCACGCTCGGCTCGAGGTTTCGCACCGAGCGGCCTTCGTTCGTGCCGCTGGCGTGGAGTGACGATGCCGAGGCGTTCGTGCCCGGGCGCCCGTCGGTCTCGGTCGGCCTCGCCGCGCAGGGCGCCTACCAGACGTTCAAGCTCCGCTCCACGGCCGTGCACGCCGAGTTCGTCGACGGGAGCGGCGCGGTGACGCTCGACTACCACCTCGATGGCCCGTACGCGGTCCAGGGCGAACGCTGGGATCCATTCCTCGGCGAGGAGACCTGCGAGGCGGCGTTCTTCGGCTGGGTGAAGGACGCGGACGGCGACGGCCAGGCCGACGCGCACCCCGACTACCCCGGCACCGGGCTGCTCGACATCTGGCCGCGCTTCGGCTTCACCTTCCTCGGGCAGCCGGTCGACACGAACGACGACGGCCTCCCCGACGCGTTCGTCAGCGGGCTCGCCACCGGCGAGACCTGGTCGGCGCCCGCCGCGGTGTCGCCCCTCTCGGTCCTGCTCACCGGCGAGCTACCCATCGGCGTCCCGTTCCTCACCGATCGGCTCGACGTGATGTTCCTGCCCGCCGCCCAGCACGCGTTCCCGTCCGACGAGGCGGACTGCCTGGGCGCGTGGTCGGAGGGCCGCTGCGTCGAGGTCGTCCAGGATCCCGACGCGATCCCGCGCGGGGCGTGGGCGATCACCGCCATCGCCGAGACCGGTCAGACGTGGACCGTCCCGAACAGCCTCGCGGGAACGCGCAGCGCCGACCCGTCCACCTTCGCCCCGGGCGCCCAGTTCACCTGGCTGTGGGTGACGGACTGACAGCGCGCCGGGCTCGCGCGCGTGCCCCGAAGCGCGCGACCTCCTCGGGCGTGAACAGGCACGCGTAGTAGGCGAGGCTGACCCAGCTGAACGGCCCGACGTTCATCAGCGCAGCGACGCTCAGGTGGAAGATCAACCCGAGCCCCACGTAGGCCAGCCGCAGATCGAACCGGTTCGCGAGCGCCCGCATCCGCCCCGGACGATCCGCCGTGTCGCGCCACCAGTACGCGAGCAGGAGCAGCGGCGCGCCCACCTCCCATGCCCACGTCAGCGCGGTCGCTACCTGGGTGAGCGGGTAGACGTGCGCGACCCAGCGCATGTCGGTGCGCTGCCAGGTGGGCTGCTGCAGGATGTAGTACAGCGCCGAGAACCCACCTCCGGGCGTCCAGTACGCGCTGACCTTCTGCAGCCCGGTCATCCAGTACATCAAGAAGAGCTGGAAGATCCCCAGGTAGCGCGGCCAGGCGGGCACGGTGCGCGCGCTCGTCCACTGGCCCTGGGTGACCCGGCAATCGACCGAGAGCGTCGCCGTGCTGTCCGCGAGCACGAGCAGCCACAGCGCGTTGGTGAGCAGGATGTCGTAGCTCCCGGTGGCCTGCCCGTTCACCGAGGTGGTGGCGATCAGCAACTGCAGCGTGAGCAGCGCGACGACCCGCCCGCCGAGCCCTGCCGCGAGCAGCACGCCACCCGCGATCCCGCCGACGGTCAGCCGCCACATCACCGCACGGGTCGGCCCGCCGAGCGCCTGCACGAGCCAGTTGCCCGTCAGGTCGCGGTAGCCGCCGTCGGCGGCGTCCACCCAGATCACCCCGACCAGGTCGGCGGCGACCACCGAGCCCAGCAGCAGCACGACGCACAGGCCCACCGCGACGCGAAACAGCGCGAGCGACGTGCCCACCTCGCGCCGCGACAGCAGCGCGACCCAAGCGCTCCACAGCCTCATCGCGCCTTCCGCAGGTCGTAGGTGCGGCGCTGCGCGAACCGCCCCACCGGGGCTTCGCCTGCGCGGGCCTCGGCCGGGTCGAGCGTTCGATACTTGAAGAACTGAACCCGCAGGCTGCGCGCCTCGGGGAAGTCGCGCGCCGCCTCGCGCGCGAGCCAGCCGGCGAACCGCGCGTAGGTGCCCTCGTAGCCCGGCCACGACAGCCGAAACACCTGCGCACGCATCCGGTCGTGGTCGAGCTGGTGTCGCCGCCAGGACGCCGCCGGATCACCACGCAGGTAGAGCGGCTCGAAGCCCGCACCTCGCCCGTGGTCGATCTCGACGACCAGCCGGGACGGGTGGCGATGCGGTGCGACGAACATCCGCCACGACTGCCAGGTGCCGGCCAGCCGGTAGTAGGGCGTGATCGGGTCGATCACCGCGCTGCGCGCGTCCATGTACGCGACAGCGAACGTCCACAGCCGCTCCTCGAGCGCTGCGGGCGCCACGCCCAGCCGCGCGCCCCACGCGGCGAGCTCGCCCTGCACCGTCGGCTCCTTCCACGCGGCGCGGTTCATCCCGCCGCCAGGCGCGGGCAGCGCGAGCAGCGTGATCGCGACCACGTGCAGCGCGACGAGCACCGCGCGCACCTGCGGCCAGACGCGCCGGACCGGCGAGCCCTCCACGGCTACAGCGCGCCGGCGCAGGCGGGATCGCCCGAGACGCACGCGACCGCGACGAGGAGGTACTCGCCCTCGAGCGCGGCGCCGCCGCTGGTCACGAAGGTGTCGAGCACGACCGTGTAGGTGCCCGCCGCCAGGGTGCCCTCGATCGTGCGGTGCCCCCGCGCGATGCAGCCTGCGGTGTCACCGTCCTCGTCGAGCAGGTGCACGTCGATGTCGGCATCGCCGAGGTCGGCGACCGCGAGGCGCAGCGCGGTCGTCTGGCTCAGCGTGAGCCGGTAGACCCACTCGGGGCCCGACTCGTCCTGGGTCGCACTACAGCCGTCGTAGATGTCGTGCACCGCGTGCGGGGAGTCCCGGGTGTCGGCGACGTGCGCGAACGGCAGCCCGTCGATGCGCCACGGATCGGCGTGACTGCCGTCACCACGCAGGGGCACCGCGGCGTCCGGCGGATCCTCGCCGAGATCGAGCACCCGATGCAGCCGATCGAGTGACTGCAGCACGATCAGGTTGCGGACGTTGTAGCCATACCCGAGCCCCGCCTCGTTCAGCACGCACGCGCCGCCGGCGTAGCCGTTCAGGTGCAGGCCGTCGCTCGACAGCCCGTAGCCGGCGAGGTGCCGCGTCGCGCGCTCGAGGTCGATGAACGGGATCTCGCGCTCCTGGGCGATGCCGCGGATCGCGGCGTTCCAGGCGTCTACCCACCGATCGGCCGAGGTGGAGTCCCCGCGCCGGCTGATCCCGGTGAGGACAGGTAGGACGCCGTCATCGAGCAGGCCATCCACCAGCGCGCTCATGTTGCCGAAGTACAGGTCGAGCGCCGCGGCGTAGGTCGCGCCCCACCCCATGTCGTTCGCGCCGTAGTGGATGAGCGCGAGGCTCGGGTCGATGGCTGCGATCTCCTGCTCCACCGGCGTCGGACTGCCCGCGATCGCCCAGCCCGCGTGCCGCCCGGACTCGGCGGCCAGCGTGTCGCGATCGAACGGCGTGTCGCCCGCGGCGTCGCCCGCGAGGAAGTAGTCGAGCGTCGGCGAGAGCGCGGAATGCGCGCCGAGATCGACCGTACTGCCGGCGAAGCAGTGCAGCGTGCTGCGGCTCACGGTCGACGACGCGCCGATCTTCATGAACACGTCCTCCTGCCCGCTCGAGGCCGCCGCGAGCGCGAAGAAGCCCGCCGCCACGCGATCGGTGATCGGCGAGTGCACCCGATCGGCCGGGTACAGCGTCCACGTGTCGTCGCGCGGATCCGGGCCGACGTCGTCGGTGTCCGTCGGCGCGTCGGTGTCCGTCGGCGCGTCGGTGTCCGTCGGCGCGTCGGTGTCTTCCCACGCCGTGTCGTCGCCCGGCGCGGTGTCGTGCGTGTCCTCGCCCGAGGGTTCGAGGCGCGGAGGGAAGCACGCGGTGAGGGCGAGGAGGAGCCACATCGCAGCCACGCTATCCGCTCCGGCGCACGGCACGGTGAAGTCTTCGTAAGCGGCCCCCACATGGTGGACCGGCGGGGTCGCGTTAACCGGAGACGCTTGCCCCGGAGCGCCCGTTGACCCCGTCGATCGTCACCGAAGAGCTCACGCTGCTCGAGGCAGTCAGCGCCAAGCTGCGCGCGCACCCGATCGAGGTCCCGCCGTCCGAGGCCGACGTCGTGCAGGAGCTCGTGCGGATCCGCGACGAGATCCACACCGCGAAGGAGGAGGACAAGGGCGCGCTGCTCACGCAGTACAACCACCAGATCGCGCTGCTCGAGCAGCTCCGCGCGGCGCGCGAGCGCGAGCAGGTCGATCCGGAGTCGCCGTACTTCGCCCACCTCAAGCTCGAGGAAGACGGGCGGGTCCGCGAGCTGTGCCTCGGAAAGGCCACGCGCATCGACCACGGGCTGCGCATCGTCGACTGGCGCAACGCGCCGGTGTCTCGGGTGTTCTACCGCTACCGCCAGGGCGAGGACTACGAGGAGGAGCTCGGCGATCGTGTCGTCGAGGGGCGCGTCGTCGCGCGCCGCACCCTGACCATCCGCCACCGCCGCCTCGAGCGGGTGGACGCCCCCGAGGGCATCTTCGTGCGCAACGACGCCGGCTGGGACCAGGCGAAGCGCGAGACGCGGCGCATGGCCGGCGGCGAAGGGAGCGCGCTGCGCCACCACCCGGTGGGCACGGGCGCCGCGCGCCGCCTGGGCACCGATCTCGAGGGCTCGCGCCGCCGCGTCGACAAGCGTCTCCCCGACATCGCGGGGCTGATCGACGCCGAGCAGTTCGAGCTGATCACGAAGCCCCACAGCGGCGTCGTCGTCGTGCGCGGCACGGCGGGCTCCGGCAAGACCACCGTGGCCCTGCACCGCATCGCGTGGATGGCGTACGAAGATCCCGAGATCGACTCCGACCGCACGCTGCTCGTCGTGTTCAGCCGCGCGCTGCGCGACTACGTCGATCACGTCCTCCCGGCGCTCGGCGTGCACCGGGTCGCGGTGCGCACGTTCGGCGAGTGGGTCCACCAGATCCGGCGTCGCCACTTCCCGAAGCTCCCGCGGGCCCTGCGCGACGACACCCCCTCGTGGGCGGTGCGGCTCAAGCAGCATCCCGTGCTGCTGCACCTGCTCGAGAGCCACATCGAGCGCACCGAGGGCCATGGCACCGTCGACCAGGCGATCGACGACTGGGCGAGCGTGCTCTCGGATCCCGCGCTGCTGTGGAGCGCGTTCCGCGACAACGCGCCCGCGGCGTTCACCCGCGCCGAGCTCGAGCGGGTCAGCGACTGGTGTCGCGATCGGGTCGAGGAGGTGATCGCGTGGCTCGACGGCGCGCGCGAAGAGATCCCCGCGGCCCTCGACGTCGAGGACGAGAGCCTGCTGCTGCGCGCCTACCAACTCCGCGTCGGCCCGCTGCGCAGCGCGAACGGGCGCCCGCTTCGCTACCGACACGTCGCGGTCGACGAGGTGCAGGACTTCTCGCCGCTCGAGGTGCGCGTGCTGCTCGGCTGCCTCGACGAGCGGCAGAGCGTGACGCTCGCCGGCGACACCCAGCAGCATGTGATGCGCGACGCCGGCTTCACCTCGTGGACCGCGTTCTTCGACCACCTGGGCCTGCACAGCACCGCGGTGAACACGCTCAAGGTCGCGTACCGCTCCACCGCCGAGATCGTCTCGTTCGCCCAGGCGGTGCTCGGCGACCTGGTCGAGGACGACACGCCCCCGCAGACCACGCGCACCGGCCCACCGGTGGAGCTCTTCCGCGCCAGCGACCACGGCGCTTGCGTCGCGCTGATCGCCGACGCGCTCGCCGCCCTGCAAGCCGAGGAGCCGATGGCGTCGGTGGCGTTGCTCACCGCGAGCCCCGAGATCTCGGAGATCTACTACCAAGGGCTCGTGCGCTGCGAGGTGCCGCGGATCCGGCGCGTGGCCGACCAGGACTTCACCTTCACCCCGGGCGTCGACGTCACCGAGATCACCCAGGTGAAGGGGCTCGAGTTCGACTACGTGATCCTCGTCGAGGTGAACGCGGGGCTGTTCTCGGACGACGCGCCGTCCCGTCGCCTGCTGCACGTCGGCGCTACCCGCGCGGTGCACCAGCTGTGGATCACGAGCGTCGGCAACCCGTCGCCGATCCTCCGGCAGGTGCTCGGCGACGCCGTCGGATAGGATGCACCCGATGGGCGGCAGGCTCCGATACACAGGCGTCGTGCACTCCGAGCGGGTCGAGGACCCGTTCGATCCGACGACCGTGCCCGTGGCCGCGCCCGGCACGCCAGACGGTGCGTGGGTCGCGGTCGACGGCGACGCGCGCCGCATCGTGGCCGAGCCCGGCACCGCGAGCGCCGCGATCTGGCAGATCGCCGCCGACCGCGGGCTCGATCCCGAGCCGCCACCGGCGGTGCGCGCCGAGGCCGACGCGCTGCACCGCGCGCCCGGCATCGACGACCCCGCGCTGCTCGACCTCACGCACCTCCCGATGTGCACGATCGACGAGCAGACCAGCAAGGACCTCGACCAGGCCGTGTGCGTGCAGGCCGACGGCGACGGGCACGTCGTGTGGTACGCGATCGCCGACGCGGCGCACTTCGTTCGCCCCGACACCGCGCTGTTCGGCGACGCGCTGCTGCGCGGCGCCACCTACTACCTGCCCGGGCTCGTCGTCCCGATGCTGCCCGCGGCCCTCTCCGAGGACATCGTCTCGCTCAACGCGGGCGTCGACCGACGCGCGCTGGTGTTCGAGGTGCACCTCGACGGCACCGGCCGCCTCACCCGCACCGCGGTGCACCGCGCGCGGGTGCGCAGCCGCCTGAAGACGTGGTTCTCGGCGGTTCAGCACTACTACGACGGCAGCTCGCCCCTGCCCGGCGGCGATCCGGAGGTCGGCGCCAGCCTGGATGCGCTGGCCGAGGTCGGCAGGCGACGCCTCCAGGTCGCCGAAGAGCGCCACGTGGTCGCGCTCCGCCGACGCGAGGTCGCGGTCGGCGTGGGCGTCGACGGGCTGCGGTTCGTCGCCCAGGGCGATCTGCGGCTCGACGTCGAGCGCTACAACGAGCAGATCTCGCTGCTGTGCAACGTCGAGGGGGCGCGCCTGCTCGCCGGGGGCGACCCCGACACGGTGCAGCCGATCTTCCGGGTGCACGAGCCGCCGGTGCCCGAGCGCCTCGAGCGCCTGACGCTCGCGATCGACGACCTGACGCGCCGCCATCGCCTCGATCCGGCGCGGTGGGGGTGGCGGCCCGGCGGGCGCTCGCTGGCCGAGTACCTCGCCTCGCTGCCCGAGGAAGGCCCGCACGCGCGCATCGCGCTCGCGATCCATCGCCAGGCGATGCTGTCGAGCGGCAGCGCGTCGTTCACGGGCACGCCCGGTCGCCACCACGGCGTCGGCGCCGACCTGTACGCGCGGTTCACCGCCCCGATGCGCGAGATCGTCGGGGTGTTCGTGCACAAGGAGGCGTGGGAGCGGCTCGGGGCGCCCGCGGGTGGACGACAGCACGACGAGGCCCTCCGCGACCGGATCATCGAGGCCTCCCAGCGCGCGCGGTCCGTGCAGCGCGCGCTCGATGGCGAGGCCAACCGCATGGTGCTCGATCAGCTCTTCGCCGACGACCTCGCACGATCCGCGCGACCGCGGCGCGTGGGCACGGTGATGGGCGTGGCGTCCGATCGCGTGCACGTCCAGCTCGACGCGCCGCCGATCGACGTGAAGGCCTACCTGGTCCACGTGCAGGCGCAGCGCGGCGAGGGACCGCTGCGGCGCACGCGCGACGAGCTCGGCGTGGCGCGCGAGCGCGACGGGGCGGTCCTGTTCCGCGTCGGCGACGCCGTGGCCGTCCAGGTGATCGACCACGACGTCGACCGCGACCGCTGGGCGCTGGCGCTGCACCCCGCCGGTTGAGGCGTCGCTACTTCGCGGCGGCGGCCTTCGGCGCCTCGTGCACGACGACCTGCTGGAACGGGATGCCGATGTCGGCCGCCTCGAGCTCTTCGTAGATCGCGACGCGCACGTTGTGTTGCATCGCGA
Source organism: uncultured Enterobacteriaceae bacterium (assembly GCA_964419905.1). Taxonomy (GTDB): domain Bacteria; phylum Myxococcota_A; class UBA796; order UBA796; genus JAFDJI01. Next base: position 20,631 of record CAYQSE010000005.1, read on the forward strand.
GGAAGTCACTGGCCTTCGCCCACACCAGCACCCGATAGTCCACGCTGCTCGCCCCGAAGCCGACGAGCGCGACGGCGGGCGCGGGCTCCGGCAGCACGAGCGCGGCGCGCTTCGCCGCACGCTCGAGCGCGGCCATCACCTCGGGGACCTGGCTTCCGTAGTCCACACCAATGTCGATCATCGCCCGCCGCGTGCCCAGCCGCGTGAAGTTCGTGATGTTGCCCGCCACGATCGCGCCGTTCGGGATGATGATCGTCTCGTTGTTCGGCGTCACGATCGTCGTCGCGAACAGCCCGATGTCGACGACCGAGCCCGACTCCCCGACGACCTTCACGAAGTCGTTGAGGTCGAACGGCCGGAAGAACAGGATCATCACGCCGCTCGCGAAGTTCGCGAGGCTGCCCTGCAGCGCGAGGCCGATCGCCAGGCCCGCGGACGCGAAGATCGTGAGCAGCGAGGTGGTCTCGATGCCCACCGCGCCGAGCGCGGCGATCAGCGTCGCGGCAAGCACGACGTAGCGCGCGATGTTGCCGAAGAACCGCGCCAGCGCTTCGTCGAGCTTCGCCTTGGACGACGCGTTGGTGATCAAGCGGTTCGCCCACTTGCTCACGAGCCAGCCCGCGCCGACGATGAGGATCCCGAGGAGGGCGCCGCGCACCAAGGGGAAGGCCATGTCGTACCAGGTCTTGAGGGTCTCGGTATCCACTTCGCGCGCTCCAGCAGTAGTCGAGGCGCCCTGCGCGCCTACATTGAGGCCCTGTAAGGCGACCACCGGAGGGCGCAAACGATGACCCAAGCAGCCGTGTCCGATTTGGAGGCCGGAAAGTTCGATGAGGCCGTGCTCGCAGCGTCGGCCGCAGCACCGGTGGTGGTCGACTTCTGGGCGCCGTGGTGCGGGCCGTGCCGCACGCTCGGGCCCACGCTCGAGCGCCTCGCCGCGGAAGCCGACGGCGCGTGGCGGCTGGTGAAGGTCAACGTCGACGAGAACCCCGAGCTGGCCCAGCGCTATGGCGTGCAGGGCATCCCCGCGGTGAAGGCGTTCGTGGACGGCGCCGAGGTCGACGCCTTCGTCGGCGCGCAGCCCGAGCCGAAGGTCCGGTCGTGGCTGGGCGGGTTCGTGAAGGATCCGGTGAAGGAGGCGCTCCGGAGCGCCAAGGCGCTCGCCGAGGCGGGCGATCTGGACGGCGCCGAGGCCGCCGTGCGCGCGGTGCTCGCCGAACGCCCCGACGCCGCACAGGCGACCCTGTCGCTCGCGTCGATCCTCGCGCAGCGAGGCGAGGTCGACGCCGCGCGGGCGGCGCTGGCCGACCTCGGCACGCCGAGCGACCCCGCGCTTCGCCGGGTCGTCGACGCGCTGACCCTGCGGCTCGATGGCGCGGCGCTCGATCTCGACGCGCTCGCGGCCCGAGTGAAGGCCGCGCCCGACGACCTCGACGCGCGGTGGTCGCTCTCGCGCGCCCATGCCGCCCGCGGCGCGTGGGACGACACCCTCGCCCAGCTCCTCGCGATCGTGCGCTCGAACCGCAAGTACCGGGACGACGGCGCGCGCAAGGAGATGCTGCGCCTGTTCGACATCCTCGGCGCGCAGTCCCCCATCACCGCCAAGTGGCGCGGCGCGCTAAGCCGACTGCTGTTCTGATCGCGACGCGTCCATCGCGCGGAGAGGCACGAATGCGGATCTTCACCTGGCTGCTCGTCGGCGCCCTCGCGGGCTGCGCGCCCGAGCCGCCGCCCCCCGAGGCCCCGGTCGCCGCGCCCGCGCCGCGGCCCTCAGGAACGAAGAAGGCGGCACCGAAGGTGCTCGGCGGCCTGTCGATGCCGAAGCCTCGCCCGTGCCTGCCACCACCGACCGACGCCGGGATGGCCGACGAGGGCGTGGTGGCCAGCCGAGGCCTCGGGCACGACACGGTGGCCGCCGTGATGCGCGAGTTCGTCCCGAACACGCTGCGCTGCGCGCCCGAGGGTGCCTCGCCGAGCGGCACGATCACGGTCGAGGTCACCGTCGCGTGCGGCGGGACGGTGTCCGCCGTGCGCGTGACCGACGACGGCGGCCTCCCCGCCGAGATGGTCGCGTGCGTCCGCGACACACTCACCTACGCAGCGTTCCCCCCGCACGACCTGCCCGACGGCGAGACCTTCGCCTACCCCATGACCTTTCGGTTCTAGGCGCCCCCACCCAAGACGTGGGCCGGCCGTCCCGGCCGGCCGTGACCACGCAACGCTGACGCCATCGACCCGCCACCCAAGACGTGGGCCGGCCGTCCCGGCCGGCCGTGACCACGCAACGCTGACG
>CAYQSE010000005.1:23023-28126 GCA_964419905.1 uncultured Enterobacteriaceae bacterium
CCATCGACCCGCCACCCAAGACGTGGGCCGGCCGTCCCGGCCGGCATCCCATCCACTCGACACGAACTTCGCCACGTCTGCCGTGCTCGGCTAGATCCCCGTCGGCCGTGCAGCGCCGGCGGGGGCCAAGTGGCGCGCGACGGCGACGACGTCCGACCAGCGCAGCGGCGCGTAGAGGTGCGGGAACAGCGCCCCGCCGCGTGACGGCTCCCAGCGCAGCGCGTCGCCGAGGGTGGCTGCGTCGAGCGTCACCAGCCACAGGTCGCGCTGGCCCGCGAAGTGTCGGGCGAGCGTCTCTTCGACCTGCTCGGGCGCGCTCAGGTGGACGAAGCCATCGGCCAGATCGACCGGCGCGCCCGCCAGCACACCGTCTTGGAGGAGCGTCTCGAGCAGGGGCGTGGTGAGCACCTTCAGCACCGGACGGGCGGCGTGCCTCGGCGCGGCGCGAAGGGCGGCGACGCCGGGGTGCTCGTCGAGGGACGCCGCCGCGACGCCCTCGGTGTCCGCCAACGCGGCGGAGTCCGCGTCGACCCGCTCGCCGTGCGCTCGCCGCTCGGCGCGCTGCCGGTTGCGCCGCTGCTTGCGGGCCAGCTCGACGTAGAGCGCCTCGACCTTCGCGCGCGCCCACGGCGTCTTGCGGAGGAACGCGAGGCTGGAGCCCATCGACGGCTCGTTCTGGAAGCACTTCACCGGCACGCGCTCGGCGAGCCCCGCCCAGCCGTGGCGGGCGACCAGGGCTTCGAGGAGGGCTTGCAGGGTGACCCCGTGCAGCGGGTTGTTGGGCTGTTCGGTCGGCATCGTCGTCCTGCGCGGCTCCCGCTCGCCTAACCCGACCCGGCGCGCCACGAAGCGGCGTGCCGGGCCAGGCAGGTCACCGCTCCCCCGACGGCGAGGTGCCACACGGCGTGCGGCGATACGGGCGCGTCACACAGCGGCGAGCCCGGAATCGACATCGCCCAGGCGAGGAGGCTCACCACGAACAGCCCGACCGCGGCCCGGAAGTACACGGGGCTCGCGGGCCGCCCCGGGCGCGTCGCGAGCAGGATCTCGAGCGCGAAGAACGTGCCGAGGCAGGTCAGGCCCCCCACATTCACGTCGAGGCCGAGGCCCACGACGTAGAGCAGCGCGGCGGCCGAGGTCGCCCCCACCGCGAGCGGCAGCCGCGCCACGGACAGCACACCCAGGCGCACCAGGCTGGTGCACAGGATGGCCCCCCAGACCATCAGGATCGAGGTGCGGTCTGCGCTCTGGCTCCACGCCGTGAGCGCACCGTGGAAGAACATCGCCCCCGCCGCCTGCACCCACAGCGCGTACGAGAACACCCGCAGGATGGCGACCTCGCGCGCCCCCGTCGCGCGCCCCGCGAGCCAGCCCACCCAGATCGACGCCGCGAACACGGGCAGGTTGGAGGCGGTGTTCCACGGCTCGCGGACCCACCCGGGGATGGGCGTCTCGCACCAGCACGGCGCGCCCGCGAGGCACGGGCTCGCCGCGCCGGGCCACCCCGCGGCGGCGAGCGCGGCGTACACGACGAGCGCCCCCACCGTGGCGGTGAGGGCGGTCCAGGGCCACGGGGAGAGGCGACTGGCAGCAGGCTGCATCGCCTGTCACTATGAGGAGAAGCGTGGGATGTCGATCGGGGAGGCGGCGCTGTTCCTGTGGTTCACCATCGCAGCAGCGCACGCCGTGTCGCCCGAGGCCCTGCTCGCGCGGGTCGCCGAGACCGCCGCGCTGCGCGCGCTGCGCCTGGACACCGAAGCGCCGGCGCACCCGCCCGAGACCTACGCGACGCTGCTCGAGCGGGCGGAGCCCCTCAGCGGCCTCATCGAGATCGAGGGGGCCGCCGTTCCCCTGGCGTGGGGCATCGGATTGTTCGAGGTGTCCATCGGGCGATACTGGGCCGCGCTGGCAGACGACGTCGGCAAGGTCGCCTACACGCGCACCGCGTACGCCGAGATCCTGTCGGGGGCGCCGTGCACGTCGCCCCGTCGGGTGTTCCAGTTCGTCGAGGTGCCCTGGATCGCCGACCGGTGGTGGGTCAACGACACCTGGGCGAACGACGCGATCGCCGAGCGGACCCAGGGGCGCGTCCGCGAGCAGCGCTGGGCCACGAACGGGGACTTCACCGTGGACTCACCGACCGCCCAGGAATGGACGGCAAAGGGCGTGCATCCCGTCGAGACGCGGGGCTCGTGGCTGTTGATCGACGTGGAGGGGACGCACACGCTGGTCGAGTACAGCACCGCGTCGGATCCGGGGGGTGCCATCCCGAAGCGCATGGCCGCCACGTTCGCCGCGCGGGGCATCCCCGACGTGCTCGCCGGCATGGCGGCGGCGGCGACGGCAGGGCGATCGGGCTGCCCGGTGTGGTGAAGGCGCGCGCATTTGGCATGATGGGCGCGCGCTGTCCGGAGGACGCACATGGCCGAGAAGCACGGAGCGTTGTGGGGGATCGCGGCGGCGGGCGCCTTCGTTGCGATCATCGCCGCGATGGTCGCGCTCCCGCACCTGATGGGCCCCGAGATGTGGGTCGAGCGCCCGTGGGTCCGCGCGCCGATGTGGCGGATCCAGCAGATGGTCCGCGTCGATGACCAGGGGCGCGATCTGCTGCTCGTCCGGTCGTCGCTGCGACAGCGCAACGGTGAGACGCCCGAGGTCAACGTCGGGCGGCTGCTCGCGGTCGACCTCGCGACAGGGGAGATCACCGGGGAGCGCCTGTCGTTTCGCGACGAGACGATCCGCGCGCACCGGCCCGGACAGCTGTGGATCGGCGGGAGCACACCCCAGCGGCTCTTCGTGGCCGCGCTGCCGAGCCTGGAGACGATCGGGCGGCTCTCCGACCTGCTCACCTCGCGTGGCGCATTGTCACCGGACGACGTCGCGGACGTCGCGTTTCCTTCCGAGACCACCTCGACGCGCCTGCTCGCGCGCGACGGCTTCCTGTGGGATCTCGACGCCGACCTGAAGACGCTGGTGCGGATGCACCACGACACGCCCGTTCTGGGCACCCCCACGCTCGGGATGAGCCCTCGGACGTGCAGCGCCGGGACGATCGCGCTGCCGTCGGGTCGCATCGCCCAGCTCGACGGGCGCAGCCGCCGCCCCGCGCTCCGCGTCGCGTGGCGGCGCGACGCGCTGGAGATGACCGAGATCGAGACGCCCCATCAGGGCTTCCTCGAAGGCGTGTTCCTCTGTGGTGGCGACGCGATCACCCTCCCCCCCGAAGACGTGTTCGTGCGCTTCCTCGAGGATCGCGACGGCACGTCGCGCGAGCAGGTGGCCGCGGTGTCCGCGGCGGAAGGCCACCGGTGGACGCGCGGCGAGGCGGACTGGCTCGGCGAGGCATCCCGCCACGGCTTCGTCGTGCGTTGGGCCACGCTGGCGCACGGGCGCCTCGTGCTGTGGGTCGTGCGCACGAAGGACGCACGCGACGTGGGCGATCACTTCCTGCTCGGCGTCGATCCACGCACCGGCCACGCGGACTGGCGCACGCCGCTGTGAGCGGCGCCCGCGCGTCCGCCTCTCGTGGCCGTGATAACGTCCCGCGCATGGCGGGCCGACGAGTCACGATCACCGACGCGATCTTCCTGGCCGCGGAGTCGCGCGAGTCGATGATGCACGTGGGCGGGCTGTTCCCGTTCACCCCGCCGCCCGATGCGCCGCCCGACTTCCTCCGCGGGTTGATGGAGGAGCTGCGTGACCTGCCCGGCGTCGAATCGCCGTGGGACCTCAAGCTGCGCCACCCCGAGATGCTCACCAGCCCGCTGCAGCGGTGGGTGCCCGATCGCGACTTCGACCTCGGCTACCACGTGCGCCGCTCGGCCCTGCCCTCGCCCGGCGACGAGCGCGAGCTGGGCATCCTCGTGTCGCGCCTGCACAGTCACCAGATGGACTTCCACCGACCGCTGTGGGAGCTCCACTTCATCGAGGGGCTCAGCGGCGGGCGGTTCGCGATGTACTCGAAGGTGCACCACTCGCTGCTCGACGGGTTCAGCGCGATGCGCGTGCTCGCGACGAGCTTCGAGAAGGACCCGTCGGTGCGGGACACCGCGATGTACTTCGCGCAGCCGCGCGTCCGCGAGCGCGCGTCGGTCGGCGAGCCGGTCGCCACGCTGCCCGCCCTGCTCGGGCTCGCGCGTGAGCAGGTCGACGGCGCGCCGAAGCTGTGGCGCGCGATCGGGCGGCTCGGCAAGGCGCTGTGGCGCCACGATCCCGAGCTCGCGACGCCGATCCGCGCCCCGAACACGCTGTTCAACCGACGGATCAGCCGCAACCGCCGCTTCGCCACCCAGTCGTTCGCGGTCGAGCGGCTGAAGTGCGTCGCGCGCATCTCGGGCGGCACCCTCAACGACGTCGCCCTCGCGCTGTGCGGCACCGCGCTGCGGCGCCTGCTCCTCGATCTGAACGCGCTGCCCGACGATCCCCTGATCGCGATGCTCCCGGTCAACATCCGGCCCGCGGACGATCCCGGCGGCGGCAACGCGGTCGGCGCGATCATGGCGTCGCTCGCCACCGAGGTCGCCGATCCGGCGGACCGCCTCGACCGCATCATCGCGTCGACCGCGCGCGCGAAGGCGCAGCTCCAAGGGTTGCCGCGCAGCCTGATCCTCCAGTACAGCGCGCTGATGATGGCGCCGCTGACCTTCCAGCTCGCCACCGGCACCGCGGGCCGCGTGCGGCCGTCGTTCAACCTCGTGATCTCGAACGTGCCGGGCCCGAGCGAGCCGCTGTACTTCCGCGGCGCGCGGCTCGAGGCCGCCTACCCGCTGTCGATCCCGTTCCACGGCTACGGCCTGAACATCACCCTGAACAGCTACGCGGGCACGCTGAACTTCGGGTTCATCGGCTGCCGCGAGGTCCTGCCCCACCTCCAGCGGCTCGCGGTCTACGCCGGCGAGGCCCTCACCGAGCTCGAGGCGGCCTGCGGCGCGTGAGCGCGCGTGGGGTTCGTGGGCCGGCCGTCCCGGCCGGCCGCGGGCGCATCGACCGCACGCTCGGCCGGGACGGCCGAGCCACAGTTCAAAAACATGGGCGCAGGTACAGACAGGTCGTGGGCCGGCCGTCCCGGCCGGCCGCGGGCGCATCGACCGCACGCTCGGCCGG
>CAYQSE010000005.1:28226-31330 GCA_964419905.1 uncultured Enterobacteriaceae bacterium
GACGGCCGAGCCACGAGGCTACGGCTCCGGCGCGGCAGCCATCTGGGCGAGGCAGTCGCGGAACGTGCGCCCGATGCGCGTCTGCTGGCGGATCTGCTCCATCTTCGGCCACACGCTCCGCTCGCCGCCGCGCACGAACTGGCGCAGATCCGCAGGCGTCGGGTTGCTGACCACCTTGCGGTACAGATCCAAGCGGAAGCGCGGGTGCAGGTCGATGTCGCCGCCATACTCCTGCGTGAACAGCGCGTAGGCGCGATCCGAGATCGCGCTCAGCGGCCCGCGCCCCTGTCGCTGCACGCGGTGCGCGAGGTCGGCGACGAGCGCGCCCTGGGTGCGCACGGTCGCGCTGACGAGGCCCGTCACCGCGGGCGTCAGCCCCCGCCGACCGTGGTGCTGCACGAACGGGAGGACGTGCGGGTTGGTCTGGCTGACGATGAAGTGGTTCACATTGTGCAGCCGCGCCATGCGCATCTTCGGCAGGTCGCCGTGCAGCGACCCGTCGACCCAGCGCTCCTCGGGGATGTGCGGCCCGATCACACCGTCTGGGCCGCGCGCCTCGAGCTGAGCGGGCGGGAACAGGCCCGGGAGCGCGCTCGACGCGACCGCGGCGCTGAGCACGAGCACGTCGGGCGTGGTCAGGTGCGTGAGCAGGCGCGGCTTCTGCCGGTGGTGCGTCGGCGACACCGAGATGTTCAGCACCCGCCCGCTGTGCGCGAACGCCTCGGCGAACGTCGCCATGCCGATGTTGTGTCGCAGCACCTCGCGCAGGCGCTCGGGGTCGAGTAGCGCGCCCTGCCGCAGCGCGTCGCGCAGCCCGACCGGCGCGAGCCCGTCGAGGCGAAGCTGATCGAGATCCGCGAACATCTCGCTCAGCTCGGCGTCGTTCCGGGCGCAGATGCCCGCCGCGATCATCGCGCCGGTGCTCGCGCCCGACAGGATGTGCGGGAGCAGCCCCTCCTCGTGCAGCGCCTTGACCACGCCGAGGTGGTGGAAGCCGAGCGTCGCGCCGCCCGAGAGCATCAGCGCCGAGCGCCCGAACACGCGCCACGCCGTCTCGAAGCGGACGCGCTTCTCGGCAGGGGGCACGCCCGGCACGTCGACCGCGGCGAGCCACCGCAGGCTCGCCTCGGCCTCGTCGAGGAAGCGCTCGACCAGACGCTTCGGCCCCGCCATCGCGGTGTCGTAGAGGTCCGGGGCGGCGATCTCGTGGCCGTGCCGGTAGAGATCCTCGGTGAGCGTCAGCGCGAGCGACAGCGCGTCGCCGGCGTGCCGCTGCTGCCGCCACTGGCGGATCGCGCGCCACAGCGCCGCGGACTCGTAGTGCGGGCTCTCGTCGTCGTCGCGCCACGCCGCCGCCCCGGTGAGCGCGTCGTGCGCCTCGGCGGCCGCACGCCACGCCGCGTACGACGGCGCCTCGTCGAGGGCGGCGTAGATGTCGCGGAGGCGGGCGCGCGCAGAGGCCATATCCCTGCCTCTCTAACACGCCGACTGTGGCAGGCTGGGCCCCCGGCCACGGAGTCCTCGATGCGCGTCCCGCACGTCTTCGCCCTGCTCACCATGGTGATCGCGGCGTTCTCCCTGCTCACCTGGGTGGTCCCCTCCGGCTCGTTCGCGCGCCAGGAGACCACCGTGGGCGGGCTGACGCGCAACCTCGTGGTGCCCGGCAGCTACGAGGTGCTCGAGAAGCACCGCAGCCTCGACGCGCTGCTGCTCGCGTCGGCGCCCACGCCCGAGGGCATGGCCGCGCCGGTCGGGCTGCGCGGCTTCCTCACCGCGATCCCGCGCGGGCTCGAGCAGTCCGCCGACATCATCTTCTTCATCTTCGTGATGGGGGCGGTGTTCGGCATCCTGCGCGAGACGGGCACGATCAACGCGTCGCTGAACAAGCTGATGGAGGTGTTCGCGGGCTCGACGATGGCGCTGATCGTCGTGGTCACGGTGCTGATGGGCATCGGCGGCTCGACGCTGGGGATGGGCGAGGAGTTCATCCCGCTGGTGCCGATCTTCCTGCTGCTGTCGCAGCGCCTCGGGTACGACCGCCTGTTCGGGCTGTCCATCGTGATCCTCGGCGGCAGCATCGGGTTCGCCGCGGCGACCACCAACCCGTTCACCGTGAACATCGCGCAGGGCATCGCCGAGCTGCCGCTGAACAGCGGGTGGCGGTTCCGCATGGTGTTCTTCGCGTTCGCGATGACGCTGACGCTGGTGCACATCCTGCGCTACGGCGCGCGCGTCCGCCGCGATCCATCCACCTCGCTCGTCGCCGACGTGCCCGCGCACGCCGTCCCCGAGGCCACCGAGATCGCCGCGTTCTCGCGCCGCCACCTCGTGATCGTCGCGACCAGCGCGCTCGTGTTCGCCGGCATCCTGTACGGCGTGCAGGCGTCGGGCTGGTGGCTCGCCGACATGGGCGGCGGCTTCCTGCTCATGGGCCTGCTCGCGGCCGCGATCGGCGGGCTGTCGATGCAGCGGACGACCACCGCTGCGGTCCGGGGCATGGAGGAGATGGTCGTCGCCGCGCTGGTCGTCGGTGTCGCGCGCGGCGTCGTCGTCGTGATGACCGACGGGCAGATCCTCGACACGCTCGTGCTCGTCGCCGCGCGCTCGCTCGAGGGCTTCGCGCCCACCGTCGGCGCGATCGGCATGCTGTTGTTCCAGACGGTCCTGAACTTCTTCATCCCGTCGGGCTCGGGCCAGGCGGCGGTGACGATGCCGATCATGGCGCCGCTCGCCGATCTGCTGGGGATCACCCGGCAGACCGCGGTGTTCGCGTTCCAATGCGGCGACGGCTTCGCGAACATCGTCATCCCCACCTCGGGGACGCTGATGGCGATGCTGCTGATGGCGGACGTGCCCTACGACCGGTGGATGCGGTTCGTGCTCCCGCTCTTCGCCCAGCTCCTCGCGCTGTCGGCGATCTTCGTCGGGATCGCCGTCGCGATCGGCTACGCGTGAGCGGCCGGCCGGGACGGCCGGCCCACGGCTTTGAAAGGGGAGCTGAGGCGGCCGGCCGGGACGGCCGGCCCACGGCTTGGGCAAAGGGAGCTGGGGCGGCCGGCCGGGACGGCCGGCCCACGGCTTGGGCAAAGGGAGCTGGGGCGGCC
>CAYQSE010000005.1:31430-61884 GCA_964419905.1 uncultured Enterobacteriaceae bacterium
GGCGGCCGGCCGGGACGGCCGGCCCACGGCTTGGGCAAAGGGAGCTGGGGCGGCCGGCCGGGACGGCCGGCCCACGGCCTTGGTCGGGGAGTTGGGACGGCCGGCCCACGGTTGAGGCAAGGGAGTCCGAGGCGGCCGCGCGGGAACGGGTCGTGTTCTCTGCCCGGCGCTCTAGCTCCAGTCGTAGAAGCCGCTGCCGGTCTTCTTGCCGAGGTTGCCGTCGGCGACCATCCGGCGCATCAGCGCCGGCGGCTCGAACGAAGGGTTCCCCAACTCTTTCGCCAGGTACTCGCCGATATGCATCCGCACGTCGAGGCCCACCAGATCGGTGAGCCGCAGCGGCCCGACCGGGTGGCGATACCCGAGCACCATCGCCTTGTCGATGTCCTCGGCGGACGCGACGCCCTGCTCGACCATGCGGATCGCCTCCATCCCGAGGGCGACCCCCAAGCGAGACGTCGCGAAGCCGGGCGCGTCACGGACGACGATCGCGTCCTTGCCGATGCGCGCGCCATAGGCGCGCAGCGCGTCCAGCACCTCGGCGCGGGTCGTGTCGGCGACGACGATCTCGAGCAGCGCCATGATGTGCACCGGGTTGAAGAAGTGCGCCCCGATCACCCGGCCCGGATCGTCGAGCGCAGAGCCGATCGCGCCGACCGAGAGGGACGAGGTGTTCGTCGCGAGGATGCAGCGCGCCGGCGCGTGCGCCGCGACCTCCTGGAACACCGCCTGCTTCAGCGCGAGCCGCTCGGGCACCGCCTCGATCACGAGGTCGGCGCCCTCCGCGAGCTCCGCGATCGAGGTCGCGGCGCGCAGCCGCGCGAGCGCCGCGTCACGCTCGTCCTGCGTGACCTTGCCGCGCGCGATGCCGGCGTCGAGGTTGGCCGCGATCTTCGCGAGCCCGTCTGCGACCACCGCCGGGGAGGCGTCGTAGAGCCGCACCTCGTAGCCCGCCATCGCAGACACCTGGGCGATCCCGTGCCCCATCGTGCCCGCACCGATCACGCCGATCACGTCCATCTTGCCTCCTGCGGAAGCGCCCCTAACCGGCGCGCGCCGAAGGTGGTGCCAGCGGGCACGCCCCGCCGTGGGATTCAATCCAAAAAATGCAATCAACCCAAACAAACAAATCGTATTGCATCACTGGTGACACACCCGGAGCCCCGTGCTAGTTCGCGCGCGATTCTCACTGATGTACCGAGAATCTCATTCGCCGCCACCTCCTGGGGGATCTCTCGATGATGCGCTTCGTCCTGCTCGCGCCGTTCGTTACCCTGTTCACCACCGCGACCGCTCAGGCGGCACCGCCGCAGGTCGAGACCCTGCGTATCCGCGGAGACATCGCCGAGGCGATCTTCGGCTCGTTCGACGACTGCGGCTACACCGACACCTACGTCGCCTTCTCGTCCGAGACGCTGCGCGGACCAAACGGGTGGTCCGCCAACGGGGGCTACCTGTGCCACAGCAGCGAGAACTGGTGTACGTCCAGCTCCCTGTACTTCTGCACCGACGTCACGGACGCCACCTTGAGCCTGAACGGCACGAAGGGCGCGCAGATCCAGGCGGCAGGCGTGGCCTACAGCGAGATCTTCCTCGGATGTGAGTTCTTCGAGGGGTCCGGCGAGGAGATCTGCGAGGAGTGGATCGACCCGGACGGAAACATCCACGAGTACTGCTGGACCGATGAGGGCTACTACGAGTGCTACTGGGAGTCCGTCGAGGTGCCCTACGCCCTCGACCTCACGCTCACGCCGAACGGCGTCATCAGCCAGGGTCAGAACACGAACATGCATCGGGGCCCCAACGGGCTCGTCCGCCAGCAGGCCGTCGGTCGGTTCGCGGACTGTGAGCTCTCCGGTGGTCTGTCGGTCAACGGCGAGGCGGTCCCCGCCGACTACGGGCTGGGCGTGTCCGCGACGATCACCGCGGGCTCGGTCACCAAGTACAGCTGGTAGTCCCGGACTCGCGCGCCCGCGCGACGGTGCGCGGGCGCGCAGCCTACCGCGCGGCGCGCGCGACGCGCCCGTCGCGGACGTCGAGCCGCGCGGTGTGCGTGCGCCCCAGATCGTCCATGACCACGACGTCGTGGACGCCGGGCGCGGGCGCCCACCACAGCCGCTCCTCGGCGCGCGCGGTGCCGATCCACGCGCCGCCGACATACCAGTGCAGGGCTGCGTCCGCGCGGCCGCTCTCGGCCTCGAGCGGGATCTCCTGATCCGCGGCGGCGACGCCCGGCAGCAGCAGGAACACCTCGTCGGGCCCCGGCGACAGGATGCGCGGCCCGCCGCCGGCCGCGATCGGCGCGCAGCCCGCCGCGAGCACGGGCGGGCTCGGCTGCCAGCGGTGCCGGTCGTGCAGCCAGCGCCGCACCGCGGCGGGCCACAGCACGAACGACTCCACCCGCGTCTCGCGCCCTGCGCGGCAGTCCGGCGACACCGCCTGCCCGGTGGCGACCTCGACCTCGACGCCTACATGGTAGGGGCAGGTGCCGGTGGGCACGCGGGTCTGGAGCGCCAGCGCCTTCGCGCGGTGCGGGCACGCGTCGGTGGGGAGGTGCCCCGAGAGCGCGCACACCTCGACCTCGATCAGATCGGCCGGCGGCGCGGGCTCGGGCCCGGTCGCGCCGTCGTCGAGCGCCTCGAGCAGATCGAACAGGATCGGCCCCGCCGCGGAAGCGCCGATGAGGTGCGACGACGGCGTCTGGTCGAGGTTCCCGAGCCACACGACGACGGTGTAGCGGCGCCCGGAGCCGACCGCCCACGCGTCGCGGTTGCCGAACGAGGTGCCGGTCTTCCACTGGATGCGTCGCGGCGCGCTCGAGATCAGGTGCCGATCGGGGAAGTCGGGCCGATCCTTGAGCTGGAGCGCGCGCCCGGTGAGGAACGCCGCGCCCGGCGCGTATACGACGCGCTCTCGCGGCGCCGACGCGCGCGGCGTCAGGGTGAGCGGCGCGTGGCGGCCCTGCCGCGCCAGCGTCGCGTAGACCGACGCGAGGTCGAGGGGACTGAGCTCGATGCCGCCGACCGCCGCGGAGAGCCCGTAGTGCCCGGGCCGGCCGTTCAGGCTGCGCGCCCCCATCGCGCGCAGATCGGCGAGGAACGGCTCGACGCCGACGTCGCCGAGCAGGTTCACGAACGGGACGTTCAGCGAGCGCGACAGCGCGTCCTCGAGCCGCACGACGCCGTCGTAGCTGCCGTCGTAGTTGTCCGGGGCATACGTGCCGTAGCGGACCGGGATGTCGGGCAGCAGCCGCTCGGGAAGCGCCAGGCCCTGGTCGATCGCCCGCGCGTAGATCAGCGGCTTGAGCGTCGAGCCCGGGCTGCGCGCCACCGTGAACGCGGGGATCTGCGCCCCGGTCGTGCCCTCCCAGAAGTCGAACCCGCCGATCAGCGCGCGGATCTCAGCGTCGGCGTGGTCGACGACCACGACCGCGACGTGGCGGATGCCCCGCGCCGCGAGCTCCTGGCGCTGCGCGGCCACGATCGCCTCGGCGCGCGCCTGCACCCCGCGATCGAGCGTCGTCGGCAGCTCGGGATCGCGCTGGTGACCGCGCAGCCACGCCGCCGCGTGCGCCACGTCGCGCGGCACCGGCCGCAGCGCGGTGGGCACCGGCGCCGCCTTCACCTGGGCGAGCACGTCCTCGGGGGCGCGCCGCGCCGCGCCCTCGCCGACTGGCATCGCGCCCTCGACGAGCAGCCGATCCGCGATCGCGTCCCGCGCCACCCGCAGGCGCTCCGCGTTCTCGGGCGAGGGATAGCGCCAGTTCGGGCTCTGCGGCACCGCGAGCAGCGTGGCGATCTCCACCGCGTCGAGGTGCCGCGCCGAGTGGCCGAAGTAGGCCCACGCGGCCGCCTCCACCCCCTCGATGTTCCGGCCGAACGGCGTGAACGTCAGGTACGCGGCGAGGATCTCGTCTTTGGACAGCCGCGCCTCGAGCTGCGCGGCGCGCAGCCCCTCGACGCCCTTCGACGTGAGCGTGCGCGGGCGCGGCTCGACCACCCGCACGAGCTGCATCGTCAGCGTGGACGCCCCCGAGACGACGCGCCCGGCGCCGAGGTTCTGCCCGATGGCGCGCGCCAGCGCGATCGGGTCGACGCCCGGGTGCGCGCGGAACCGCTTGTCCTCGAGCCGCAGCAGCGCCGAGACGTAGGCAGGGTCGACGTCCTCGACCGCCACCGGCAACCGCCAGCGCTCGTCCGGCGCGAGCTCCACCCACGCCGGCCCGCCGTCCCGATACAGCACCGCGGTCGAGCCGGGCGCGCACAGCCGCTCCGGCAGCGGCACCCAGGCCGCCGCGGCCCAGGCGCCCGCCGCCGCGAGCGCCGCGAGCGCCAGCCCGGCGACCGCCGCGCGGCGCCGGACGCCCATCTCAGCTCCCGTCCCACGGCGTCGCGACCTTGATCCGCGACGGCGACGTCCGCGCGCGGATCTGCGGGTCGTACATCACCTCGGCGGTCGTCGCCGGGTGGGTGAACGTGCCGCCGGTGACCGCGCGGACCTGGTAGACGACCTCGCGCGTCTCGCCGCGCGACAGCGTGCCGAACACCTCGACGCGGTCGTCGCGCAGGTTCATGTGGTCGACGCTCCACAGCTTGCCGTCGTCCAGCCAGTCGGGGCGCGTACCCCGACCCAGTCGCGGGTTCTCGATCTCCCACCCGGCGGGGATCCGGTCGACGAGCGCGACGTTCTGCTGCGTGCTCCCGGTGTCGTTGCGGATCGACACCCGCACGAACACCGGATCGCCGAGCTTGTGGTCCGCGCCGAGCGAGCGGCCGTCCCCGCCGACCAACGTGCGGGTGATCGACAGCCCCTCGGAGAGCGCGGGCGTGCCCTGCGCGCGCACGCCCTGCGTCGAGACGACCGCGTACACCGCCTTGCCGCCGGTGCGCGGCAGGTCGATGGACACCGCGCCCGCGCCGGTCAGGCCCGCGACGGTCCACACGTAGTCCGCGCCGCCGCCCGACTTCACCGCGTTGGGCTCGAGGCGCCGACCATCGACCACCAGCGTCGGCTTCGGCAGGTCCGAGAGCCCCTCGCCCACCCACTTGCCGAGCGCGGTCAGCCCCCAGCCCATCTCCTGCGTCGTGTAGTAGGTGCTGCGCTGCGACGCGAGGCCGTTGCCGACCAGGGTGGCGAGCGCCTCGCCCTCGGCGCCGCGCGCGCCGAACAGGTCGTGGTAGATCGACAGCACGAACGCCCGGCTGCGCAGGTCGGACCAGAACGTCCAGTCGTTGCGCCGCTTGTTCGTGAGGTCCGACGTGTCGGGCTTGCGCAGCTCGGCCTCGTAGCGGCGATCGCCGCCGAGGTACATCGCGGCCTGCAGCAGATAGCGCGGCTCGGCGAGGTCACGGTAGCTGTAGCGGCTCGTGCCCGACGCCATGTTCTTCAGCAGCGTCTCGGCCTGCGCGGTGCGCGCCTGACCGCCCCGCGCGAGCACATAGTGCGCATACGCGGTGGTGAAGTCGTCGGACGACGTGCCCGCGACCTTGTCGACCTCGCGGCCGAGCCACTGCAGCGCGTCGCGCAGCGCCGGCTCGGGCACCGCGTGCCCCTTGTCCTTCGCGTCGAGCAGCAGGTGCGTCGCGTACGCCGTGCCCCAGTAGTTCGGCATCGAGCCGCCGGGCCAGTACGCGAACCCGCCCGCGGCGGTCTGCATCGACAAGATCCGCTGCACGCCCGCGCGCACCATGTCCTCGATCGGGCTCTCGGCCGCGAGCTCGGGGTCGACGGCGTCGAGCATCGTCGACACGTAGAGCAGCGGGCGCGTCGACGACGTGGTCTGCTCGATGCACCCGTACGGGTAGCGGACCATCGCGCGGATGTGGCTGAGCGCCGGCCCGTAGGGGTTGGTCGTCACCCACACCCGCGTCCGATCGCTGCCCGGCACCCAGCCCTGGAGCGCGCCCGAGAGATCGGTCGCGCCCTGCGCGAGCACCACGCGCGTCGTCTCGCGGACGTCGACCTCGGGCCGCGCCACGGGGAGCTCGAGCTCCTCGAAGCTCTGCAGCCCGTCGGACTTCGCGGTGATCCGGAACCGCGCCGCATCCGGCGCGCGATCGGCGCGCACCCTGAACAACACCGTGTCGGACGCGCCGTCGGCGAGGCTCAGCCGCTGCTGGCGGTCACTCGTGACCACCACCGGCGAGGGCCGGTCGCCGCCGAGCGCCACCGTGGACTTCTCGCCGGGGAGCTCGATGTCGTCGATGGTGAGATCGACGACGATCTCGCGCGCCTTGCCGCTCGCGTTGCTGACGAACACCGGCAGCAGCGCCTCGTCGCCCGCGACCAGGAACCGCGGCAGCGTCGTCTGGAGCACGATCGGATCCTTCACGGTGACCTGCGCGTCGGCGTGGCCCATCTTCTCCGGCCCCGCCGACACCACCATCACCCGAAGCTCGCCGCGGTAGCCCGGCACGTCGAGCGAGACCGTCGTCTTGCCCGAGCGCGGCACCTCGACGATCCCCGACCACAGCGCGACCGGCTTGACCATCTGCACGCGGCCCGCGCCCGCGAGGCCCTCGTCGCCGCCGGTCGTCCGCCCCGCGCCGCTCGGCGGCACGAGCAGCGTCCAGCCGACCGTCTCGTAGGTCGTCACGCCGAGCGCGCGCCGCGCGAAGATCTGCGCGAACGGGTCCGGGCTCTGGAACTTCGTCAGCGACAAGATCCCCTCGTCGACCGCGGCCACGGTGACGTGCGTGGGCTGGCTCTGCGGGCCCACGTCGATCTCGACGTCGAGGGTGCTGAACGGCCGGATCTCGCGGGGGACGGCGATCTTCAGCCCGTCGGCATAGGCGTCGGGGCGCACGCGCACCGAGGCGACGCCGAACGCGCGGTCGGGGAGGAACGCCTCGGCCGACTCGAGGTGCGGATCCTTGATCAGCAGCGCGCCGACGTAGACGTTGGGCACGAACGCGTGCGCGGTGAACGTCCACTCGACCGGTCCCGCGACCACGTCCACCCACTTGTGCGTGAGCAGATCGTGCGTCTCGGCGGTGAACAGCATCCGGCCGGCGTACGGCGCGACGGTGCGCACCGTCACCTTCTCGCCCACCTTCAGCGCCTCGGGCACCTCGAGCGCCAGCTCTCCGGGCTTGTGGGGCTTGGGCGTCTGGTCGACGCTGGACTCGTCGCCGTACCACCAGTAGCGGCGGCCCTTTCCGTCGACCTTCAGCTCCGTGCGCGCCTCGCCCGCCGTCGCGACGACGAGGTAGCCGGCGGCGTCCATGCCCGGGGTGAGGGTGATCGAGAACCGGCCCTGACTGACCGGCACCGAGCGCGCCTGCTCCTGTGACGGGCGCAGCAGGCGGCGGTAGCGGTGGCGTCCGCTCGCCGCGTCCCAGGTGTAGACGTACTCCTCCTCGAGCCGCATCAGCTCGACCTGGACCTCGGGCGCAGCCGCCGGCGCGATCGCGCCGTCCCAGTCGACGACCACACCGCTGACCTGCAGCGCGTCGCCCACGCCGATCTTGCCCGCGCTGCCGGAGAGGCCGACGTAGAACGGCGCGGGGTGGATCGGCGCGCGCGCCTCGCCGACGGTCGTGCGCCCGCTGTCGCCCTCGAACACCGCCGCCTGCGCGACCAGCGTGGCCGCACCGAACGCGCCGCCCGACCGCCCGGCGGACGGACAGTCCAGGGTGATGCGCCCGTCGTCGTCGAGCTTGCCGGACAGCGTGCCGAGGGTGACGGGGCGACGCTCGAACGCCGTCTCGAGATCGGACAACCCGTAGTGGAACGTCTTGTTCTGCTTCGGCTTGAACCCGCCCGGCACGAGCTGACACGAGAGCTCGACCTTCGACCCGCTCGCGCTGCCGCCGAACAGCCACCGCGCCGCGACGGCGACCGGCACCGGCGCGTCCATGCGGTGCGCGCCCTCGATGGCCGCGTCGACCTTCATCCGCTCGGGCACGAACTCCTCGACCGCGAACGCGACCTCGCCGACGTTGCGATCGGCGACCTCGAGCGCGGTGCGGTAGCGGCCGGTCGTCGCGAAGTCGCCGAACGCCCAGTCCACCGCGACCATGCCGCTGGTGTTCGTCGTCGCGACCTGCTTGCGGACCTCCTTTCCGCGCGGGTCGTACAGCTTGGCGACCACGGGGAGCTGCGCGCTCGGGGCGACGAAGCCCTTCGCCGTGTCGCGCACGATGCCTACGACGTGCGCGGTCTCGCCGGGGCGGTACACGCCGCGCTCGGTGTAGGCCGCCGCGCGGTAGGGCTGCTCGTCGAGGTACGCGATGCCGTGCGTGTCGTCGGCCAGCGCGACCTTGAGGTCCGCGAACTTCAGGTAGGTCAGATCGTCGTCCTTGCGCGCGATGATCGCCAGCGGACCCGAGTCGTCGGTGGCGTCCTGGCGCAGCTTGACCAGGCACAAGCCCATCGGATCGGTGCGGCAGGTGCCGAGCGACTGACCGCTCGCGCGCACCACGCGCACGTCCGCGCCGCCGACCGGCTTGTTGTCGTGCGTGCCCACCACCCAGACGTGCGCCGTCGGCGACCAGTCCTGGCCGGGCGCGGGCGACGCGAGCTTCGCGATGATCTGCAGATCGGTGAGCAGCAGCCGCGACACGTCGGTCGGCCCCTCCTCCGATTGATCCGCGCGCGGCGGGCTCCACCCGGTGTCCTGCACCTCGACCACCTCGCGCTCCGGCTCCTCAGCCTTCGCGACGAGCCCGTGCACCTTGAGCTCGTAGAGCCCACGACCGGCGTTCGGGACCAGGCCGTCGACGTCGACGTACGTGGTCACCTCGTCGTCGGGCTGGCTGCGCACCGGGATCCGCTTCTTCAGCACGACGTTCGACGTGCGCGCGCCCAGCGGCTCGTCGCCGCTCATCCAGAACACGAGGTTCTCCTCGGGCACGTGGCGGATCGTCAGCTCCACCGCGTCGATGTTCACGTGCGCCACGGCGAGCTCGTCCCACGCGCTGCGGGGCAGGTAGCGTCCCTTCGCGGCGAACTTCACCGACGGGCTGCGCGCGGGCACGGTCAGGGTGGTGTCGTAGGTGGCGCCGAGCATCCCGCCGTCCACGGTGCGGAGGCCCGCGTCCATGCGCAGCCCGTACTGGCCCTCCTCGAACGCGCCGAACAGCCGGAAGCCGACCGGGCCCGGCGCGAGCGTGTAGGCCACGTCCGGGGTGAAGTGGATGCTGCGGCGCGCGTCGTCGGCCGAGAGCTCGCACCGCTCCGAGACCCGGTAGTCCTCCCAGGTGTCGCGATCCCAGTAGTAGCGCTTGTCGCCGCCGGCGTCGTCGTCACAGACCACGTCGACGTAGAAGCCGGTGGCGCCCTCCTTCACCTGCACGCCCTTGATGGTCATCGCCTGCCCGGCGGCCAGATCGACGCGGCCGTTGCCGACCACGGCGGTCTGCACGGCGCCGCCGCCGGGCGCCGGGTACATCGGCACGCCGGCGCCCAGCGCGACGGTGAGCGGGACCTCCTGGAAGAACTCGCGCCCGGTGAAGCTGAACTCGACCACGTTCGCGTCGCGGCCCGCGCTCCGGCGCGACGGGCGGACGACCGTGTCGCCGAGCCCGAAGGTGGCGCGCCCGCTCACGTCCTCGACGCGCACCGGCCCGGTGAACACCAGATCGACGGTGATCCGGTTCGCGCGCGGATCGCGCTCGCGCAGCGCCATGCGCTGGAAGCCGAACGCGGGCGTGCGGAACGTCGCGTCCCACGCGCCCGGCGACTCGGGGCGACGGGGCTCGCCCGTGCCGAGCGCGCTGATCCGCACGCGGTACTCGGTGTCGGGCGTGAGCGGGACGTCGGGACGGAACGTCAGCGTGTCGAGGTCGGTGACCGTCCACGCGCCGGGCGTCTCCGGCTCTACCCGGAGCATCGTGCCCGACGGGAGCGCGCCGCCCACCTGCGCGACCTCGAACACGGGCTCGGAGGCGCGCACCACCAGCTCGCTCGGCAGCACGCCGTTCGCGCCGACCGGGCGAACGCGCACCACGAACCCGCGCTGGGTCGGGATGCCCGAGTCCTCGGTGGCGGGGCTCTCGGTCTGGGCCACGTCGAGTCCAGGCAGCGTGGACAGATCGGGCACGGAGCAGGCGGCGAGCAGCGCCGTGAGAAGCAGGGAGCGGGTCCAGGACATCAGCGTCTCCAGGGGGCGAGGGCGCGAGCACGTCGCGTCGAAACTGCAACGGCCATGCCAGCGGCCGAGCATACGCCATGCGGGTGATGGCACCCCACCCCTCCGCGCGCCGTGGGCGGCGCGGCGCCGCGCGGCGCGATCCCCCCGCGCGCGACGGGCGTCGGCGCGGGGCCGGACCGCGCGCCCGAGAGTAGACGGGATCTACGATCGCAATCCGCGCGCAGCGCTCGACGCGCGCCGGCTGGACAGGCCCCCCTCGTTGGTCGACAATCGGGCCTCCCGGACCGGAGGAATCCATGCGCCGCGTGTTCGCGCTCGCCCTCGCCCTGCCCCTCGCCGCGTCCGCCTCCGAGGGGCATTGGCGTCCGGCACAGCTCCACCAGCTCTCGGCGGAGCTCCGCGAGCTGGGGCTGCAGGTCCCCCTCACCCAGCTCGCCGATCCGAAGGCGCGTCCGCTCGGCGCGATCGTCGATCTCGGCACGTGCAGCGGCGCGTTCCTGTCCCCTGACGGGCTGATCGCCACCGCGTACCACTGCATCACCGAGGGGCTGCAGTACGCATCACACGAGGGCGAGAACCTGTTCGAGAACGGCTTCTACGCGGCCGAGCGCGGCCAGGACCGCTGGCTCGGGCCCGACGTCGTGGTGCGGGTGACGACGGCCACCGAGGAGGTCACCGACAAGGTGCTCGCCGGCACCGCACGGCTCTCGGGCGCCGAGCGCCTGGATCGCGTGGAGCACAACATCAAGGCGCTGGTGCGGCGGTGCGAGAGCAGCGAGGATCTGCACTGCGAGGTCGCGAAGTACGGGGACGGCGCCGAGTACGAGCTGATCACGAAGCTCGAGCTGCGCGACGTCCGTCTGGTCTACGCGCCGCCGCGCGCGGTCGGCTACTTCGGCGGCGATCAGGACAACTGGCGCTGGCCCCGCCACTCGGGCGACTTCGCGTTCCTGCGCGCCTATGTCTCACCGACCAGCCGCAGCGTCGCGAACCATCCGGCCAACGTGCCGCACCGCCCCGCGGCGTGGCTGCCGCTGTCCGCCAAGGGCGTCGAGCCCGGCGAGTTCGTGATGGTGGCCGGCTACCCGCAGTGGTCCTACCGCTGGCGCAGCGCCGCCGAGGTCGACTTCGCGCAGGAGGAGGCGCTGCCCGTCCGCGTGAGCGTGCGCCGCGACATGATGGGCGTGCTCGACGCGCTCGGGAAGCGCGATGTCCGCCTGGTCCCTCGGCTGGCCCCGCGCCTGATGAGCCTGTCGAACGACCTCATCTACTTCGAGGGGACGCTAGATCAGCTCCGGCGCGCCGGCACCGCGACGGAGCGCTGGGAGTTCGAGCGCGACCTGGCGCGGTGGATCGCGGGGAGCCCCGAGCGCTCGGCCGAGTGGGGCACGGTGCTCGATCGCATCCACCGCCTGCAGGCCGAGGAGGCCGCCACCACCGAGCGCGACTACCTCGTGCGGCAGATGACCACGCAGGTCGACCTGCTGGACGCGGCGCTGCGGATCTGGAAGCTCGCCCAAGAGGCCGAGAAGGCCGACAAGGACCGCGCACCTGGCTTCCAGAACCGCGACCGCCCGCGGATCGCCGCCGAGCTCGACCAGATGGACCCACGCTTCGACCCACGCGTGGACCGCGCCGTGCTCCGCTACTTCATCCTCCGCCTGTCCCGGCTGCCCGCCGGCCAGCGCATCCCGGAGCTCTCGAACTGGCTCGACGTCGGCCCGCAGGACGACCTGGAGCGGGTCGTCGACGCGAAGTTGGACGCCCTCTACGACGATCTCGCGCTCGCCGACGCCGACGAGCGCCGCGCGCTGATGGGCACCACCGCGTGGTTCCTGCAGCGCTCGTCGAACCCGTGGTTTGGCCTGGCGCTGGCGCTGGCGCCGTTCCGCGAGCGGGTGGCCGCCGAGGAGCGCGCCCGCGAGGCCGACTGGCGCGAGGTCAAGCCGCACTACATCCAGGCGGTGCAGGCGTTCTACCCGGAGGCGCGCCCGCGCTACCTCGTCGCGAGTCGCCGGATCGCGCCCGGCGTGTACTACCCGGACGCGAACCAGACGCTGCGGGTCTCGATCGGCAAGGTAGATGGCTACGCGCCGCGCGACGGGCTGATCGCAGCACCCCAGACCACGCTCGAGGGGCTCGCCGCGAAGGCGGGCGACGCCCCCTACGACGCGCCCGCGAAGCTGCTCGACGCGATCGCGTCGGGTGACCGCGGGCCATGGGTCGCGCCGCGGCTGGGCACCGTGCCGGTGAACTTCACGACGACGCTGGACACCGCGCGCGGCTCGTCCGGCTCGGCCACGCTGAACGCGCGCGGCGAGTTCGTCGGCGTGATCTTCGACGGCAACTACGAGTCGATCGCGTCGGACTGGATGTTCGACCCCGACATGACCCGGTCGATCCACACCGACGTGCGCTACATCCTGTGGTACCTGGACCGGTGCGCGAAGGCGACGCGCCTGCTCGAAGAGCTGGGCGTCGAGCCGCACTTCGCGACGCTGGACGGCGTGGGCGAGGCCCGCTGATCGTCAGGCGATGCGCACGAGCAGCGCGCGCAGGCGCTCGAGCGCCCCGTCGACGTCCGCGTCGTCCACAGCACCCACCGAGAACCGCACCCAGCCGGTGTCCTGCGCCAGCCCGAACGAGGTGAACGGCACCACCGCGACGCCGGCGTCCTCGAGCAGCAGGCGCCGGATGTCCTCGTCGGACGACAGCGTGCGGCCGTCGGGCAGGCGGCGCCCGAGCAGGTCGAACTTCACGGTGAGGTAGATCGCCCCCTCGGCGCGCAGCGCGTCGACCGGGTGACCCTCGGCACGCAGCGCGAGCACGCCGTCGCGGAGGCGCTCCAGCCGCTGCTGCACGACGTGCTTGAACGGCTCGAGGAACGCGGACGCCGCCTCGGTGTCGCGGAGCAGGGACGCCGTCGCGTGCTGCTCCGGGCGCGGCGCCCACGCGCCGATGTGGCCGAGCAACGGGCGGGTGCGCTCGAGGATCCACGGCGGGTACACGCCCCAGCCGACACGCAGGCCCGTCGCCGCCCACGCCTTCGAGATCGCGTCGACGAACAGCGTGTAGCGGGCCATCTCGGGCACGAGCCCGACCGGGGTGTGGTGCACGACGTCGCCGAACGTCAGCGCCCAGTAGACCTGATCGTAGAGCACGAGCAGCGGGCGATCACCGACCGCGCGGCGGCGGCGGTTCTCGTCGATCACCGCGTCGCAGATCGCGCGGAGCTGATCGGCGGCGAACGCCGTGCCCGTCGGGTTGCTCGGGCTGTTCAGGCACAGCAGGCGCGCCGTCTTCAGGTGCGGCGCGAGATCGTCCACGGTGACGAGGAAGCCGTTCTCGGGCTTCGCGGCGACCGGCACCCCGCGCCCGCGGGTGAGGTAGACGTAGTGGTTGTTGTTCCAGCTCGGCACCGGGTAGACCACGTTGTCGCCCGGCGCGACGACGGTGGCGAACGCAGCGTACAGCGGCGGGCGCGCGCCCGAGCCGATCTGCACGCACTCGGCGGGGTAGTCGAGCCCGAGCTCGCGCAGGTAGGTCTCGCGGATCGCCTCGCGCAGCTCGGGGATGCCCACCGCGGGCGGGTAGTTCGTGTGCCCCTCGTCGAGCGCCGACTTGATCCGCTCGCGCAGCGCGTCGGGGATCCGGAAGCAGCGCGGCGCGAAGTCGCCCACGGTGAAGTTCGCCACCGGCACGCCGCGCCGTGCGAGCGTGTTCACCTCGCCCGCGATGCGCAGGATGCTGCTGCCGACCAGGCCCCGCGCCAGCTCGTTGACGCTGCGCTCGGCCAGATCCTCACAACCCTCGAACCACTCGCTGACGTCGACGGGCATGCCTTCCTCCGGGAGCGGCCGTCATAGCGAGGGGGCCCCGCTGGATCCAGCCCGGCCCTTTCCCGGACGCCCCGCGCGCTTACGGTGAGGGCTCGCCCGGAGCCTGTCCCATGTCCTCGCCAGCCCCGCTCCTCGACGGCGAGGACGCCGCGTCCAGCCAAGCCGTGCCGCTGCGCCGCGTGCTCGCGCTCGCCCGGCCCGAGGCCTCGCTCCTCGCGATCGCCACGCTGGCGCTGCTCGTCTCGGCGAGCACCCAGCTCGTGTTCCCGCAGGCGGTGAAGTGGATGGTCGACGCGGTGATCGAGGCGGAGAGCCCGGTCGACCTGAACCTCGCCGCGGGCGTGCTCGTCGTCGTGTTCCTGGTGCAGGCGGTGTTCTCGATGCTGCGCTCGTGGCTGTTCACGGTCGCGGGCGAGCGCGTCGTCGCGCGGCTGCGTGGCGACCTGTTCGCGTCCGTCGTCGCCCAGGACATCGCGTTCTACGACAAGACGCGCACCGGCGAGCTGACCAACCGCCTCGCGTCGGACACCACCGTGCTGCAGAACGCGGTCACCGTGAACGTGTCGATGGCGCTGCGCTTCGGGCTCGGCGCGATCGGCGGCACCGCGATGCTGCTGTGGATGAGCCCCGTGCTGGCCCTCGTCGCGCTCGCCGTCGTGCCGGTCGTCGCCGTCAGCGCGTCGCTGTACGGGCGCGTGCTGCGGCGGATCTCGGCGAAGGTGCAGGACGCGCTCGCGCGCAGCACCGAGATCGCCGAGGAGACGTTCGCGGGCATCCGCACCGTGCGCTCGTTCGCGCGCGAGGCGGGCGAGGTCGCCCGCTACCGCGAGGCCGTGCACGAGAGCTACCGCCTCGCCGCCCAGCGCGCGCTGGCGATCGGCGTGTTCACCGGCGTCGCGGGCTTCGCCGGCTACAGCGCCGTCGCGCTGGTCGTGTGGTACGGCGGCAGCCTCGTCATGCAGGACGTGATGACGATGGGCGATCTCACCGCGTTCCTGCTCTACACCGCGCTCGTCGCCGCGTCGCTCGGCGCGCTCTCCGGGCTGTGGGGCGACCTGATGCGCGCCGCGGGCGCCAGCCAGCGCGTGTTCGCGCTCCTCGACCGCGCGCCCGGGCTCGAGGCGGCGCGCGGCGAGGTGCTCGCGCAGGTCGACGGGCGCGTGCGCTTCGACGGCGTCCGCTTCGCCTACCCCTCCCGGCCCGAGCTCGACGTGCTGCACCGGCTCGACCTCGAGGTCGCGCCCGGCGAGGTCGTCGCCCTCGTCGGGCCGTCGGGCGCGGGCAAGTCCACCGTGGCCGCGCTCCTCGGCCGGCTCTACGACCCCGACGGCGGCGCGATCTCGATCGACGGCCACGACCTGCGCGCGCTCGAGCCCCGCGCGCTGCGGCGCCACATCGGCGTCGTCAGCCAGGAGCCGATCCTGTTCGCGACCACCATCGCCGAGAACATCCGCTACGGCCGCCCCGAGGCCAGCGACGACGCGGTGCGCGCCGCCGCCCGCGCCGCCAACGCCGAGGCGTTCATCGACGGCTTCCCCGAGGGCTTCGACACCCCGGTCGGCGAGCGCGGCGCGCGCCTGTCGGGCGGCCAGAAGCAGCGCATCGCGATCGCGCGCGCCTTGCTCAAGGATCCGCGCATCCTCATCCTCGACGAGGCCACCAGCGCGCTCGACGCCGAGAGCGAACACCTCGTGCAAGAGGCGCTCGAGCGACTGATGGAGGGCCGCACCACGCTGATCATCGCGCACCGCCTGTCCACCGTCCGCCGCGCCGACCGCGTGGTCGTGCTCGAGCACGGCCGCGTCGCCGAGTCGGGCAGCCACGACGCGCTCGTCGCCAGCGACGGCCTCTACCGCCGCCTCGTCGAGCGCCAGTTCGCCGGCTGAAGGGGCACGCGTCTGGACGCCAGCGTCCGGACGCGTGCGCAGGTCGCACACATCTGTGGGAGGGTGCTGGAATGGGATGGTTCCTCGGTGCGGCCGCCTCGATCACCGCAGCGCTCGCGCTCGGGGTCGCCTTCGAGCAGGTGTCGAGGCGGCGCGACCGACTTCTTCCCCTGCCCGGACGCACCCTCGACGTCGGCGGATACGGCCTCCACGTCACCGAGCGCGGCAGCGGCGCACCGACGGTGGTGATCCTGCACGGCGCGGGCGACGGCGCCGACTCGTGGGCGCCTGTGGTCCGTGCCCTCGCCGAGCGCACGCGGGTCCTCGTCTACGATCGGCCCGGGATGGGCGCGAGCGACCCGGGCCCCGCCCCCGACGCGGAAGGCTCGGTGCGAGAGCTCTACACGCTGCTCGAGCGGGCCGGGGTCGACGGGCCGTGCGTGCTCGTCGGCCACTCGATCGGCGGGGTCCTCGCGCGGCTGTTCGCCCTCCGCCACCCCGAGCGGGTCGCCGGCATCGTGTTCGTGGACTCGTCGCACGAGTCGCTGAAGGACGACCCGAAGTTCCGCACGGGCTTCGCCGCGGTCGGTGTCCTGATGCGGGTGATGCGGCTGGCCTCGGTGTTCGGGCTCCCGCGCCTCGCCGGAGACCTGCTCGGGGTGATCCCGATGTACCAGGCCGAGCTGCGCTTCCACCGACGGAGCACGACCCCCGAGGAGTACGCACGGTGGAAGGCGTCGACCTATCGACACTTCCGGAGCCCGGCGGCCCGGGCGGAGTTCGACGCGGCGATCCCCCTGCTCGCGGCGGCCTCGACGCGCCTGTCCCCGCCTGGGGGCGCGCCTCAGCTGGGCGACCTGCCCATCGTCGTCCTGACCAACCCGGGGTTCGGCGCGCCCTGGATCGCGATGCACCAAGAGCTCGCGACCCGCTCGACCCGCGGGGTGCACCGAATCGGCGTCCGATCCGGCCACAGCCTCCAGATGACCCACCCAGAGCTGGTGCTCGACGCCGTCGCGACGCTCGTCGAGGCGACCCGTACCGGCGCCGACTGGCGCCCCGCAGCCCCGGCCTAGGCGCGCAAGATCGACGTAGCCGCCCTCGCCGTCTCCACGAGCGTCGAAGCGATCTGCGGCGACCCGGGCAACCGAACCCCGCCCGGCAACCGCCAACCTCACCTGAGGTCGTGCACCGGCAGCGGGCGCGGTTCGGCGCGGTGTTGGGGCGCGCGCCGTCGTTCGACGCCGATGCGTCGCTCACGATGCGTATGAGGCTCGGGGTCTTCGCTTGTTTCACAGCCAGACATCGGTCTAATGTCCGACCATGCGCGTCGCTCCGCTCCTCCTCCTCGCCGCCTGCGCGAACCCGCCGCCCGTCGGCGACCTCGACCTCGTCGTGGTCGGCTCGTCCGCCATCACGCCGTCGTCCGCGACGATGGCGCTCGATCGGCTGATCCTCGGCCCGTGCGCGGCGGAGGGTCAGGCGGGCTCGAACGTCGAGATCCTCGTCGGGTACCGGATGAACCTGCTGCGTCCCGAGCCCCTCCCCGTCCCGGTGGACACCTACTGCCGGCTCGGGCTGGGGCTCGCCGCCGATCCGTTCGACGGCTCGCTGCGCATCGGCGGCACGACCGCGATGGGGACCTCGTTCACGCTCGCGCTCGATCCCGGGCTCACGGTGCGCGAGCACGAGGTGCCCTACACGGTCGACACGCAGGGGATCCTCGCGCTCGACCTGGCGCTCCTGTTCGAGCCGTCCGATGTCGACGCGCTCGACGCGATGGGCTCCCCGGCCGTCGTCTCACCCGACGACGCGCTCGCCGAGAAGCTCGCGGAGCAGGTCGGCGACGCGCTGGTGTTCTTCGACAGCCCGCAGGAGGCCGCGGCCACCTACATCGACCTGTGGCCGGACTTCGACTTCTCGATCTCGGCGCGCCTCACCGTCGAGGGCTGCCAGTCGGGCGCACCGCTGGCGGCGGACCCGCAGACCCCCCACACCGAGCCGCTGAACGGCGGTGACACCGGCGGCGCCGACACCAGCGGCGAGGACACCGGCGAGGGCGACACGAGCGACGAGGACACCAGCGAGGCCCCTGTCGAGCCGCCCGCCGGCTGCGACGGCGGATCCGGATGCGGCTCGGGGTCGGGGTGTCAGGGACGCTCGGGCAGCGCCTGCTCCGGCTCCGACTGCGGAGCCGGATGCAGCGCGTCGTGCGCGACCGGCAACTTCGTGCCGGTGGGCTGGGCCGCGTTCATCGCGTTCCTCGCCCACCGCAGACGTCCGCGCGGGTCACGGGAACGGGATCGGCGGGACGTCGTTCACGAGTAGCCCTACGCCCTCGCGGTGGAACGGCTGGGCAGCGCGGTCGAGGGGCACCGGCAGGTAGAGCGCGAGCGCCTGCACGACGACGAGGTCCCGCGCCAGCGCGTCGGTCGCGCCGCCCGATTGGCGGCGGTAGCGCTCGGCGTTGTGCGCCGCGAGCCCGACCGACTCGACCACATGCCGGCTCATGGCGAAGTGGGCGCACGACGCGCGCTCGGCCGCGTCGATCGCCCCGAGGCAGGCGCGCGCGAGCGCGGCGCAGTCGGCGAAGCGCCCCTGGCGCGCGGCGCGCGCGATCGCGCGGCCGTGCGCACGCAGCGCCCGACGCACGCCCCGCGCCACCTGCGGCGCGGCCACGCCACGCAGCGGCGGTGGCGCGTCCGCGGGGCGCACCCCGTCCATCGACACGAAGTCGTCGGTCACGATCGGGATCCCTGCCGCGTTGAACGGGTGCGCCTGGCTGTCGAGCCACGCCGCCACCGGCAGGCTCGCCTGCTCCAGCCGGATCAGCCGCGTCGACAGCCGCCACGACCGTCCGTGCGTCGCCGCCGCGTAGATCTCGCGCCGCGCGCGGTTCAGCGCGATGGCTTCGAGCAGGTGCGCGCGAAACGTGCTCATGCCCTGTGGACTACCCGCCACCCACGCGACGGGCCAGCACCCGAATGGCCGCAGGCCCCCGCGCCGCGTCGGGCGAGCCCGCACACTTCTGGCGCATCATACAGAACCAAGCGCTACCGGCTTGGTTCAGGACGGCCCTTCGCCAGGTCAGGCCCTGCAGGTGAGCGCGAGGAGGGTCTTTGGGAGCGAACCCCATCGCAGGGAGGACGAAGTCCGACCGGAGCGGGGTGAGACGAGCAAAGATCCCGACGACCCGAGCGAACCGAAGGGGCCGTGCGAACTGGCAGTCCGGACCGCCGAGTCGACGGGCGAACGATCCGTGAGCGCTTGGTTCCGCATCAGGGTGGTCCTCGACCGTGACGGGCTGCGCGTGTTGGCGTACATTCGCCACGACGAGCGCGAACGCAAGCTCGAACCGATGCACGCGACCTGGCCGGCGACGAGCCTGATGCGGAAGGGAGCCACAGGTGCTGACCAACGAGCAACTTCAGGCCCTGGCGAGTGATCTGGAGAGCTTCCAGGTAGAGCGCAAGAGCGCCTTCAAGCCTGCGAAGCGTGAGATCGAAGAGGCGATCTGCGCCTTCGCCAACGATCTCCCCGGGACGCGAGAGCGCGGGGTGCTGCTCGTTGGCGTGGACGACAAGCGAGGGACCCCGACCGGACTCCCCATCACCGATGAGCTGCTGCGTGAGATCACCGACATCCGCAGCGCCGGCAACATCCTCCCGCTTCCTGTCATGGCGGTCTACAAGGCTCGGCTCGATGGGATGGACATCGCGGTCGTGGAGGTGGAGCCCAGCAGCGACACGCCGGTCCGCCTGCGCGGTCGCGTGTGCGTCCGCGTGGGGTCTCGACGAGGGACGGCCAGCCGCGAGGAAGAGCGCATCCTCACCGAGCGTCGAAGGGCCGCGGACCTCCCCTTCGACGGGCGGCCGGTCGCAGGGAGCACGCTGGCCGACATCGACGAGGCACGGCTGCGCCAGGAGTACCTCCCCCTCCCGATCGACGCCGACACGCTTGCGGAGAATGAACGACCGACGGCCTATCAGCTCGAGTCGCTTCACCTTGCGACCAGCGCAGGCGTGCCGACTGTCGCGCTGCTGCTCCTCTACGGTCGCGGTACCCGAGCCCGGATTCCTGGCGCCTACCTCCAATTCGTCCGCTTCGACGGCATCCTCGACACCGACCCGGTGATCGCGCACCAGGAGGTCAACGGCACGCTGCCCGACGTGCTACGCGATGCCTATCGCCTGTTGGAGCTCAACATCCGGACGGCCCTCGACCCGACGCGCGTGCCCCACGCAGAACGGCCGGACTACCCGCTCGCCGCGCTCCAACAGCTCCTCGCGAACGCGATCATGCACCGCACCTACGAGGTCCACGCGCCGGTGCGGGTGTACTGGTACGCCGATCGCGTGGAGATCGAGAGTCCAGGCGGGCTGTACGGCCGGGTGAACGAAGCGAACTTCGGCCAGCGCGGGGCGACCGACTACCGGAACCCCGTGCTCGCAGCGGGGCTCAAGGTCCTCGGCTTCGTCCAGACCTTCGGGATGGGCGTCGCGCTGGCCCGACGCCGATGCGCAGAGAACGGCAACCCACTCCCAGTGTTCGCTTTTGGTCCCTCCCACGTCCTGGTGACCGTGCAGGCCGCGCCATGACCACGACCATCGCCTTCTTCAACAACAAGGGCGGGGTGGGCAAGACGACGCTCGTCTACCACCTCGCGCACATCATCGCCGACCTGGGCCTGCGGGTCCTCCTGGTGGACCTCGATCCCCAGTCCAACCTGACCGCGATGTGCCTCCCCGAAGACGTGCTCGAGGAGATCTGGCCCGACGCCGCCGACCACCCGAGCACCATCCTCGGCAGCCTCCGCCCGATCCTCCGGGGCATCGGCGACATCGCCGAGCCGCAACCCATCGCGCTCACCGACCACATCGCGATCGTGCCCGGCGACCTCGGTCTGTCGACCTTCGAGGACAAGTTGTCGGACGCGTGGCCCCGCGCCATGGACGGCGACGAATCCGCCTTCCGAACGCTGTCCGCCTTCCACCGGGTGGCGCGGCGCGCAGCCGAGCGCGAAGGCCCCTTCGACCTCGTGATCATCGACGTCGGGCCCAACCTCGGCGCCATCAACCGGGCCGTCCTGCTCGCGACGGACTTCGTCGCCACGCCGCTGGCCCCAGATTTGTTCTCCATTCAGGGCCTCCGGAACCTGGGCCCTACCCTCGCGGGCTGGCGTCGAAGTTGGACCGACCGCCTCGCCCGCAACCCCGACCCCACCCTCGACCTGCCCCAGGGCCGCGCGCAGCCGCTCGGATACATCGTGATGCAGGCCGGCATCCGCCTGTCCCGCCCCGTCCGCGCCTACGACCGCTGGGTCACGCGGATACCCGGCGAGTACGCCCGGTCGATGCTGGCACAGCCCGCCGGGCCGGCCGACTTCACGTCGGATCCCGCCTGTCTGGGCGTGATGCGGCACTACCAGAGCCTGATGCCTCTGGCGCAAGATGCGCAGAAGCCGATGTTCCACCTGCGACCGGCCGATGGCGCGATCGGCGCCCACATGGACGCGGTCCGGCGATGCGGCGACGACTTCCGTCGGCTCGCCGAGACCCTCCTCGCCCGCGTCGAGCTGCTCAAAGGGACCTGACTCTCTTGCGACGCTAAACAGCACGCGACGGGCGCGCCTTAGGGCACTCAAGGGGCGCCATGTCCCTGTCCTACGGCGTGACTCGTCTACGTACGCTCGACGATCGGCAGTACTTTGGCGAGCTGAATACTGTTGGAACTCCACATCCGTATCTTCGTGTCGGGATCAGGGGCATCCTGAGAGACCGCAATCAGTCCGTAGCGGCAATCATGCCGTTTTTTGGTTGCCTTCACTTGGTCAATCGCCTTCATGTAGGTTTTCCGCCAATTCGTATCAGAACGACCGACCTTAACCTCTGCAGCAATCCTGTCTCCAGGTCTGTACCGATATTTGCCCACAATGATCTCTACTCCGTCCCGCACGACAAGGACGAAATCCGCCGTTGGACCCGACTCACTCGAAGCGACCACCACAACCTCGAAAAACTCTTCGCATCGACGCTTGAAGTACTGCTCTGCGTTCATTCCTACCCACTTTCCTTCACGAACATCTGCAGCCGACTGTCGAAACAACGAGGCTCTATGGGCGTCATCAAAAATCGAATCAAATTCAATCTGCCGCAAATCTTCGGGTGGTCGGTTCATTTCTGCCCTCCATTGCTGTCGCTGCAAAGTCCTTCAGAACAATTCTTCCGGAAACAGTTTGTCCTAGTTTGACCGATACCGGCTCCTCAGCCTGGTGCCGGCATCAACCTTCAAGCAACCGCTTTTTCGTACCACATGCTCAATGAATGTTGGACGCACTGGTGTTTGCTGGTCCGCCCTACTCCACGATCACGCGGTCGCTGGCGCTGCGGCCGAACGTCTCCGGGGCGTACATCTCCTCGGCCTTGGCCGGGGGGACGACGTAGACGCCGGGCGTGGTGGCGGCGGCGACGTAGGAGTAGGTCCACACGCCGTCCCACAGCAGGCTGGTGTAGGCCTCGACGCGCTCGTCGCGCAGGTTCTGGTGCTCGTACCACGGGCGCG
Organism: uncultured Enterobacteriaceae bacterium; assembly: GCA_964419905.1. Taxonomy (GTDB): domain Bacteria; phylum Myxococcota_A; class UBA796; order UBA796; genus JAFDJI01. The sequence continues at coordinate 53,810 of CAYQSE010000005.1, forward strand.
ACCACCACCACCAGCGGCTCTCGGAGGCCTGCGGATCGGGCGGGAGGGTGCCGGTGGTGGCGAGCGCCGGGTTCTGCGCCTCGAGGCCCGCGGGGATCGGATCGACCAGGGCGACGTGGTAGCGCCGCGCGGGCGCCACCATCGTCAGCCGCACCCGCAGGCGCGCGCCGGCCTTGATGCGCCAGTTGCCGTCGGTGTCGCGCTTCACGTCGTCGGGATCATCGATCGCCTCGTAGACACGCTCGACGGTGAAGCCGTGATCGGCGGGCTCGTAGGCGAGATCGCGCGGCGCGTAGCGCATGCCGACGCGGTAGTAGAGCCGCCCGGCCTTGCCGTCGCGCTGGATGACGAGCGCCTGCGTGCCGCCCGGATCGGAGAGCACGGCCATCGGCACCGCGGTGGTCGCGGTGGTGGTGGACCGGCCGCGGAACGCGTGGTCGCCGACGTACTGATCGCCCAGCCACACGCGCGCGACGAAGTCGGGCGTCTGCGCCTCGTAGACCTGGAAGTAGCGGTGCAGGGCGAGCAGCACGAAGCTGTTCTCCTGCGTGTTGCCCCACCGACCCTGGCGCCGGTGCGCGAGCAGGCCCGAGACGACCTTCGGGATCAGATCGCCCTTCGGCCGCACGCGGATCAGCGCCTCGAGGAGCACGCCGTCGACGCGCCGGCTCGAGTGCATCAGGACGTGCGCGCCGTCGCTGTAGCTGGTGACGAAGTGCGCGTTGCCGGCGGTCTCGGCGACGTTGTTGTCGATGTGCCGGACGGCGGCCTCGACGAGCGCGGACTCGTTGCCCGCGTGCAGCGTGGGCAGGATCCACCCGATGGCCTCGAGCGAGAGCCGATCGATCGTGCCGACCTCGCGCACGAGCGCCTTGGCCTTCGCGACGTCCGCGTCGCCCGCGAGCTCGCGGACGTGCAGCGAGTACGCGATGATCGCGCGCCGGGACTCCGGCGAGTACCAGCCGGGGATGAACCGCTCGATGTGGCGGACGTAGCCGAGCGCGCGGGTGAGCATCCGCTCGTTCACGTCGTAGCCCTGGGCCTTCGCGCGGACGAGCGCGTGCGTGACGTGCACGGTGACGTAGGGCCACTGGTCGCCGGCCGGCCCCCAGAACCCGAAGCCACCATCCCCGCGCTGGCGGATCTGCAGCCGCTCGAGGTCGCGCGCGACGGCGGCCTTCAGCTCGTCGGGCGGCGGGAGCTGCTCGGACTCGAACGCCTGGAGCACGTCGCGGAGCGCTGCCACCGCGAGGATCCGCGACGCCATCTGCTCGTTGCACTCGAATGGGTACTGCACGAGGTAGAGCACCGCGTCGGTGAGCGCCTGCAGGTTCGTCGACGCCGTGCTGACCTCGAGCCCGCCGAACTGCACCCACACGTCGTCGGGCGCCTTCACCGGCTGGCTGATCGCACCCTGGTCGATCACCCCGTAGGTCGCGAACGCCTCGGCGGTCGCGGGCGTCCACACGGGCAGCTCGAACCGGGCCGCGTCCGCGAAGTCGCCCGACGCGATCACCGCCTGGAACCGGGCCTTGCCCGCCAGATCGGCAGCCACGGGGATGCGGATCTCGATGCGATCGTTGGCGGGCACGCTGGCCTCGCGACCGCCGACGAGCACCGGCGGGCCGGTGATCGGGCCGTACAGGCCGTCGATCATCCGCGCGTTGACCGCCTGCAGCGCGACGCGCACCGTCTGCGGCGCGTCGGTCTGGTTCTGCACGACGAGCGGCATCTCGACGCGGTCGCCGAAGTTCAGGAACCGCGGCGGCGACGGGCGCAGCATCAGGGGCAGCCTCGCCGTGACCGACGACTCGCCGGTGCCGAACTGCTTCGCGCCGCTCACCGCCACCACCATGATCCGGTAGCGGGTCAGGCTGTCGGGCAGCTTCAGCGTGACCGTCGCCACGCCCGCGCCGTCGGTCTGCACCGAGGGAGCGAACAGCGCGGTCGCGTTGAAGTCCTCGCGGAGCGCGATCGCCGGACCCGACGGATCGGGCGTCGGCTCGGCGGCCCCGCCGGGCGCCATCGCGGCCATCGGCATCGCCGATGGCGGCGGCGGCGGCGGCCCGCCCGCCGACTTGCGCATCACCGCGCTCTCGGAGCGCTCCATCATCATGTCGGCGTCGCCGCCCACCTCGCCCTCTGGCGTCAGGCTCGCGATGGCGGCCAGCTCGAGCAGATCGCGGAGGTGGTGCGCCGAGACCCCATCCCCGCGCGACTGGTAGAAGATCTCGAGCGGATCGGGGATCCGGTAGCCGGACAGCGACAGCACCGCCTCGTCGACCGCCACCAGCGCCACCTCGGCCGAGACCGGCGCGCCCGCGGCGTCCTTGACGCGCACCACGAGCTCGGTCGTGCCGCCGGGCGACAGCGCCGGGGCGCGCGGCGTGACCTCGACGCTCAGCGCGCGCAACAGCGGCGGCACCTTCAGCTCCACGCTGCCGGTGGCCTGCGCGGGCCGGCGCGGCGCCTTCTTCACCACCTCGCCCGCGTCGTCGGTGCGCTCGGCGCTGCCGACCACGTCGACCGCGAGCGTCACGCCGGGCAGGTGCGCCTCGGTGATCGGGATCTCGAGCGTCGCGCTGCCGTCGGGCAGCGCGAACCGCCCCTCGGTGACGCGCCCGCCGCGGCGAAGCGTCCACAGGCCCTCGGCGGGGGCGAACGGCGCCTGCACGAGCACCCGCGCGGTCTCGCCGGGCTGGTAGGTCTCGCGCTCGGGCACGACGGTCAGCTCCTGCATCTCGACGCCGCGCATCGGCGTGCGTGTGGGCCCGCTCACCCAGACCCGCAGCGACGTCTCGTTCAGGCGCCCCTCGGCGTCGCGGATCCGCGCGCTGATCTTGTAGGCGCCGCCCTCGTCGGGCCGGAACGTGCACGCAGACGCCTGCGCGGTGGTCGTCACCGCGCACGTCGACGGCTCGATCTCGACCTCCTTCCACTCGCCCCCGGTGCGGCGCCAGGTGAGCCGCGACAGCACGATCTCGAGATCGCGGCCCGGCACGACCGCGCCGTCCAGATCGACGAGCACGGCGTCGACCTCGAGCTTCTCGCCCGGCTTCACGAACGGGCGCTTCGCCTTCAGCCCGACGTACCACGCCGCCGGATGCACCAGCGCGCTCGCCGACGCGGTCCACCGCTGGCGGTTCACATCGGTGACGGTCGCCTCGGCGGACACGGTGTGCGGGCGCGGCGGGTTCACCGAGATGAAGTCGACGCCCAGACGGTGCGTGCCCGTCGCGTCGGTGCGCCCCGAGAACGACTGCGACGGCGCGCCGCCGAACCGCCCCATCGGCATGAAGCCGCGCCACCACGGGGTCCACTCGCCGAACTGGAAGCCCTCCCAGCCGGGCGGCTGGTAGGTGGCCGCCGTCGCGGTCACCGACCAGTTCACGTCGGCGCCGGGCAGCGCCCCGCCGGCGTAGTAGGCCGCGGACACCTCGAACGTAGCGTGATCGCCCAGCACGTAGGGGCCAGGGTCGACGCGGGCGCCCACCTCGTACTCGGGGCGACGGAACTCCTGGATCTGGAAGCCGTGCGACGTCTCGTGCCCCGTCCCGTCGGCCCGCAGCGTGAAGTACGCATACCCGAGGTTCGGCGTACCAGGCAGGTCGAGCTGGAAGTCGAAGCCGCCGGTCGCCGACACCGCGGCGCGGCCCTTTCCGATCTCGTTGCCCTGGCTGTCCTGCGCGGTCCAGGTGACGCCCTGCGGCATCGGCGCGGGCATCCGCACGTCGCCGGTCGGCCCCTCGGGGATCTGACGGATCCAGCCCTTCACCGACACCGTCTCGCCGGGTCGGTACATCTGCCGATCGTCGAACACGTACCAGGCGAACGGCGCCCCGTAGGCGTCGTTGCGCCAGCCGCCGTACTCGTTCCACCACCCCGCGTTCTCCGGCAGGATCGCCGTGTCGGCGCCGCGCCGCGCGACGAGCAGGTGCGGGCCGTCCGAGCTGTCCCGGAGCGCCAGCGTGGCGAGACCGCGCCCGTCACTGGCCGCGCGCGGGCCGTCCGGGCTCTGTGCGCCGTGCACGGTGAGCTCCACGCCCTCGAGCGGCGCGCCGTCGGCCAGGTTCGTCGCCCAGCCGAGCAGGCTCTGGCCGTCGCGGAACGCGGACAGCCCGATCTTCGTCGCCTGCACCCAGCGGATCACGTGGATCTGCTCCCAGGTCTTGGTCGACTGGGGCTTGGGCTCCACCCACACGACCACCTGACCGAGGCCGTCGTTCAGCCACGGCGAGAGATCGATCGCCGTCTCGATCAGCGTGTCGTCGACGTAGCCGGCCACCTCGACGGTCTGGTCCGCGAGGCGCTGGAGCGGCGGCTCGCCCTGGTTGACCCCGTCGTACCGCGACCGGCGCATCCAACTGGAGAACGCGGCGAAGTGCTCGGGCCCGGCACGGAACACGCGCACGCGCATCCGGCGATGGTTGACCGTGAAGATCGACATCGCGGGGCGCGCGCTGGGATCGAGGACCATCACCTCGCGGCTCGGGCCCTGGAACGACGGCGGCAACCCGCCGGTGGTGAACCGCAGCGTCGTGGGCGCTCCGAGCGTCTGGCCGAAGGTGTCGCGCAGGGTGGCGGGCAGCGTGACCGCGTAGGTGGTGTGCGCGGCGCTGTTGCCGCCCACGACGAGCTGGGAGCCCGAGACCCACACGTTCTGCCGCGGGATGGCGGGCTCGACGATCACCGACTCGGGGTCGAACGCGTCCTCGTCGAGCGGGTTGTTCATCGTGATCGTGAACTGCCCGCCGGGCATGCACGTCTTGCCGTTCTGCCAGCAGTACTGGCGCGCCACCGAGAGCGGATCGTAGGTGCGGAACTCCGAGGTCTGAGGCTTCGCGGTGACGTTCGGGCCTTCGGCCGACGGCGTGCCGGCGCCCACGACCACCTGGAACGAGGTCGCCGCCGGCAGGAGCTCCGCGGGGTGCAGGAACACCATCCGCGACGCGACGCCGCGCTCCGACATCGCCTTCGCGCTGGGATCCGCGGCGATCTCGTCGGCGGTCGCGCGGCGCAGCGGGAACGCGGTGCCACGGCTGGTGAGCGTGACGTGCTCGGCCACCGCGTCGGGATCGACGGCCTGATCGAAGGTCAGCGCGACGACTGGATCGCGCCGGTGCGGGCCGTGGGTGGGGTAGGCGCCGACCACGGTGGGCGGCGGGGTGGTGAACGTCCACGACTTCGCCTCGGACAGCGCGCCGCCCGTCGCCGACGCGGTGCCCGCGGGCACCTCCACCTTGTAGGTCGTCGCCATCGGGAAGCGATCGAGCGCGCTGGGCTCGAACAGCACCGTCTTCGCGCCGATCCACCGCCACTTCCCCGGCGGCTCGGGCGAGATCTTCACCGGGCGCACCCGCGCCGCCTCGTCCTGCGAGGTCACCGCGACCATCGGCTGGTCGAACGTCACGCTGAGGTGAGGCGCGATCGGCACCGCGCCCTCGGGCGAGTACCGCACGACCGAGAGCGGGCCGGACGCCACGTCGGGCGCGGTCGCGGGCACCTCGGGCGGGAACGGCATCTCGACGCGCGCGCCGGTGAGCGGCGGGGGCTGCGACGCGGGCCGGAACGCGAACGCCGTGCCCTCGTCGCCGTCCGCCTCGAGCGCAGGGGCGCGGGCGAGCAGCGCGCGCGTCTCGGCCTCGGAGAGCACCCGCGCGTCGACCGGTGGGAGCACTTCGACCGCCGCGCCGCGCGGATCGTCCTCGGAGAGCTCGAGCTGGAGGCCCTCCTTCTCGGGCGCCTCGGTCCAGGTGCGCGGGCGGGCATCGGGCTGCGGCACGGCGCCTCCAGTGAGGGAGTCGGGGTGGCGCTCGCTGGGGCAGGCGACCAGGAACAAGGCGGCCAGGAACGCGCGACGCATGAGAGCACTCCAAGGCAGGTCAGCTCGGACCCCCGAAGCAGGCGGAGGTTCCGAGACGGGTGACCCGTAGCGTGGCGGGCATGGTAGCGTCGATCCGCGGGTTGGGGGTGCAATCCCCCGCGCACCCGGAGGCCTCCGATGTTCTTGTTCCTGGTGATCGCCACTGCGCTCGGCGCGCCCGATGGCTACAAGCAGACCCGCGAGGGCTACGACGGCTGCGATCTCTTCCTCGGCCCGAAGGAGGCCGACGGCGTGGTGCCGATGCGTGCCGAGTGCCGCTGGCCCGAGGTGTCGCTCGAGAAGTTCGACGCCGCGTTCAGCCAGTGGGATCTGCACGACGACATCTTCTCGACCATCTCGGCGAGCGACGTGCTCGGCAAGGCGGGCGACACCACCGAGGTCCGCCAGATCCAGGTGACGAAGGGGATCTCGGATCGGTTCATCGTGATCAAGGGCACGCGCGCCGCGATCGACGGCGGCGGCTACCGCTACGCGTGGACCCGCTCGGACCACACGATGGCGCCGCCATCGGGCACGGTGCAAGTCACCCGCAGCGACGGCCACTGGGAGGTCCGCCCCCTCGACGGCGGCGGCGTGGCGCTCGTCCACCAGCTCTCGTACGACCCGGGCGGGAGCGTGCCCTCGTTCATGGTCCGCTGGTTCCAGACGTCCGGGCTCCAAGGCATCGTGACCGATCTGCGGCAGTACATGGCGAAGCGGTGAACGTCGACTTTCGGTGAAGTGCCGCGAAGCCGCCGGCGCGGCCCGCGCGAGTCCTCCAGATCGCTGCTAGGCTGGCCGCCTCGCGATGGGAGAAACGATGCGCGCGCTCTGGGCCGCCCTGGCCATGCTCTCTGCCTGTTCCACCCCCGGCGGCCGCGAGGAGGTCGTCGCCTGGCACGGCGACGTCGAGCCGATCGTGCACCGCGTGTGCGCGAACTGCCACGTCGAGGGCGGCATCGCGCCCGGCGACTTCCGCACCTACGACGGCGCCTCGCTGTGGCTGGAGCTGATCGCCGAGGCGCTGGAGACGGGCCAGATGCCCCCCCCGGTCTCCGACCCCGAGTGCCACGGCTACATCGGCGATCAGAACCTGACGATCACACCCGAGGAGCGGGAGCGCATCCTCACCTGGATCGCGCAGGGCGCCGTGCGCGGCGATCCGGCGCTGTCGGCGGGCGACTTCGCGCCGTCCTTCCAGCACCTCGACGACGCCGACCTCGTGCTGCAGATCCCCGAGGAGCACACGGTCGCCACCGATCTGTCCGGCAACGAGTACCGCTGCTTCGTGCTCGACTTCGTGCCCGACGAGCCGTTCTCGATCACGGCGTTCGACGTCCGGATCGACAACGCGTCGGTGCTGCACCACATGTTCTTGTTCCGCGATCCGAACGGGGACGCGGGTGCTGGCTACGGCGTCGCGCCCGGCACGAAGAGCTTCGACTGCATGAACCCGATCATGGAGGACGACTGGGAGCCGCTGCACGCGTGGGCGCCCGGCATGCCGCCGACGATCCTGCCCGAGGGCACCGGGCTGAAGATCAACGCCGGCGATCAGCTCGTGATGCAGATGCACTACTTCAACAGCGGCGCGCAGGCGCAGAAGGACCAGTCCGCGTACGCGCTGCGCACCACCACCGAGCCCATTGGCGAGGTGTTCATGTACCCGGGCGCGCTGCCGAACTTCCGCATCCCGGCGGGCGACCCCGAGTTCACCTACGAGCGCAGCTTCGGGCTGACCAACCTGCCGTTCGCGCTCGACCTGTACGGCGTGTTCCCGCACATGCACCTGCTCGGCAAGCGCTACGAGGCCCACGTCACCCGCCCGAGCGGCGACGATCAGTGCATCGTGCGCGGCGAGTGGGACTTCAACCACCAGATGTCCTACCAGTTCACCGAGCCGGTCCGCATCCAGCAGGGCGACACGCTGTTCGGGAGCTGCACCTGGGACAACTCGGCGGACAACCCGAACCAGGTCTTCGATCCGCCGCAGCAGATCACCTGGGGCGAAGGGACCGACGACGAGATGTGCGTGTTCCTGCTCTACATCGGCATGGCGCGCGACTGATCCGCCCACGCGCCGCACGAACGATCACATCGATAGGAAGCATCGCTGAAGGCGGGTTCGCGAGGATCCATGAACGTGGGGCGGGCGTCCTGCCTGTCGATTGATCACATCTTCACGAAGACCTGCTGCAGGCGGGTTCGCGAG
>CAYQSE010000006.1:0-6919 GCA_964419905.1 uncultured Enterobacteriaceae bacterium
GGGTGGCCCACGCAGGCGGGCGGATCCCGCTCGCACCGCTCCCGATCACCGGCACGGCCGCGGTGATCGCGGCGGTGCTCGATCCGTTCACCACCGCAGCGCTCGGCGCGCGCATCACCGCGCACCCCTCGGGCCCCGCCGACCTCGCGCCGTGGATCGCGCTCGCCGCCGCCATCAGCCCGATCCCAGCGCTCGGCGTCGCCGCGGCCTCCCACGGCTGGCGCGTCGCGCTGCACGGCGCGTGGCTCGCCGTCGCGGCCGCCGCGATCGCGCTCGCCGTCGCCGCGACCGCCTAGCGCAGCCACACCCCTGCGGGCCAGCCGTCCTTGCGCGGGTCCGCGCCGCCGGCCCAGCCTTCGCCGTCCCGGACCACGACCTCGACGCCCGAGAAGCCGGCGCGCTCGCGCAGGACATGCCCGCGCGCCGCGAGCGCCTGCCGCACGTCGGCGGGCACGTCCGGCTCGATCCACAGGCTCTCGGGCGTCCACTGGTGGTGGATGCGCGGCGCCGACACCGCCTCCTGCGCGTCCATCCCGAACACCTCGAGGTTCAAGAACACCTGCAGCACGCTCGAGATGATGAAGCTGCCCCCGGACGCCCCGATCGCCATCACCACCGCGCCGTCCGCGTCGAGCACGACGGTGGGCGTCATCGACGACAGCGGGCGCTTGCCCGGCGCGACCGCGTTCGCCTCGGAGCCCACCAGCCCATAGGCGTTGGGCACACCGGGCGCCGCGGAGAAGTCGTCCATCTCGTTGTTCAGCACGATCCCGAGGCCCTCGGGCACCACGCCGGAGCCGAACGAGGTGTTCACCGTCGTGGTCAGCGCCACCGCACGGCCCGCCCCGTCCACGACCGAGATGTGCTGCGTGCCCGCGTCGCGATGAGGCTCGATCGGCGCGCCGTAGTAGGCCCTCGGGAACGTGCGCGCCGGCCACACCGCGCGCCGGATCTCGTCGCGCCGCTGCTCGGAGAGCAGGCGCTCCACCGGCACGTCCACCACGTCGGCGTCCCCGAGGTAGGCGGCGCGATCGGCGTACGCGTGCTGCATCACCTCGGCGAGCACGTGGATGTACGCGCTGCTGTTGTGGCCCATCGCCGCGAGATCGAAGCCGTCGAGCGCCGCGAGCATCTGCAGCAGCGCGACGCCGCCCGACGACGGTGGCCCCATGCTCACGATCGTCCGCTCGCGGAACGCGCCCACGAGCGGCGCGCGATCGATCGGCGCATAGGCCGCGAGATCCTCGCTCGAGAGGATCCCGCCGGTGCGCGACACCGCGTCCGCGATCGCGCGCGCGCCCTCGCCTGTGTGGAGGTCCTCGCCCGCGGTCGACGCCCAGCGCTTCAGCGTGCGCGCGAGGTCGGGTCGCTTGAAGGTCTGGCCGGGCAGCGTCCGCTCTCCGCCGACGGTGAGGAGCGCGCGCACCTCCGGGTGCGTCGTCCGCCCCACCGCCGCGTAGAGGTGCGCGCCCATCGGGAACCCGCGCGACGCCAGCTCGATCGCGGGCGCGGCGACCTGTGCGGGGCGCATCGTGCCGCGCGTCGCCAGCAGCCGCGCGAGCCCACGCGACTCCCCCGGCACCGCGACGGCGAGCCCGCCGATCCGGGACGCACCCGCGCGCACCCCGCCATCGGGATCGAGGAACACGTCGCGCGTCGCCGCACCCGGCGCCATCTCGCGGAAGTCGATCACGCCGCGCGCCGCGCCATCCACCCACAGCGCGAACCCGCCGCCGCCCAGCCCGCTCGACGACGGCTGCACCACGCCTGCGGCCAGCGCCGTCGCCACCGCTGCGTCTGCCGCGTTGCCCCCCAGCGCGAGGATCTTCGCGCCCGCCTGGGAGGCGAGCGGATGATCGGCCGACACCATCGCGTCGCCCCGCTCCGGCGAAGGCGCGGCCGCCACCGCCGCGAGGGCCACCCCGAGCGCCGCGATCGCGCCCCCGAACCGTCGACTCCACCTCATTTCACGCCTCCTCGGGAACCGCCGCCGCGCGGCGGGGCCTGACCTGATGTCGCTCCCCTCGTGGGGATGATAAGTTCACCCGGCGGAGGAAGCTTGAAGCACGCCTGGGGATACGGCACCGATCAGCGGCTGCGAGAGGAGAACCAGGACAGCCACGGCGTGTTCGTCTTCGACGGCTTCACGCTCGCGATCGTCTGTGACGGCATGGGTGGTCACGCCGGCGGGGCCGAGGCGTCACGCATCGCCGTGCGCGCGATCTGGGAGGCGATGGCCGACTGCCGCGGTCGTCCGGTCGGGCCGTCGCTGCAGAAGGCGATCATGAGCGCCAACGAGGCGATCTACACCGCTGCGCGCAAGCACCGTCGGTTCATGGGCATGGGCACCACCGTGGTCGCGGTGGCGCTCGAAGGAAAGGTCGCGCACATCGCGCATGTCGGCGACTCGCGCCTCTACGCGATGCGCGAGGGCGAAGCCCACCTGCTCACGCGCGACCACACGATGGTCAACCTGTTCGTCGAGGCCGAGCTGCTGAGCCCCGAAGACGCCGCGGCGCACCCCGAGGCCCACGTCCTCGCGCGCTCGCTCGGCGTCGAGTCCACGGTCGAGGTCGACCTCCAGGATCCACTGGAGCTCGAGGAGGGCGACGTCCTCTTCCTGTGCTCCGACGGCGTGAGCGGGCCGGTCGACGACGCCCGTCTCGGCGCGCTCGACTGGACCAGCCTCCCGGCCGCCTGCGAGCGCGTGCTCGCCCTGGTGCGCGAGGAGCGCGGCGACGACAACGCGACGGTCGTGGCGCTCGGCGTCGACCTCAAGACCAGCCCCGACGTCCCGCCGACGCCGCCGCCCGCGCCCGTCGACCTCGAGCGAAAGGTCCAGGAGGCCGAGGAGGAGGCGGGCGAGCGCGATGATCGCAACGAGCCGCGCGCGCCGATGCTCTACGAGGACGCCCAGGCCGCCCAGGCCGAGGCGGAGGGCGCGCTGGCGGCGCAGCTCGTGCGCACCGGCGAGAGCGACGAGGTGGACGAGATCGGCGACGAGGGATCGCGGGTGGGCGAGCTGGGCCTCGAGCCCCTCGCCCCAGAGGAGGTCCTCGCGCCGCCGCCGATCGTGGACGGCCGCCGCACGCTCGTGCTCGCGCTCGCGGTCCTGATCACCGTCGTGTGCGCCGGCGGGGTCGGGGGCGTGTTGGTCTCGGGCGGGGCCGGCAGGATCCTCGAGCCCCAGGCGGCCGAGGTCACGCTGCTCACACCCGTCGGCGAGCCGACCACCGCGCCCGCCGTCGCCGCGCTCGCGGATGTCGACCCGCTCGACTCGGACGCGCCCGCAGAGGCGGGCGACCGCTCGACGTGGGTGTTCGAGCCGCACCTCCCGGTCACGCGCCGCCGCTTCAGCCATCGCGCGCGGCAGTTCGTGCAGCCCCCGCCCGGCGGGCCGCTGCAGCTCGACATCGTGTCCGCGGCCCGCGAAGCCCAGTGCGGGCGCGCGCTGGACGCCACGCGGCGCGCGATGCGCCAGTCCAAGGACTACGGCGCGCTGTACAACCGCGTGTGGGAGTGCTTCGACGACCATCACCACACCGTGCTCGCCAACGCGGTCGCGCGCACGCCCGAGGAGTTCAAGGCGCTGCTGCCCCACTTCGAGGGGGCGCCGGCGGAGGACTCCGCGCTCCCCGCGTGGTATCGCCCGCCGACCGACGGCATCGAGTTCCGCCTCGCGGGGCTCGCGCAGTCCACCGAGGCCGATCGGTTCGCCGAGGCGATGCGAGACCTTCGCGGCAGTGAGGCGGTCGCCGACCAGGTCATGCGCGATCTGATGCTCGAGGTCCAAGCTGCCTCGGGGCTCGCCCGCACCGCGGAGCCGACCGCCGAGGTGGTGCAGTGGTGGGCGCGGCGCGTCTTCCACACGGTCACCCACCTTCGCTCCCCGATCGGGGCCTCCATCCTGGAGTTCCGACCCGAACAGCACGAGCGGATCGTCATCCTCCTCGACGAGGCCACCCAGGGCGCCTGGACGGACCGCGCGCGTCTGGGGCTGCTGCCCGATCCGGTGCGCGAGGCGGTCCTCGTCGGCAGCGGCGAGCAGGCGGCCCCCACCCAGCTGCAGTCGATCAGCGCGCGCCCCACGCCCCGCCCCGTGCCCGTCGCACCGGTCGAGCCCGATCCCGAGGACCTCAAGCCGCGAGTCATCCGGATGGGGCCAGACTGAGGGGATCCGAGCGCAGATGTAAGGAACACCTTCGCGCGTCCGTTGTCCGTCCCAAGGCAGCCCAGGAATCCCAAGGGAGGACATCATGCAGCGCTGGCAGCTCACCACCGGACTCGCGGCCCTCGCGCTCGCCGGCGCGTTCGTCGCGCCGCGCCTCGTCGGCGCGCCGCAGGTCACCCCCCCGCCCGCCGACGTGCCCACGACCGACGCAGTGCCCGTCGCGCCGCCGATCGTGGCCGAGGCCACCGGCCACCTCACCCTCGACGCCCGGCTCGACCACGGCGCGGTGCTCCAGGGGCAGGCGCAGGAGCGCTTCCTGCAGATCACGCTCACCGCCCCGCGCGACGTCGGCGAGTCGTTCCGCCGCCCGGTCGGTCTCGGCGTGGTGATGGACGTGTCCGGGTCGATGCAGGCCCGCGGTCGAATGGACTACGCGAAGAAGGCGGCGCGCCTGCTGGCGAGCTCGGTCGAGCCCGACGACACCTACGCGCTCGTCACCTTCAACGACGAGGCCCACGTCGTCGTCCCCGCCGCCTCGATCACCGATCCGTGGCCCGTGCATCAGGCCATCGACGCGATCTGGGAGGGGGGCGGCACCAACCTGTACGCGGGGCTCGAGAAGGGAGCCGCCGAGCTCCGCCGCAGCCTTCGCCCCGACCAGGTCGGCCGCGTCGTGCTGCTCTCGGACGGGTACGCGAACAAGGGGATCACCGATCCCGAGACGATGGGTCGCTTCGTCAGCGCGCTCGCCAGCCAGGGGGTGACGGTGAGCGCGGTGGGCCTCGGCACCGAGTACAACGAGGATCTGCTGCAGCGACTCGCCGATCTCGGCGGTGGCACCTACGACTACGTCGACGACCCGAAGGAGCTGTCGCAGGTGTTCGCAGACGAGCTGGAGCGCTCGGCGTCGGTCGTCGCGCGCGGCACGCGGGTGACGGTCACGCTGCCCCCCGGCGTGGAGGGACTCGAGGTGATCGGCTGGGACGCGGAGACCACGCCCGAGGGCTTCTCGGTGTGGATGGGCGACGTGTACGCGGGGGACGCGCGCAAGATCATCGCCCGCGTCCGGATCACCGGCAGCGCAGCGCCCGCGATGGACGTGTCGAAGGTGACGGTCAGCTACACCGACATGATCGACCAGCGGGCCGCGACCGGCACCGTCCTCGCGCGTGCGCAGTCCACGACCGACCCGGCCCAGGTCGCGGCGAGCATCGATCGCACGGTCGCAGTCGAGGCGGCGCGCGCGTGGGGCAACGAGGTGCTGGTGCAGTCCACGCGCGTCTACGTCGAGGGCGACCGCGCCGGCGCCGCCGCGCTGGCCCGCCGCAGCCAGGAGATCCTGCGCGAGGCCGCGAGCGCGTACTCCGCGCCGGTCCTGCTCGACGACGCCGCGCTCGGGAGCGCGCAGGAGCAGGTCTACGATCGCTATGCCCCGACCGCGCCCGAGGCGCAGGGCTCGGTGAAGCGCACGAAGGAGTCGTTCAACGTGCAGAGCCGCTCGGTCATCCAGAAGTAGAGGAGCCCCCCGTGAGCGACGCGATGCCGCAGCACCGAAGCGACTCCGCCCTGTCGATCGACCGACGCGCGACGCATGCGCTCCCGGGTCAGCAAGCCGGGTGGATCGCCACGCAGACCGTCGCGGCCGCCCTGCTCGCCGTGGGAGGGGTGTGGGCGGTGCAGCCCACGCTCGCGCTCACCGTCGCGCTCGGCGCGGGGGTCGCGCTGATCGCGCCGCGGCGGGTGTGGGCAGCACCGCTCGTGGTGGCGCTCGTCGTCTCCGGCGGCCTGCTCGCAGAAGGCCTACGCATCCCGGCGATCGTCGGGGCCGGGGCGATGGCCGGACTGCTCGCGGCGTGGCTGCTCCCGTGGACCGCCACCTGGCTCGATCACGTCAACGGCGCGCTCGCCACCGCTGCCGGCGCCTCGCTCGGGCTGTGGGCCGCCGCCCGCTTCCTCCCCGCCGACCTGCCCCCGGTGGCCGCCGCAGCGCTCACCGCGGCTGTCACGGGCCTGGTCGCGTCGCAGGGGCTCGTTCCGCTGGCGATGCGCTTCGACGCGGTCACGCCGCCGAGCCGGCGCGAGATCGCCAAGGCCCTCACGCTGCAGTACCGTCCGCCGGTCCAGCGCGCGGTGAACCTCTACGCCGAGGCCATCAAGCGCCACACCCCCGAGCGCGAGACGCGGCGCGGGCTGTGCGAGGTCACCCGCTGGGTGTTTCGGCTCCAGATCACGCTGCAGGAGCTCGACGCCGAGCTGAGGGACATCGACGAGGACGAGGTGGCGCAGCGGATCGCCGAGTGCGAGGCCGACGGCGTGCAGACCGACGCGTTCACGCGCGAGCGGCGCCAGGCCACCGCCGGTCACCTCCGCCGCCTGCTCGAGCACCGCGCCGCGCTGGCCGTCGAGCGCACCCGCACCGACGCCCTCGTCGGCTATGCGCTCGCGTTCCTCGAGGAAGCCCGCGCCGGCCTCGCGCTGGCCCGACGGTTGCCCGGCGAGGCCGCGCCGGATCGCCTGCCCGAGGTGCTCCAGCGCCTGCGCACGCACGCCGCCGACGGCGACGCACGGCGACGCACCCAGCGCGAGATCGACAGGCTGTGAGACGTGAGCCGGGCGTCCCGCCCGGCAATGGCTCTGCAGTGGGCGGTCGGCCGGGACGGCCGACCCACGGCTTCGGGTACAGAGAGGCCCTGGGGCGGTCGGCCGGGACGGCCGACCCACGGCTTGGGGAACGTGGGCCGGGCGTCC
>CAYQSE010000006.1:7019-32361 GCA_964419905.1 uncultured Enterobacteriaceae bacterium
GGCGGTCGGCCGGGACGGCCGACCCACGGCTTGGGGAACGTGGGCCGGGCGTCCCGCCCGGCAGCGGGTCCGCGTGGCCGCGGTCGCGTCACGCACCGTGCAGCCGCTCGACGAGCGCGCGCGCCCCCTCGGCGTCCAGCAGCCCGGGCGCCCGCAGCCGCTGCCGCCCGATCCGCGCCTCGGTGACGAGACCACCCAGCCCGCCCGCCCACGTCAATCGTCGCGCGCCGTCCTCTGCGCGCCAGCCGTTCCAGCACGGGCGCGGCGTGGTCCCCCACGCCTCGGCTACGGTGCGGATCTCGGCGTACGCCTCGTGCTCGACCCGGAGTCGCCACAGCGCGGAGGCACCCCGCACGATCCAGAACGCCCCGAGCCAGATCGGCAGCAGCGTCAGCGTGGCCTGGATCACCTCGGGCGAGAAGACGTGGCCGACCCCCTCCGCGTTCAACTCCCCTCCCCGCGAGCGCGCGCGCGGCACGTCGGAAGGTCCAGGGTGGCACCCTCCCGCGCGAGGCTGACGCGCGTGCGCCCGGCGCGCGCCGCCCAACGCACCTCGGCCGCGTCGAGCTCGTCGTCGGTGGCGTCGGGGCGATGGTGGAACAGCACCAGCTCGCCGACGTCCGCCGCCTCGCACAGCGCGAGCGCGTACTCCGGGTAGCTGTGCCCCCACGTCATCTTCTCGAGGTACTCGTCGAGCGTGAACATCGTGTCGTAGACGACCACGTCGGCGCCCGCGAGCAACCGCATCATGCGCTGCTCGCCGTTCGTCGCCGCCTCGCCCGCGGCGAGCCCCTCACCGGGACGGGCGAACGGGGCGGTGTCGGTCACGAACACGAACACCTGCCCGTCGGCCTCGATCCGGTAGCCCACCGCCCCACCAGGGTGGTTCAGCGCGGCGCCGCGCAGCGTCCACCCGCTCCGGTCGAAGGTAGAGCCCGGTCGGATGGCCGCGAAGGACAGGGCGCAGGGCATATCGGCCAGGCGCAGCGGGTGGTAGGTGCCATTGAGGTACTGGCCGACCTTGTCTCGCGCGTCCTCGGCAGAGTAGGCCGGCACGGTGACGCGCACCGCGTACGACGGCGTGTACAGCGGCGCGAAGAACGGCAGCCCGAACAGGTGGTCCATGTGCAGGTGCGTGAACAGCAGCTCGAGCTGGCGTCCGGGCTCGCGCGCCAGCGCTTCGCCGAGCGCCCGCGCCCCCGTGCCGCAGTCGAGCACGAGCGGAGGGAGATCCCCGTGGCGCACCTCGAGGCAGGAGGTGTTTCCCCCCCATCGACGCGTGTGCTCCCCCGGCGTCGGGATCGAGCCGCGAACCCCCCAGAAGCGGACCTTCAAGCGCGCAGATCTCCCGAGCTCGGGCTTTGCTGGATGCGGACGGTCGCGCCACAGCCGCGCGAACACGACACAGGCTACCGCGTCATCGCGCTGCTTCCAACTGCAGGGGGCGGAGGTGGCGCGCGGTACAGGATTCGAACCTGTGACCTTTGGCTCCGGAGGCCAACGCTCTATCCAGCTGAGCTAACCGCGCACGGACACCGCCCCGAAGGGTCCGCACTCCTATCCCCTCGCAAGGGGCTGTCAACCCACCTCGGACGCGTGGGTCCAGCTTCGGAGCGCCGGCAGCACCTCGGACTCCCACCTCGGAGACACCCGCACGGACGCGAACTCGCGCACCAGCGCGGTGAGGACGAACGCGAGCTCCTCGTACAGGAACGTACGGTCGTAGATCGCCTCCTCGCCGCCCTGCACCACCTGCGGCAGCTTGGCCTGCGCGACGTCCATCGCTGCGCCCTTGAGCGTGAACGTGAACTCGCGATCGTCGCGGCGCAGGTGCAGACGCAGGTCGTTGACCACCTTGCCGCCGGCGAGCGCCGCGCGCGCCTCGAGCGTGTCGGCGGGGTTCTCTCCGGTCATCACCGCGGTGACCTTGGTGTCGTGCGGGTTGCGAAACGCGAGCCGATCGTCGACCCACATCTCGATCCGGCCGACCTTGCCACCGAGCTCGAACACGGTCTCGCGCTCTTCGGTGGACCACCACAGCCACAAGTAGAACTCGCTGGCCACGTGCGGGAGGATCGGCAGACCCTCGGCGTGCAGGTCGCTCATCGCTCCTCCCCCATCTGCGCAGGCACGGTCTCGAGCAGCGCCTCGACCGACCGACTGTCGGCGAGGTAGTCCAGCGGCGACCACGGCACGAGCCGGAGCCCGAAGGTCTGATGAAAGCGCTTGCGAACCCGCTCCGCGACGCTCTCGGACAGCGAGTTCAGCAGCAGCCAGCCCTCGGTCGTGTGCCAGCACAGGTCGACGACCTTCACGCGCGGGAGCGTGCGGCGCAGCCACTCGTCCTCGAGCTTCTCCTTGATCTCGGCCTTCACCGTGGACGGACAGCGCTCGACCGCGTGCTCCGCGCACCACTCCAGGCACAGCTTCTCGACCGTGGCGCGCAGCAGGTTCGCCGGCACCGTCTTCTTGTCGATGCGCAGCGAGAACAGCGCCCAGGGCGTGTACAGCCAGCGGTTCAGGTCGTCGAAGCGAACGTCGAGCAGGTTGTGGGCCAACACCCAGCCTTCGATCTCGAGCTTGCCGGGCTCGTTCGGCGGCTCGTGGAACGCGTACTCGTTCAGGCGATCCCGGTAGACGTCGGCGAAGCCCTCGGGGACGTCACCGATCACCCGGAACCTGCGCGCGGTCAGCGCGCCCGTGAGGATCCCCATCCATGCTCCCTGCGGTGGATTGCAAGCCGACGGGCTATCGGGGGAAGCGACCCACCGCAACGCGACGGTGATAGGGTGACAGCGATCGCGGGGGGTGCTCATGAAAGCGTGGCAGGCGGTCCTCGTGGGTGTGTTGGTGCTGACCCTCGGGTTGCTCGCCACGGCGCTCGCGATGCCGAAGGGCTTCGTCGTCGAGCGCTCCGTGACGATCCAGGCGCCCCTCCCGCTCGTGCTCGGGATCGTGGAGGATCTCCAGCGCTTCCCGACCTGGTCACCGTGGTCCGCTGCCGATCCGACGACGACGCACACGCTCGGCTCGGTCGTCTCCGGTGAGGGGGCCAGCGTGGCCTGGGTGGGTGCCCAGGGTGCGTCCGGGGCGCTCGAGGTGCAGTCGGTCGAGTCGCCGCGGCGCATCACGACCGCGCTCGTGCTCGACGGGCAGAGCACCTGGCGCAGCACGTATACGTTCAGCCCGACCGACGGGGGCGTCCGCGTCACCTGGGGCCTGACCGGCAGCGGGGAGGGCCCGTTCGGCGGCGTGTTCGCGATGTTCATGGACGGCACGGTCGGTCCGCTGTTCGAGCAGGGCCTCAGCGGCCTGAAGGCGCTCGCGGAGTCGGACGCCCAGACGCTGGCCGCGGGCCTGGTCGCCGCCGAGGCCCTGCGCGAGGGCAGCGAGCCGATGGGGATGTTGCCCCCCATCCCCTGAGCCGCGCTCAGACCTCCGAGAGGTCGCGCAGCGCGTGCCGGAACACCACCACCGTGGGCTCGTCATTCGTCGCGAGCTGGAACTCGAACCGACTGAACCAGACCACCCGCCCGGTGAACCGCTCCCCCTCGAGCAGGGTGGCGCGCAGCACGATGCGCTTGTCGACGTAGCGGTAGAGGCGGCGGTCGGAGCAGGCGTAGCGATCCTGCGGGCGCTCCATGGGCTGGAGCGGCTTCTCGGCCAGCGTGGCGTCGACGTCGCGGGCCTTGGCGACCGCGCGGCGCGCCGCGGGATCGTAGGCGTACTTCACCTGCAGCTTGTGGATCGGCCGCAGCGCCTCTTGACCCGCCACCGCCGCCTGAACCACGTAGGGCTCGACCGCCGCGATGCGCGCCTCGACCTCCTCGCCGCCGTGGAGACCGAGCACCAGGGAAGCACCGCTGGCGTTCGCCTCGTCGAGCACCGAACGATCCCGGAAGTCGCGTCGGTGGTCGTCCATTCGACGTCGATACAGGACGCGATCGAGATCGGCCTGTCCCATCGCGATCTGGGTCGCGAGGGCCCTCGAGAGGTCGTGCTTCTTCATCAGCCGCGCGATCCGGTCGTTGAGCGCCATGCGCTCGAGCGCCTCGTTCAGCTCGAGCCGACCGTGCGCGACGGCCATGGCCATCTGGAACGGCATGCCCTGGGCGTGCAGTTCCTCTGCGCGCTTCTTGGCTCGCTCCAGACGTCTGGCCTCTTCTTTCCGCTCATCGAGCGGCGACCTCTTGATCGGGACTGGAGCCACGACGCGGCGGCGTCCCATGCGATCCCCCATACTTCCGGTACAGCGTAAGAAAGGGATCGGGGCGGGTCAAGCAAAGGGCTCGTGGAGGCTCCGTCAGTCGGTCGGCGTCAGCGCGTCACGCAGGCTCCGCGCGAACGCGACCAGCCCCCCGCCGTTCACGCGCGTTCGGACCTGAATGGGGCGCGAGTCGAGATCGGTCGGCGGACCCACGGCGTCCCACGACACGATCGCGTCGATGCGCTCGTCGCCGCCCGGACGCGGTGCCATCGCCACGAACCGCAGGTCGATACGCGGATCGAACGCCTCGCGGACCAGGCGCTGCCAGGTCGCGGGCACGCCGACGAGCACGACGTGCCGGAGCCCGTTGAGCATCAGCGCCTCGGCGCCGCGCCCCAGCTCTCGCCTCAGCTCGGTCCAGCCGGGGATCTCGCCCCGCTCCTCGGCGACCCGCACCCCCACCACGTCGCCCGGCAGCAGATCGGGCACCTCGCCACCGACCAGCAGCAGCGATCGACGTAGCGCGTCGCGCATCGCCTCCCGATCCCTGACCTGCAGCAACGGCAGGACGTCGCGCAGCGCCCGCAAGTTCGCCATGCCTCCGAGCGCGCGCTCGAACTCGTCGGCGCCGCGCAGCCCGCGCTCGGTGAGTACGTCGATCAGCGGCGGCGCGACACGCGCATCGAGATCCGCTGCGACCTGGGCCAGCTCTCCCCTCCCGCGCTGGAGCGCGAGGTTCGCCTCCTCCAGCACGCGCACCTGCTCGGAGAGCCGCTGACGCTCGATCTCGACCGCCTCTCGCTCGGCGGCGATCGCCGCGCGCTCCCGCGCCAGCTCTCCAGCGAGCGCAGCGCGCGAGGCCTCGAACGCCGCGCGCTCCCGCTCGAGCGCCGCGACCAGCTCTGCGCGCAGCGTCTCGACCGCCGAGACGCCGGCTGGCGGCGCCGCGATCGCCTCCAGCGGGGCGTCGACGGGCGGCGCCGGCGCCTTCTTCCGCGGCATCCGCGCCCCCTTCGGGACGACGCCGGGCACCAGTCGGGCCATCAGGTCGTGCGCGGGCGCGTGCTCTGGCGCAGTGCGCGGCGCCGGCTCTTCGGCGACCGCGAGCGGCGCGCCGCGCAAGCCTTTCGACCAAGCCCGCCGCACGCGCTCGGCGATCGCGTCGGACAGCATGTCCTCGGGAGACCGAAAGCGCTCCAGGCCGAGCTCGTGGAGCAGACCCAGCACCTCGCCGGAGCTCCCGTTGAGCTCCCGCGCCAGCTTTCGGACCCTCAGGGCCATGGGATGGAATCCTCGACGA
Source organism: uncultured Enterobacteriaceae bacterium (assembly GCA_964419905.1). Lineage (GTDB taxonomy): Bacteria > Myxococcota_A > UBA796 > UBA796 > JAFDJI01. Next base: position 12,527 of record CAYQSE010000006.1, read on the forward strand.
TCCCCTTAGCCCGATCGCGACTCAGTCTCCCGTCTGTGCGCGACGAGCGGCCTCCAGGACGGCGGTGACCGCATCCCCGAGCTCGCCCGCGCGCGGGAGGACCGCCGTGGCGATCTCCGCTGCGAGCACGAACTGTTCGGCGTTGAACGCGTCCACGGCCACCGAGTACATCGCATACACGCTCGCCGCGCCGCTCGGATCGAGCTCCAGCGCACGCCGCGCCGCGCGCGCGCGAACGTCGAGGCTCGGAGCGGCCTCCGCGATCCCCGCGTGGCATCTCGCCGCGAGCGCCTCCATCCCCACGTCGACCGCGTCCTCGGCGCAGGTGCGCAGCAGCGGCAGCGGGTCGACCCCCGAGAGGTCGATCGCGGCCAGCGCCTGAGCGGAACGCGCGCGGACGCGCAGCTCGGGATCGTCGACCTGGATCGCCTCCTGCACGATCTCTTCGTAGAACGGAAACGCGCGCGCCGGCGGCAGCCCGACCGCGCTGTTCCAGGTCGCCCAGGCCCGCCCCCGGCGCGCCGTGCGGGCGTAGCCCTCCTCACCCAGCTCCCTGAAGCCCAGAAAGGCCACGTCGAAGCGGATCCGCGCCGTCGTGAAGTCGCCCTCCTCCCAAGCCGCCATCCCCTCGGACCACGCCGCCCGCGCCGCAGCGAGCGTCTTCTGTCGCGCGAGGATGCCGTCGAGTCCGAGCGACGCCGCGCGCTCTGCTGCCTCCGGACCGTGACCGAGGACCCGCAGCGCCTCGGCGGCATTCGACCGCGCCAGGGCAGCGAGGCGCTCGCCGCGCGCCGTACCCGCCGCGTCGGCCGCCTCGGCGGCGGCGACGAACGAGGTCAGCGCGCCCTCGAGATCCTTCGCGCCGGCCTGACCGAGTCCGCGTGCGATCCCGACATGCGCCGGCCCGAGGGTCTCACCGGCCTTCTCGAACGCCGCGAGCGCCGTGGCCTCCCAGGCCGCCCCCCCCGCGCTGCCGCGTCGTGCGTGCGCTCGGGCTGCGGCCGTCGCGACGCGCGCCGCGTCCAGCCACCACCCGCGACGCTCCAGCGCCTCACGCGCCGCGCGCCACGACGTGTCCGCCGCCGCCAGATCCCCCTTCGCCGCCGCCACGCTCCCCGCGAGCTCGTCGAGGCGTGCGCCCCCCATCGGCGACTCGACCTGTCGCGCGATGCCGCGCCCGGACTCGAGGTGCGCCGCCGCGGCGGTGAGGTCGTCGAGGCCGATGGCGACGATGCCAGCCTGCGCGTGCAGGTCGAGCGCGAGCATGAGGAAGGAGCTGTCGCCCACGACCTCGAGCGCCTCGCGCAGGTGCTCTCGTGCGAGCAGATCGCGCCCCGCCAGCAGGTGGACCGTGCCGAGCTCGCCGAGCACGCGGGCCCGATCCCGCTCGAGACCGCCCTCGCGCGCGAGCGTCAGCGCCTCTTGTAGCGTCACCGCCGCCTCGTCGAGCCGACCCTCGGCCCGCTCCACCGCCCCCTGCGCGACCTTCGCCTCGAGCGCCCTGCGGCGCCCCGGCGGGGCGCTGTCGGTCAGCAGCGCGCGCGCCTCGGCGACCTGCCCTCGGCGCAGCGCGTCGCCGACCCGACCGACGAGGTCGCTCGCCGCGCCGTCCCCGCGCAGCGCCGAGATCAGCGCGCGGTTCGTCAAGACCGCCGCGCGCACGTCGTCATCGCCCGCCGTCGTCGCGAGGCGCTCGGCGCGCTCGAACGCGGCAGCCGCCTTGCGAAGATCGCCGAGGTCCATCCACACCAGGCCCTCGTTCAGCGTCACGCGGGCCTGGAGGGGCACGTCGCCCGCCTCGCGCGCCCGCGCGCTCGCGCGCTCGAGATCCGCCAGCGCCTGCTCGCCCTCGCCGGCGTCCGCTCGGATCAGCCCGCGGAGACTCAACAGTGGCCCGTGGCGCGGATCGGTCGCGAGCCCGCGGTCTGCGGAGCGCGCCGCGCCCCGCAGGTCGCCCGCCTCGTAGCGCGCGAGCGTCTCGAGGTAGCGCAGCTCCACGCCTCGACTCGCGTCGGCGAGCCCCGCGAACGCGCGCGCCGCCTCGTCGAACCGACCCGCGGCGAGCGCGGCCAGGGCGTCCTCGACCGCCGGACGGGCGGCCTCGTCGACCTCTGCGCCCCCACCGACCTCGACGTGGGGCTCGGCGTGCGAAGCCACGAGCCAGAGCAACAGGATGAACACCCGACCTCCCGTGGGTTGGAGAGTCCCCGCCGCCGCAGGACCGGCGAACCGTGCCGGGGTGGCGAGCCCGAGCGGGGTGCGCGCGCCCCGCGGGCGGAGCCGAGCGAGGTTCCTTGATAGCACAGCCGTCTCTGACAGGAGCAACCCCGATGGACGGCGTGACCATCCTCGACCTCTCGCGCGTGCTCGCCGGCCCCTGGGCGACACAGCACCTCGCCGACCAGGGCGCCACCGTGATCAAGGTGGAGCCGCCGGGCGGCGACGAGACGCGCGGCTACGGTCCGATCGTGCGCGGAGAATCCACCTACTTCCTGTCCGCCAACCGAAACAAGCGCTCGATCGTGCTCGACCTGAAGTCCGAGGCCGGCCGCGCCGTGCTCGCGCGCCTCCTCGCGCGCGCCGACGTCGTGATCGAGAACTTCCGCCCCGGCAAGGCAGAGCGGCTCGGGCTCGGATGGGAGGCGCTGCACGCGGCCCACCCGCGGCTCGTGGTCGTCGCGCTGAACGCGTTCGGCGACCAGGTTGCGCCCCCCTGGCGCGATCGTCCCGGCTACGACATCGTGCTCCAGGCGATGGGCGGCGCGGCCGCGATCACGGGCCACCCTGGCGCTCCGCCCACGAAGAACGGCACCTCGGTGGCCGACCTCACCGCGGGCCTGCTGATCACGCAGGCCGCGCTGCTCGGGCTGCTCCAGGTGGCCCGTGGCGGGCTCGGGCAGCGGATCGTCGTGAACATGATGCAGGCCCAGGCGAGCGCGCTCGCCTACCACGCCACCCGGGCGCTGGTGGCCGGAGAGGTCGAGACCCAGCGGGGCAACGCCCACGCAGCGCTGGTGCCCTACGACTTCTACCGCTGCACGGACGGGTGGATCGCCATCGGCTGCGGCAACGACGCGATCTGGCAGCGCCTGGTCACCGCCCTCGCGATCGACGCGAACCCCGGCTGGGCTCGGAACACCGATCGGGTCGCCGATCGGTCTGCGGTGGACAGCGTGGTCGCGCGCGCGCTGGCGTCGTTGACCGTGGCCGACGCCGACGCGCGCCTCGCCGAGGCCGGTGTGCCCGCCGGCCCGATCCTGGGCGTCGATCAGGTGCTCGCGCACCCCGCGGTCGACCTCGTGGCGCTCGAGCACCCGACGCTCGGCGCCCTCCAGATGGTCGGGCCGCCGCTGCGCACCGCCACGACGCGAACGACCCACGCGCCGCCGCCGACGCTCGACGCCGATCGCGCCGCGATCCTCGCCGAGCTCGGGCTGGAGCCCGCCGCACAGGCCGCGCTCGCCGAGGCCGGCGCGTTCGGACCACCGCTCAAGCGCGGGTGACGCGTACCACTCGGATGCCGACGCCGCCGACCATCGCGAAGCCGACATGCGCGCTCTCACGCCCCTCGACCACGACGCGCTCGCCCTCGAGGGCGTCTGGTACCGGCCCATCGAGCGTGAGGTCGCCCTGCTCGGTGGCGAGCACCCACACACCCGGACCGAGGTCCACCTTCTTCAGCGTTCCGGTCCAGCGGCTCATCTAGGCCCTCTCCTGTTCGAGCTTCTCGGTGCCGGCGAGCGCGAGCGCGAGGACCACGCACACCGCAGCGTTGAACGCGAGCCACACCTTACCGAGGACGCCCGGCATGAACCAGGGCTGAAGTCCGCCGACCGCCGCGGCGTGCAGCAGGTGCGCGCCCACGCCAGCCGCGAGCCCGAGCGCGAGGGGTCGGGTGGGCCGGAACGCGCCGAGCGCGAAGGCGACCACGCCCGGAAGCAGCGCGGAGCACCACGGCGGGAACGACGCCCAGGTCGGCCCGATCAGCAGCGCCGGCCAGGCGAGCAGCGGCGAGGCGACGACCTGCACCCACAGCGTGTCGGGCAGGAACGGGAGCGCGTCGACGAGGAACAGTCCGCCCGCGACCCAGCCCCCCACGAGCGCGGAGACGACGAGGAACCGCCCGCCCGCCCCTGCGAGCTGAGCCACGAGCCCCGCGAGCAGCGCGCCGAGCAGGAACCGGATCGCACCGCCGCGATCCGTCACGTGTCCGAGCGCAGCGCCGAGATCGAGGTGGCCGTGCCCGTACTGCTCGTCCCACGCAGCGCCGCGCGCGCTGCCGAGCAGCGTGCGCTCGACGCACGCGGCGTCGCAGGTGCCGGTCGACAGCAAGATCGCGGCCGCGCCCGCGACGTGCGGCGCGGCCATCGAGGTCCCTTGGAACTCCTGGTAGGCGTGCCCGTGGGTCTTGTCGATCGTGTCCTGCAGCACGCCGCCGCCCGGCTTGCGCATGTCGCCGCCCGGCGCCGCGAGGTCCACACCCTTGCCCCACGACGAGTACGGCGCGAGCGTGCCGTCGGGTCCGGTCGCCGAGACGCCGATCGTCTCCTTCAGCCCGCCCGGGTAGCTCACGCCCCGTCGCCCGGAGTTTCCGGCTGCGGCCACGACGATCACGCCCTTCGCGCGCGCCTTTCGGATCGCGTTGTGGATCAGCAGCGAGTACGACCCGCCGAGCGAGAGGTTGATCACCTGCGCGCCTTGATCGACGGCGTAGTCGATGCCCGCTGCGATGGCGACCGTGGTGCCAGAGCCGAAGCCGCTCAGCACCTTCACCGGCAGGATGGTCGCTTCGGGCGCGACGCCGGCCACGCCCTTCCCGTTGTTCGTGGTCTGCGCGATCGTGCCGGCGACGTGGGTGCCGTGTCCGTTGTCGTCGGCTGCCGTCGTCGTGCCCGGCACGAAGGTCGCGCCCTTCAACACGCGCGTACCCTGCAGATCCTCGACGACGCTGACGCCGGTGTCGATCACCGCGACGATGACGCCACGCCCGCGAGGCGACTCCGACCACCCTGCCGGCGCGCCCATCGCGCGCAGGTGCCACTGCTTCTCGTAGAGCGGATCGTTCGGAAAGCCGAACGTGTGCATCGTCATCACCGGCTCCGCGACCTCGACGCGGGGATCGGCCGCGAGTCGCGCCAACGCGTCATCGAGCGAGGGCACCTCGCCGACCGCGAGCGCGATCGAGCGCGCGAGCGGATGCGACCAGTCGAGATCCGCCCCGAGCAGCGCCTCGATCTCGGCCAGATCGGCCTCTGTCGCGCCGTCGACCAGGTCGACCGCGAGCAGTCCGCCCGCGACCGGGACCGGCTCGGGCGTGGGGGTCGGCAGGTGCCGCGTGGCCGGGTGCGGTCGGAGCCACCAGATCACCGCGACCAGGGCGGCGATGAGGGCGATGGTGCGCAGCGTACGGTTCATCGGGACTCCAGACTGCACAAGGATGACCTGTACGACACACGACCCGATAGCATTGCATCGGTTCCCTGCCCCGCGTGCGTCGGGCAGGGCGAGAGGCAGCGGGCTATGCTCGCTCGACTCGTGGAGGAACAGGCATGCGTCCGCTTCCGCTGCTCCTGGCCCCGCTGCTGACCACCAGCGCGCTGGCCCAGACCCCGTCGACCCTCGAGCGCCCGCCCGCAGGGCGCCAGTACGTGGCGATGGTGGTCGGCTTGTCGAGCTACCAGAACCTGCCGGACGAGGTCGAGCTGAACTTCGGTCGCTCGGACGCCGCCCTGGTGGCCGCCGCGCTGCGCGAGGAGGCCGGGTTCGGCAACGTGTACCTGCTGACCGATCGCGAGGCGAGCCGCGAGGGCATCCGCGAGACGCTGCGCACGCGCATCGCTCAGGTCGTCGGCCCAGATGACGTGCTGGTGATCTACTTCGTCGGCCACGGCATCGGCGCCGACCTCGGCATCCCCACGCTGCTCGCCTACGACTCGACCCTCGAGAACGGGCAGGAGGACGGGCTCGTCCTCGAGCCCCTCGCGCGTGACATCCAGACGTGGAACAAGTCGGGCACCACGCTCATCGTCACCGACGCCATCCACCGCAACCAGCTCGACGGGATCTATTTCTACGGCCCCGCGGCGACCCAGTGGCCGCAGATGCCGAGCGGCACGATGGTGCTGTCTTCCTCGCAGGCCGAGCAGCCGGGCACGGACGGCGCGTTCGGTCGCGTGTTCGCCGCCGCGATCGCCGGTGCTGCCGACATCAACGACGACACCTATGTCACCGCGTCCGAGCTCCAGAGCTACTTGATCGCCGCGCTCACGCCCAGCGGACAGGTCCCCGTCGCGTCCGGCGACTACAGCGGGCACGCGATCTTCGCGGCAGGCGTCGACCGCACGAAGGTGCGCGCGGGCGCGGCGCTCGCCACCGAGGGGGTCTACCCCGACGTCACGATCGACAAGGCGAAGTTCGTGTTCCGCGAGGGCGCGGCACAGGGCGTGCGGTGCGTCGACCGACCGCTCGTGAGCTGCGACCCGTCCTGCTACGTCTGGGACCTCAAGGCGGGCCCGTGCGAGGTCACCGCGGTGATCGACGGCGTCCCGATGAAGGGCCGCGTGATCCTGCTCGATCGCGGCCGCTACGAGTGCCGCAGGCAGGGACCCGAGCTCGCATGCAAGGGCCCCACCTGATCGACCGGCTCGGCTAGGGCAGCTCGACGCGCAGCGGGAGGTAGGTCAACACCCCGTTGCCCGACGCCATCGCGTTGATGCGCAGCGCCTCCTCGAGGGCCTCCGACACACCGGGCGCGCTCAACACGTCGACCTCGACGCGCAAGGTCGGCGCCGTGGTCTTGGCGAAGTCCTCCATCAGCAGCTCGAAGAACGTCTTCTGCTGCGGCCAGCGCGCGAGGCCGTAGTCCTCGACCCCACCCAGCTCGGCGGCCTTCGCCAGCGCGCGATCGAGCCCGCCCAGCTCGTCCACGAGCTTGTGCTCGATGGCCTGCTCGCCGGTCCACACCCGCCCCTGCGCGACCGCGTGCACCGCGTCACGGTCCATCTTGCGGCCCTCGGTGACCCGATCGAGGAACACGTCGTAGAAGTCGTGCAGATAGGTCTTGAACGCCTCGCGACCGCTCGCGCTGAACGCCTTGTCGGTCGCGAGCAGATCGGCGAGCTCGCCGCGCTTGAACGAGTGCGTGTGCAGCCCGATCTTGTCGAACGTACCGGCCAGGTTGAACTTGCCGCCGAGCACGCCGATCGAGCCGGTGATCGTGTTCGGCTGAGCGACGATCCAGTCGGCGTTCGCGCTGATGTAGTAGCCGCCGCTCGCGGCGTAGTCGCCCATCGAGACCACCACGGGCTTGCCCGCGGCCTTCATCCGGCGCACCTCGTGCCACATCATGTCGGACGCGAGCCCGGAGCCTCCGGGGCTGTTCACGCGGATGACCACCGCCACCACGTCGTCGCGCTCGCGCGCGGCGCGCATCCACCCCTTGAACGCGCCGTCGGTGAGCGTCTGCCCGCCGAACAGACCCGACTCACCGCTGCCGCTCTGGATCGGCCCTTCGGCGTGGATGACCGCGATCTTCTTCTTCGCGCGGCTGTTCGCGGCGCGGAGGTCCTTCACGTACTCGGGCAGCGCGGTGATCCGCTTGTCCAGCTCCTTGCGCGACAGCGCCGGGTGGACGTCGGTGACCTTCGTGGGCCAGTCGGCGTCCTTCAGGTTCGGCAGCGTCGCGGTGATCGCGTCGGGGAACGCGAGCGCATCGACCAGCCCGCGATCGAGCGCCGCCTTGGGCGAGAGCTGGAGGTCGTCGATCAGCGCGCGGACCTGCGCCTCTTCGAGCTTGCGCCCGGACGCGATGCCCTTCACCAGCTGACCGTACATCGAGTCGAGCAGCGCCTCGTAGGCGGCCGCGGCGGGCTCGGACGGGCCGGTGCGCTCGTAGGGCTCGACCGCAGACTTGAAGTCGCCGACGTGCTCGAACTCGGGCTCGATGCCCAACTTCTCGAAGGTCTCGGCGAAGTAGCTGACCGAGATGTTCATGCCCGAGACGAGCGCGAGGCCCGACGGCGCGAGCACCACCCGATCGCAGGCCGACGCGATGAAGTAGGTGCCCGTCGTGTACAGCTCGCTGTAGGCCACGCACGGCTTGCCGGTGGCGGTGAACTCGACGAGGGCGTCGCGGATCTCCTGCGCGCTCGCGCCGCCCATCTGCGGGCTGTCGAACGCCAGGTAGACGCCCTCGATGCGCTCGTCGGCGGCCGCCTTGCGCAGCGCGGCGCTGATCTCGGTGACGATGACCGGGAAGTCCGACGGATCGAGCATCATCCCGCCCTGGCCGGGCGCGTCGGGCACCATCCCCTTCAGCTCGACCAGCAGGAAGCTGCCCTCGGCGACGGCCCCCTTGGGGCTACGCGTGAACAGCCAGGCCGTCAGACCGATCGATCCGACGAATACCATCAGGCCCAGCATCGTCACCAGCAGGAGGATCTGCGTGACCCGGGTGGTGCCTTGCTTCTTCTTCTCGTCCGCCATTCCCACACCTCGGCGTGCTGCGACGCGTTCGCCGAGTGCGTAACGCGTGCGGGCATCCGGCTTGAGGTGTACACCGCGGACATCTCGGGCAAGGGCCCGCGCCGATCAGGCCGCCTCGACCTCGAGCGGGCCGATCGCCGCGATCACCTCAGCGACGCGCGTGCGCGACGTGGCAGACCGGCTGATCGCCCGCGCGACGCGCGGACGCGCGATGTGCTCGAAGCCGCTCGCGGAGGGATAGAGCTCGTTGCGAACCAGCGGCAGATCGTGGTTCGACAGCACGACGCGCGCGCCCTTGAACGCCGCGCGGCGCGCCGCGAGCGCGAGCGCCTTCTGCTCCTTGAGTCCGAACGGCTCGCTGCAGTACCCGACGAAGCACGCGGTGGCGGTCAGCGGCACGTAGGGCGGGTCGCAGTACACCTGATCCCCCTCGCCCGCGCGTGCGAGCGCCTCCTTGAAGTCCGCGACGCGGATCTCGGCGTCGGCGAGCAGCGCCGAGACGGCGTGGAACTCCGCGGGCGACGGGAACGACAGGCGCGCGTAGCGCCCGACGGGCACGTTGAACGCACCGCTGCGGTTCTCGCGGTACAGCCCGTTGAACCCAGCGCGGTTCAGCCACAAGAAGCGCGCGGCGTGGGCCGGCCCCTTGCACTTCGCGGTGTTGTAGGTCTCGCGCACGTCGTAGTAGCGCTCCCGCCAGTCGTCGACGGGCAGGCGCTCGATCTCGGCGAGCACGTCGTCCACCCGGTCGCGAAGCTGCACGTGCACCTCGACCAGCTTGGGGTTCGCGTCGGTCAACACCGCGCGTCCCACCCGTCCCGCCGCCTTGCGGTGCAAGAACACGCTGGCGCCGCCCACGAAGGGCTCGTAGTAGGTACCCTCGCACGGGTCCTGGAACGCGTCGCAGATCTGTCCAGCGAGGCGGGCCTTGCCGCCCGCCCACTTCATGATCGGTCTCATGTGTCGTCCCCTGAAGCGACACCACTCTACCAACATCTCGATCATCGGCCAAGGAAGCGGATCAATCTCGTGCGACAACCTCAGATCCGTCTTTTCGGTTATTCGGCGTTCGCAGATCATTTTGGAGGGCTCCCATGCAGCGTTGGTGGCTGATCGTGGCCGGCATCGCCGGTGTCGCGCTCGCGGTGCTTCTGGTGCCGCGCCCCGACACGGGCGCCGACATCCCCGATGCGCAGCTCGTGGTGAACGTCCCCGACCTGCCCCCGATCCGCGAGGTCGAGACGCTGCCGCTGCGTCAGAACGGCAGCGGAGACGCGACGGCAGAGGGCGAAGGGCCCGGCATGACGCCGATGCCGTCGCTCGAGCCCTCCGAGGCGGTGGTGCGCCCGCCGGGCTCGATGAACCCCCGCGCGGCCCGACTCGCCGAGCGTCGCGACACCGCCGAGGCACGCTACGCCGCGAAGGCGATGGGTCCGTGGACGCAGGTGCGCCGCCTCGTCGCGATCAAGAACGCCGACGAAGAGACGGTCAAGTTCACCGAGTCGCTCGTCGACGACCTCCGCGACATGTTTCGCGACCCCACCACGACCGACGCCGCGTCGATCGAGGCGCGTCAGGTCTCGCTGATCGCAGAGCTTCGCCAGCACGAGGTCCACGACGAGGAGATCGAGAAGATGCTCGTGCTCATCGAGGACCGCCTGGTGGAGTACCGCACCGACCGCGACACCCCCCCATAGCAGCCCCGGCGGCGGCGGCGGGATAGATCCCCGCCTCCCCCTCCCCGAGGCCCCTATGTCCCTTCCCCGCCGCGTCTTCGTGCTCGGGGGTCATACGACCCCGTTCATCGGCAAGCGCCACCCCGACTTCATCTGGAAGGGGCACCCGGCGTTCGGACAGCGAGAGAACCCGACGCTCGAGGCGCTGATCACCACCGCGGTGCGCGGCGCACTCGACGCCACCGGCACGCCGGCCGCCGCGGTCGACCGCGCATGGATCGGCAACTTCGTAGGGGAGCTGTTCTCGAGCCAGGGCCACCTGGGCGCAGCCGTCGTGGGTGCGCACCCCGATCTGCTGTTCAAGCCGGTGATGCGCGTCGAGGGCGCGTGCGCGTCCGGCGGCCTCGCGTTCGTCAGCGCGGTGGAGTCGCTCCAGGCCGGCTCGGACATCGCGCTCGTGGTCGGCGCCGAGGTGCAGAACACCGCGTCGGCGCGGCAGGGCGGCGACTACCTCGCGCGCGCGTCACACTATGCGCGGCAGCGCGGCATCGACGACTTCACGTTCCCGGCGCTGTTCGCGCGCCGCAACAAGGCGTTCCTCGAGGCCGGCCTCGGCACCGAGGAGGACCTCGGCCGCGTCGCGGTGAAGGCCTACGCGAACGCGAACCGCAACCCGCTGGCGCACATGCGGGAGGCGAAGCTCGACCTCGAGACGGCGGCGTCGGCGGGGCCTGCGAACCCGACCTTCCTCGGCAACGAGGAGCTCAAGCCCTACCTGAAGATGTCCGACTGCAGCCAGGTCTCCGATGGCGCTTCCGCGATGATCGTCGTCACCGAGGAGGGCCTGCGCCGGCTCGGCAAGACCGAGGACGACGCCACCGAGGTGCTCTCGATCGCGCTCGCGACCGGCAACCTCTACGAGGACGGCGACCTGCTGCGCATGGAGACCACCGAGCACGCCGCCCGGCGCGCGTATGCCGCCGCCGGTCTGCGCCCGCAAGACATCCAGGTCGCCGAGGTGCACGACTGCTTCACGATCACCGAGCTGTTGATGATGGAGGCGCTCGGGTTCTGTGCGCCCGGTCAGGCGGCCGCGATGATCCGCGAGGGCCGCACCGAGATCGACGGCGACATCCCGGTGAACACGGGCGGCGGGCTCGTCGGCTTCGGGCATCCGGTCGGCGCCACCGGCGTGAAGCAGGTGCTCGAGGTGCACCGGCAGATCCACGGCGCGTGCGGCGACTACCAGGTCGCGCACGGCCCGCGCGTCGGGCTCACCGCGAACATGGGCGGCGACGACAAGACCGCGGTGGTGTCGATCCTCCGCGGCTGACTCACTCCACGGGGATCGTGCTGACCGGGTGGAACACCATCTGCCCGGCCATCAGCGTCGAGATGATGGTGTTCATCCCGTCGAGATCGCTGGCCCCGGTGTGGTTCATTCCGGCGATACCCACCAGGTAGGGTTGCTCGTCCGGGAACGCCTCGTCGCCCGGGATCGTCACCACCAGCTCGGGGTCTCCGCGCGTGAAGTCGTAGACCTCGCGCGGCGTCTCGGGCTGGTTGGACCAGGTGACGTCGCCGACCAGCGGGTCGATCACCATCACCAATACCGAGTCGTACTCCTCTCCCGACAGATCGACGATGAGGTCGGCGCCGGCTGAATGCTCCCGCGGCGGCGCCTCGTCGTGGGTGGCCGGCAGCGCGAGCTGTGCGGTCGCCTCGCTCGCGCCGCGGGTGATCTGCAGCTCCCAGGTGGCGCCCGGGTCGTAGGCGAGCGCGCCCGGCGCGATCAGGTAGGTGCCGTCCTCGATCTCGCTGGCGGCCTCGCCGTGCAGGGACACCGCCGCGCCGGTGACCGGCGCCTGATCGAGGTCGTTCACGTGCGCCGCGTCCACGAGCATCAGCGTGAACGTCGTTCCCTCCTGGACCGGCGCGTTGGAGAGATCGACGTCCTCGTCCTCCGACGGCGCGACGCTCAGCAGCAGCCCCAGCCCCACCAGCGGATTGACCAGCCCGTCGAAGGTGTCGCGTGCCTTGCCGAAGAAGGCGCAGCCGGGAAGCGTGAGGGCGAGGGCGAGGAGGATGGGGGTGCGCATGGGGACTCCAACGAGGGGATGGGTCGCCTTGACGGGCGAGGGCTCGGACACTAGGTTGCCGTGCTTTCCCGAACGCCGCCAGCGCGGCGCGGTGCGGAGATATACATCATGGCCTCGAACACCAAGCAGACCGAGTTCCGTCGCAGCCGTCGCCGCATCAGCGCGGGCAAGGATCGCAAGCGCCTGGAGCAGTCGAAGGGCACGACCCCGTCGTTCCCGATCCACACCGAGGCGGCGCACGCCAACGCCCCCAAGGAACAGCTCCCCGCCGACAAGCAGGGCTGATCCGCGCAGGATGCGCGGCACCGCGGATCTCCTGGGTCACGAGGACGTCCTCCGCCGGCTGTGGGGGGCGCTCGAGCGGGATGCTCTGCATCATGCGTACCTCTTCGAGGGCCCCGAGGGGGTCGGTAAGAAGACCGTGGCCGTGCGCCTCGCGATGGCCGCGAACTGCACCGGCCCGCCTGGTGGACGGCCGTGCGGCGTGTGTCCTACGTGTCGGCAGATCCAGGCCGGCACCCACCCCGACGTGGTGCTGCTCACGCCCGAAGCCGACAGCGCCACGCCGATCGTGAAGGTCGACCAGGTGCGCGAGATCGTGCGCCTCGCGACGTTCCATCGCTACAGCGCCAGGCGACGGTTCATCCTCGTCGACCCCGCCGAGGCGCTGCCACCCGCCGCCGCGAACGCGCTCCTCAAGACGCTCGAGGAGCCGCCCGCTGGCACCGGGTTCATCCTGATCGCGACGCACGCCCCGTCGCTGCTCCCGACTATCCGCAGCCGCTGCCAGCGCGTGCGCTTCAGCGCGGTCGACGAGGCCGTGCTGGTGCCGTGGCTCGCGGCGCGCGACGTCGCCGATCCCACCGCGGTCGCGCGCGGCGCGCTGGGCTGTCCGGGGCGCGCGCTGCGCATGGCCGACGGCGAGCTCGACGACCGACGGGCCCTGCGCGACGCCCTGCTCGCAGCCATCGCAGGGCAGCTGGGCGAGCTGTTCGACTGGAGCGCCAAGCGCACTGCGAACACCCGCGCAGACTGGCGCCCCGAGGTCGAGCAGATCCTCGACCTCTGCGACGAGCTCCTTCGCGACGCGACGGTGCACGGGGCCGGCGGCAGCGCCGCGTTGCTCCACGCCGACCGCGCCGACGTGGTCGCCGCGTGGTCCCGCGCGCTCTACCCCGGCGGCGTCACGCGCTGCGCCGCCGCGGTGGTCGAGGCCCGCGAGCAGCTCGAGCGCAACGTCAGCGGCAAGACCCTCCTCGACGCGCTCCTCACCTCGATCGCCACCGAGCTGGGCGCCGCGCGCCGCGCAGGACGCTGACGCCTCGGGCGCGGCCACCGTCCGACGGATACGGCGTGGACATGGACGACTACTACGACCACCGCCCCACCCTGCGCCTCCCCGCCCCGCTCGCGCTGTGCGGACTGCCCGGCAGCCGCGTGGCCGACGTCGCGAAGCGGTTCTCGATCCTCACCGGCGTGCCGATCTTCGAGGTCGACCGCGCGGTCGAGCACCGCGCCGGGATGAGCCTGGACGCGCTCCTCCTCACCCAGGGCGAGGGCGCGCGCGCGGACGCCGAGCGCGCCGTCCTCGCCGCGAACCTGCGCCACCCGATCCCCCACGTGATCGTGCTCGGCGACACCACGCTCACCGATCCGACGCGTCGCGCGCTGCTCGCGGGCGCCGACGTCGCGTACGTCGAGGTCCCGCTCGACGTCCTGTGGCCCCGCCTCGCGGCCGCGGTGCGCGAGGCGTCCCATCGCCACTGGACGCTGCTGTGGGGCGAGGCGCCCGATCCGGCCCTGCTCGGGCCGCTGTTCTCGGAGCGCGCAACCGCGATGCGCGCCGCAGCGACGCGCATCGTGGACGGCACCACCGCGACGCCGCGCGTCCTCGCCGAGCAGCTGATCAGCGCGCTGCCGCGCTGAATACTACTCTTCGGACTCCGACGCGTCGTCCGCGGCGGCCTGCCCGGGGACGATGCCGTCGAGCGCGCCGGCCTCGACCAGGCTACGCGCGGCGCCGGCGAGGAACAGGCTGCCGGTGACCCAGGTCTCCTCGGCCTCGGCGTAGATCTCGGGGAGCGCGGACTCGATCGGCCCGCCCTCCGAGAGGACGACCTCGAGATCTTGCAGCGCGAGGCCGAGCTCGTAGGGGTCGCGCGCCTTCGGGTGCGCGCTGCGCGTGGTCACGACCTCGTCGAAGTGCGGCAGCAGCGGCGTGAGGAACTTCACCGGGTCGCGGCCCTCCCCCATCCCGAACAGCAGGATGCGGCTGGCTGGACGCGGCTGCTTCTCGAGCCACTTCGCGAGCACCCGCGCGCCGTCCTCGTTGTGGGCACCGTCCACCCACAGGCCCGGCAACAGGGGCTCGAGGCGGCCACCGAGCCGCACGTCGCGGAGGCCCGCGCGGATCGCGTCGTCGGGGATCAGGAAGCCCTGCTCGCGCAGGCGGTGCAGGACGCCGAGCGCGACGAGCGCGTTCGCGCCCTGGTGCTCGCCGCGCAGGCCCAGGGTGACCTTCTCGAGGCTGCCCGCAGGCGTCGCGAGGTTCCACGCGCCGCCGCGCTGCTCGCGGCGCAGATCGCGGCCCGGCTTCCACAGCGGGCAGCGCATCCACTCCGCCTGCCGCTCGAGCACAGCCAGCGCCTCGGGCGGCATGGGGCCGATCACCACCGGGGTCTCCTTCTTCAGGATCCCACCCTTCTCTCCGGCGATCTCGGCGAGCGTCCCGCCCAGCTCCTCGGTGTGATCGAGGCCGATCTGCGTGATCGCGCACGCGACGGGGCGCACGACATTGGTGGCGTCCAAGCGCCCGCCCAGGCCGACCTCGACCACCGCGACGTCGACCGGCACCGAGGCGAAGTAGAGGAAGGCTGCGGCGGTGACGAACTCGAAGTAGGTCAGCGGCGTGCCCTCGAAGCCCACGCTGCGCGCCCACTCGACCCGCGCGCGGTCCAGCGCCTCGATCGCCTCGGTGAGCGCGGCGTCGTCGATCGGCCGCCCGTCGATCTGGATGCGCTCGTTGACCGTCTGGATGTGCGGCGAGATCGTCGTGCCGACCCGGTAGCCGGCGGCCACCAGCGCCGCGGTGACATACGCGCACACGCTGCCCTTGCCGTTGGTGCCGGCGACGTGCACCACCGGGTAGGCCCGGTGCGGCTCGCCCAGGTAGGTCAGGAACGACTTGATGTTGTCGAGCCCGAGGCGAACGCCGTGCGCGGCGAGCTGCTCGAGGACCGGGTGCTGGATCACGTCGTGCTCACCGGCTTGGTGAAGATCGGCCCGCGCGCCGCGACCTCGCGAGGCCCGGCGGGCACGACGCTGGCGCCGTTGGTCGCCTCGAGCGCCGGCTGGTGCAGCAGCTGCCGCAGCAGCCGGATCAGCAGCGGGCGCAGCGCACGGCGCGTCACGATGCGGTCGATCATCCCGTTCTCGAGCAGGTACTCGGAGGTCTGGAAGCCCTCGGGGAGCTCCTGGCCGATCGTCTCGCGGATCACGCGCGGGCCGGCGAAGCCGATCAGCGCGCCGGGCTCGGCGACGATCAGATCGCCGAGCATCGCGAACGACGCGGCCACGCCGCCCGTCGTCGGATGCGTGAGCACCGAGATGTAGGGCATGTTCGCGTCGTCCTGCAGCCGTGCGAGCGCGGCGCACGTCTTCGCCATCTGCATCAGCGACAGCACGCCCTCCTGCATCCGCGCACCGCCGGACGCCGAGATGACGATCGCGGGGCGCCGCGCGGCGGCCGCGCGCTCGTACAGCCGCGTGATCTGCTCGCCGACGACCGAGCCCATCGAGCCGCCGAGGAAGCGGAAGTCGAAGCAGCCGAGCTCGACCGGGATGCCGTCGATCGTCGCCGACACGCTGACGAAGGCGTCGTTGCGTCCGGTCTTCTTGCGCGTCGCGGAGATGCGCTGCGCGTAGGGCTTCGAGTCGACGAAGCCGAGCGCGTCGACCGGCGCGAGATCGGCGTCGTGCTCCTCCCACGAGTCGGGGTCGGCGAGCGCCGCGATGCGCGCCCACGCCTCGATCGGGAAGTGGTGCCCACACAGGTGGCACACGCGCAGGTTCTCGGCGAGCACCTCGTTGTAGAGCGGCTCGTTGCACGAGGGGCACTGCGTCCACAGATCGGGCGCGTCGGCGGCCTCGGCGGCGTCGCGCGTGCGCGCCTTGAAGTCCTTGTTCTGCTCGAACCAGCGTGGGCTGTCGTTGGACATCTTCACCTCGTGCCCGCCACCCTTATCGGATGCGCGCGCGCCGCGGTAGCCTCGGAGGAGGAGGCGACGTGCTCGACCTGGACGAGGTGCTGCGGACGACGATGCGCGCGCACGGGCTGCCGTCGGTGTCGCTGTGCGTGCGCGTGGACGGACGCGAGGTGTTCCATGCCACCCACGGGCTCGCGCGCCGCGCACCCGATCGCCGCGCCGCCGAGGACCAGCCCTACGATCTCGCGTCGCTCACCAAGGCGCTCGTCACCGCGCCGGTGACCGCCGCGCTCGTGGCTGCGCGGCGCCTGCGCTGGGAGCAGCCCGTCGGCGAGATCGTCCCCGACGTGGACCCCCGGATCACCGTCGCGCACCTGCTGTGCCACGCCGCCGGCTATCCGGCGTGGCGACCGCTGTACGCCGAGACGATCGACGCGTGGGGGCTCGCCGAGACGCGGCGCGCGCTGCTCCGGGCCGCGCGCGCCACCCCCCTCCAGTCCGCGCCCGGCGAGGCCCACTGCTACTCGGATCTCGGCTTCCTCGTGCTGCTGGAGCTGATCGAGTCGGTCGGCGAGGCGCCCCTCGACGTGTTGTTCCGGGAACACGTCCTCGAGCCCGCAGCGGTCGAGGATCTGCAGTGGGGCTGGCCCTGTGCGGCGGCCACCGAGGACTGTCCGATCCGCGGCGCGGTGGTCGAGGGCACGGTGCACGACCTGAACTGCGCCGCGCTGGGCGGGGTGTCCACCCACGCGGGCCTGTTCGGACCCGCCCGCGCGGTCGCGCTGCTCGCGGAGCGGCTGATGCTCGCGGCCCTCGGCGACCCGCGCGCCGCAGCGCTCCCCGGGCGCGCGCTGCGCCGGCAGTGGACGCTGACCGGGCCCGGCACGCACCGCGGCGGCTGGGACACGCCCAGCCCGCAGGGATACACCTCCGTCGGGCGCTTCTTTCCCCGGGACGCGCTCGGGCACCTCGGGTACACGGGCACCAGCGTGTGGGTCGTCCCCACCCGGCGCACGACCGTGGCGCTCCTCACCAACCGCATCCACCCGCACGACGACCTCACGGGGATCCGCGCCGCCCGTCCGACGGTGCACGACGCGGTCGCCCAGGCGCTCGGGTGGACCCAGGAGAGCTGATGCGCACCCTCACCTCGCTGCTCGGAAACGCCCAACGCCTCGACGGCGGCGCGATGTTCGGCAACGCGCCCAGGGCGCTGTGGTCGCGCTGGCTGCAGCCCGATGCGCAGAACCGCGTGCCGCTCGCGTGCCGCTGCCTGCTCGTGCGCGACGGCGACCGCCACATCCTGTTCGAGACCGGGATCGGCGCCTTCTTCGAGCCGAAGCTGCGCGAGCGCTACGGCGTGATCGAGGACGAGCACGTGCTGCTGCGCAGCCTCGCCGAGGTCGGCGTGACGCCCGCCCAGATCGACGTCGTCGTGCTGAGCCACCTGCACTTCGATCACGCGGGCGGGCTGCTCACGCCGTGGCGCGCCGACGCGCCCTACGCCCTGGTGTTCCCGAACGCCACGTTCGTCGTCGGCCGCGAGGCGTGGGAGCGCGCGCTGCACCCGCACCCGCGCGACCGCGCGTCGTTCGTCCCCGAGGTCCAGGCGCTGCTCGCCGCGTCGGGCCGGCTGGAGCTGGTCGATGGCGACACCTCGCCCACGCTGGGCGAGGGCTACCGCTTCCACCTCAGCGACGGGCACACGCCGGGCCTGCTGCTCACCGAGATCGCGATGCCCGGCGGGCCGGTGCTGTTCGCCGCCGACCTGATCCCGGGTCGCCCGTGGGTTCATGTCCCGATCACGATGGGCTACGACCGCTGGCCCGAGCGGCTGATCGACGAGAAGCAGGCGCTGCTCTCCGATCTGGCCGCGCGTGGCGGTCGGCTGTTCTACACCCACGACCCCGACGTCGCGATGAGCGCGCTGCACCTCGAGGGCGGCCGGTTCTCGGCGGCCGCGCCGGAGCACGCGACCGTGCGCGCGCTGGCGGCCTGATGGGGCGGCCCCTGCTCGCCGCGGGCGTCCCGATCGCGGTGGTTGCGCCGTCGCACGCCTACGATCCCGAGCGGCTGGCCGCTGGCATCGACCTCGCCCGCGCGCACGGGCACGACCTGCACCCGTTCCCGGGGATGCTCGCGCCGCACCGCTACTTCGCGGCGAGCCACGCGCAGCGCCTCGCCCAGCTCGTCGAGGCGCTCACCGACCCGCGGTGGGGCGCGGTCTGGCTCGCGCGCGGCGGCTCGGGGCTCACCCACCTGCTCGACGACATCCCGTGGTCTCGGGTCGGACGCAAGCCGGTGCTCGGGTTCTCCGACGCGGTGGCGCTCCACGCGGGGCTGTGGCGGTCCACCGACGCGGTGATCGTCCACGCGCCCGTGCTGCACTCCCTCTCCGTCACCGACGCAGACAGCGTCGCGCACCTGTTCGCGCTGCTCGACGGCGCACGAACGCCTCCGTTGCGAGGCGAGGCGTGGGTGGCGGGTGAGGCCGACGGCCCGCTGCTCGGCGGCAACCTGTGCGTGCTCGCCGCGCTGTGTGGCACGCCGCACCAGCTCGACGCGCGCGACGCGATCCTGGTCCTGGAGGACATCGGCGAGACGCCCTACCGGATCGAGCGCACCCTGCGGCAGCTGATCGCGTCGGGCGTGCTGCGCGACGTCGCCGGGGTGGCGCTGGGCACCTTCGTCGGCTGCGCGCCGCCGCCCGAGGCGGACTGGACGCTGCGTGAAGCCGTGCTGGAGCACCTCGCGCCGCTCGGCGTACCCGTGCTCGGCGGGCTGCCGATCGGGCACGGGCCCGAGAACCGGGCGTTTCGCTGGGGCGCGCGCGCGACCATCCGCGGCGATGTGCTCACGGTCAGCGAGGCGGACTGAGCGCGCGCGCCGCCGCGCGGACCTCGGCGTCCGGATCGTCGCGGAGCAGCGCGATCTCGGCAGCGAACACCACGCTCGCGTCCGGATGGCGCGCGAGCGCCCCGAGCGCCGCGCCACGGATCACCGGCTCGGCGTCGAACAGCGCGCGGACCGCGAGGCCGATCAGGGCCGGATCGTCCAGTCCGTCCAGCGTGGGGAGCCACAGCTCCGGCATCACGTCGAGGGCGTCGTGCAGCGCGCCCTCGGCGCCGGCCGCGATCAGCACCACGACCGCGCGCGCCGCCCGCGCGCCGCCCGCGCGCGCCTGCCGTGCCACCTGCGGCACCAGCGGCCCGAGCCCCGGGCCCAGCGGCGGCAGCGCGTCGAGCACCCGGTCGCAGGCCGGACCGTCGAGGAGTCGCCCGAGCGCCGGCAGCGCCGAGGGCCCGAGCTCGCGCAGCACGCGCACCGCGGCGTCCGCCCCGAGGCCGCCGCGCATCGCCACGATGGCGAGC
>CAYQSE010000006.1:32371-60885 GCA_964419905.1 uncultured Enterobacteriaceae bacterium
AGGTGCCGCGTCGGCGCCGAGGTTCACCAGCGCCTCCTCCGCGAGCGCCGAGATCACCGGATCGGCGAGGCAGCCGACGAGCGGCCCCGCCGCTGCCGGCGCGCCGATCAGCCCGAGCGCAGCGGCGGCGGCGGCGCGTGGACCCTCCACGTCCGAGAGGAGCCTCGTCAGGGCCTCGACCGCCGCGCGCGCCTCGGGATCGTCCGACGCGCCGCGGTCCGCGTGCACGACCGCGAGCGCGCGCGCCGCGGCCCGGCGCACCCGCGCCTCGGGATCCGCGAGCGCCGCGCGCAGCGGTCCGGCGAGCGCGTGCCGCGCCTGCTCGCCCGCGTCGAGCGCGGCCTGCTCGCGCGTATCGGCGTCCACCGCCGCGAGCGCGGCGGCGAGCGCGTCGGTGTCGGGATCGGGCGCCGGGCTCACGGGCGATGCCGTATGATGGCCCCCCCGAACCCGCAAGGCCGGGCAAGGAGCACGGATGACAGACGCCACGCCCCGCGACCTCGCGCGACGCACGAAGATCGTCGCGACCATCGGACCGGCCTCGTGGGACGAGCCGATCCTCTCCGATCTGCTCGTCGCAGGCGTCGACGTCGTGCGGATCAACTGCAGCCACAGCGATCACGACGGCATCCGAAGGCAGGTCGCGCGCGTGCGCCGCGCGTCGGCCCGCCTGGGCAAGGCGGTCGCGATCCTGCTCGACCTCCAGGGTCCGAAGATCCGCGTCGGCAGCATCCCGACACCGCTACACCTCGCGCCCGGCGACCTGCTCACCGTGGTGATGGATGATGCCCTCGTGGCCGACGGCACCCGCGTGGGCACGACCTACCCGGAGATGGCCGCCGACGTGAACCCGGGCGACCACGTGCTGTTCGACGACGGCGCGCTCGCCGGTCTGGTCGAGGTGGTCGATCATGCGGCGACGCCCCCCGCGGTGCACGTCCGCATGACCGCCGGCGGCGTGCTCTCGTCGTTCAAGGGCATGAACCTGCCCGGCGTCGCGATGTCGGTGCCCTCGCTCACCGAGAAGGACAAGGCCGATCTCGCGGTCGGCGTCGAGGTCGGCGTCGACTACGTCGCGCTGAGCTTCGTGCGCAAGGCTTGGGACGTGGTGGTGCTCCGCGAGGCGCTGCGCGCGCTCGGCGAGAACATCCCGATCATCGCGAAGATCGAGAAGCCGCAGGCGGTCGCCGATCTCGACGCGATCCTCGAGGTGGCCGAGGGCGTGATGGTCGCGCGCGGCGACCTCGGCGTCGAGGTCGCGATGGAGCAGCTCCCGGTGCTGCAGAAGGAGATCATCGAGCGCGCCTACCGCGCTGGCGCCATCGTGATCACCGCCACCCAGATGCTCGACTCGATGATCCGAAACCCGCGCCCGACGCGCGCCGAGGCCACCGACGTCGCGAACGCCATCCTCGACGGCACCGACGCGGTGATGCTCTCGGGCGAGACGGCGACGGGCGCCCATCCGATCGCCGCGGTGCAGATGATGGACCGCATCGCGCGTCAGGTCGAGCAGAGCCGGTTCTTCCACCGCCCCGACGTGTCCGACATCCCGGTGCCGACGGGTGCGGCGGGCACGCTGATGCGCTCGGCGGTGTACGCCTCGAACGAGGGGCGCCGCCCGCTGGTCGTGTTCACCTGGTCTGGCGCGTCGGCCATCGCGGTGAGCAAGGGCCGCCCCAAGGGGGCCATCCTCGCGCTGACGCCCGAGCAGCGCGTCGTCGACCGGCTCGCGCTGGTGTGGGGCGTGCGCGCGTCGCGGATCCCCCCGGTGAACTCGGTGGACGATCTGATCACGGCGGGCGAGCAGGCGCTGTTCCTGTCGGGTCAGGTCGAGCGCGGTGAGGAGCTGGTGATCCTCGCGGGGAAGACCCCGATGAAGCGCGCGACCTACCTGCTGAAGATCACCGAGGCGGGGCGTGGGAGCGACTGACGGGGCCAACCCGTTCGAGGCCCCCGAGACCGACGATCCCGGCGTGCGGCCGCGTGGCGTGCGCGAGGAGCGACGCGCGCTGGTCGTGTTCCTCGCGCGGCGCGCGCTCCTGATCGGGGTGATCCCGGCGCTGTTCGGCGTGGTCGCGCTCACCTGGCGCCTCGCCCCGTTCTGGGTCGCGGTGGTCGCGATCTGGATCGTGTTCGTGCCCACCACCGCCGCCGTGCTCGTCGACCGCTTCCTCGCCGCGGTAACCGACCCGCTCCCGGTGAACCTGTCCACCGGCCTGCGCATGGACCGCGACCGCTTCCGCAGGTTGATCCGCGTGATCGCGGGTGAGCGACTCGCGTTCGCGGTGATGCTCATCGCGGTCGCCGTGGTGCTGCTCCCGACGGCCCTCGGGCTGCTCGCGCCGTTCCTGTTCCTGCTCGCCGCGTGGACGACTTGGTTCGCGGTGCAGCACGTGCGGATCGGCGACGCGATCGTCGCGCAGGTCGAGGAGGATCCACACGAGATCCTGCGCAAGCTCACCCCGGTCGTGCGTTGGCCGCGGCTGAACCGGCCGATGCTCGACGGCGCCCTGCTCGGCGTGGCCAACGCCGAGGTGCTCCTCGGTGAGCCCACGGCGGCGATCGAGACGCTGTCGCGCGTGCGGCCGAACGGCATGCAGCAGGCGCACCTCGCCCGCGCCGCGCTGCTCGCCGCGCAGGGTCGAGTGGAGGAAGCGCGGCGCGCCATCGCGCATCGTGAGCCGACCAACCTCGGCGAAGAGCTGGCGATGTTGCGCGCCGTGGCCGCGATCGCGCTGGAGGAGGGGCACGCCGCCGAGGTGATCGCGTCCGCCGCGGAGTGGGGTCCGCTCTATGCGCAGTCCCCACCGCAGGGGCGCGAGGTGCTCGACCTGATCCATGCCGCCGCGCTCGCGCTCGACGGCCGCGCGGCCGACGCGCGCGACCTGCTCGCGCGGCGCGGCGCCACGCACACCGATCGCCCGTACCTGCGCGCGTCGTGGCCCCGCCTGTGGGACGCGCTCGACGCGCTGCCTACAGCGACGCCTCGAGAGCCCGCTTGAGCGCCTGCGCGAACCGCGCCCGCCACGCCGGACTGCTCGCGAGATCCTGGCGAATCTCCAGCTCGATCGTCGGGCGACCGTGCGCCGAAGCGTGGTGCTGCGCGCAGTACATCAGCCCCGCGCGGCCGCTCCACGGCGCGTTCAGCTCGGTGCGGAGCCCGGCGTCGGCGAGGTGACGCGCGACGGCTACGCCGAGCGCCTCGTCGACGTCGAACAGCACGCCGACCTCGAGCACCCGAGCCTGCCCCTCGTAGACGGGGGTGAACGAGTGTACGGAGACGAGCGCAGCGTCGCGGCGCGCCGCGACCGCCGCGTCGAGGCGGTCGTGGTAGGGCTGGTAGCAGCGCGCGATGCGGGCCGCGCGATCGTCATCGGACAACGTCCGGTTCAGCACGATCTCGCGCCCGTCCGCGATCGAGCGGAACAGCGTCTCGCTGTCGAGCGGACGGTTCGGATCGATCAGCAGCCGCGAGAACTGGGACAGCACCGCGGGCGCTCCGAACGTCGCGGCGCACGCAAGCGCCAGATCGGCCGCACCGATGTCATACGACCAGTGGGTGCCGACCAGCCACGCGTCGTCCGCGTCCCACGCCCAGCCCGCCGGCAGCTCCACCGCGGCGTGCTCGCAGGAGAACAGCACCGGCGCCTCGCCACCGCGGACGTCCCACACCTCGAACGCATGGGAACCCTCGATCCGCTCGACGTGCATGCCCTACTCCCCTCCGGTGTGGTCGGCCGAGCAGGCAAGCTCACCACACAGGCTCTCTGCGAGGCCCGAGCCGGTGAGGAACGCCGCCGCCTGACGCCAGGCGCCCGGCCACCGCCGCGGAATCGAGTGCGCGCGCAGGTTGCCCGGCGGCCGGTTCACGTCCTCGGGCTCGCCGACCCTCGGGTCGAACTGCGCCAGCACGCGGGACGCCTCGCTCGGCGCCGCGTCGGTCTCCATGCCTACCGGCAGGCGGTGGTAGGGCGCCAGCAGCACCGCGCCCGCCGAGCGCGCGACGAGCTCGGTGGTCAGGTTCGGGACCTGCTCGTCGCCCATCGCCTCCTGCCACAGCACCGGCGGACCCGCCGCCAGCTCCGCCGTCCACGCGCCTGGATCGACCATGTCCCACCACAGTTGGCTGACCGCGTAGAGGAGCTGCCGGTCGGCCGGATCAGGGACGGCGATGTCGATGAACAGATCGAACGCCACCCACTGCGACGAGCGCTCGAGCATCGTGGACCACGCTCCGCCGCCGACGTGGAACACCGCCGCGTCGACCGGCGCGCCGCCGCCGACGAGCACGGCGCCCTCGATGCCACCGAGCGAGATGCCGTAGTAGACCACCCGGGACGGATCCCCGAGCTTCTGCCCGCTGGCGCCGGCGAGCACCGGATCGTCGAGGAGGTCGCCATCGACCACCAGGTCGATCAGGGCGCGCGTCTGCACGATGCCCTGGACGAGCCGGTCGGTGACGATCGGCAGCTTGCCGAAGTCCTGCGCGACGCCCAGCGCGTCGATCCGCTCGTCGGCGCTCATCCCGTACCAGCGGGTCGCGACGACGATGACGCCCGCTTCCTCTGCGAGCGCGAGCACGCCGTCGTCATCGTTCATGTCGTCCAGGTAGAGCTCGGGCTTGCCGAAGATGCCATGCCCGTAGACCATCACCGGCACCGTCCCCGCGGGCGCGTCCTTCACCGACTCCGGGATGTGCACGTACAGCGGCACCCGGCGCGCGCCCTGGCGGGTCACCGCACCGGTCGCATCCATGGCGAGCCACTCGTCTTCGTCGAGCACCCACGGGGTCTCGAAGTTGCCGTCGGCCGCGCGCCAGGTGTGCGGCGCCACGCGGTCGCCGTCGTCGAGCGCGCGCACGCGGGACAGCAGCGCAGCGCCAGGCGCACCGCGCCCCGCGACGGCGGTCTTCGTGGGCCGCGTGCCGTTCTCGACCGGGTAGTCCCACGCGAGCGCGATCCGATCCGGGTTCACGCCGAGCGCTCCCAGGGCGTCCACGAGGTCGCGGAAGTGGTCGCGCACGTCGCGCAGGTCCTCGGGCGCGCGGCCGCGGAGGAGCGCGTCGAACCGCGCGGGCCGTGGCGCCGCGTCGGTCGTGACCACGACGGCCGCGCGGTGGCCGTCCGGGATCGCGGCCAGCGGCCGGATCAGCAGAGAGGGCGCATCCGCCGCGTCCTCGGCCGCGTCCAGCTCGGCCATCACCGGGAGGAACACGCCCGCGGTCAGGTCGGCGAGCAGCACGCCGCCTTCGCCCGCCTGCGCGTCGCGCCATCCCGGCAGCGCGCTCGCGTCGACGTCGGGGAGGCGCGCGTAGGAGACCTGCACCGGTGAGAAGCCGGTGCGCCACGCGACCCGATCGACCGGCAGCGGCGTGCCGTCGATCGCGCGCGGCAGCGTGTCGGGCAGCGCCACGCGCCCGTCCACCATGTGCAGCACCGTCGGGAACGGGTTCAGCGCGCCGTCGCCGACCAGCCCTTCACCCTCGAGCGCGGGCGCGCACCCCACGACCATCCACGCCGCGAACAGCCAGCGAACCATCGCTCCTCCGACCGACCCCCTACCCTGATCCCCAATCGAGCGCCTCCACACAGGGGTCGGGACGTTAGACGTAATAAGTAGTCACATCTAACCTCTAACGTCCTGACCCCGATATGTCCTGACCCCGATATGTCCGCGGGAGGTCAGCGCTCGAGGTGGGCGATGGCCTCGTCGAGCGCGGCGGCGTCGATCTCGCCGGCGGCGAAACGGTCGACCAGCGACTGCAGCGCGTCGAGGCGCGCACGCAGCGCGGCTCGCTCGGCGTGGAGGCGCTCGGAGAGGCGGTGGACCCGCGCTGCGACCGCCTCGCCGGGCCACGCGACGGGCGCGTCGAGCACGGCGTCGCCGGTGGTGCGCGGGCGGGTCTGCCCCTCGGTGATCGGGAGCGCGTCGCGCCACGCGGGCGCACGCAGCGCGTGCAGCAGCCAGTGGCCGTGCGCCACGGGCGCGAGCGGGAGCCACTCGGTGCTGCCGACGACCTGGGGGAGATCCGACGGTGCGTGCAGGATCGCGACGTTGCCCAGCTCCGGGCGCATCCGCGACACAAGGACGTCGCCGTCGCCGAGCACCGCCTTGAACTGGTCGATGTCACCGCTCGGTGCGCGGCGGAGCGCCACGACCTCGCCGGTCGTCTTGTCGGTGTCCGCCAGCTCCACGAGGCCCAGCTCACCCGAGAGGACGCGCGACGGCACGACGCGATCGTCGCGAAGCGTCGCGAGATCCCGGACCCTTCGCCCCCGCGTAGTCGTGGGCGCAGGCGACCACGCGCCGTCAGGCAGCGGGCTCCACCCCTCACCGCGACACAGCGCCTCGAGCGCGCCTGCGTCGGTCGGCTTGTAGCGGGTCGAGCGCACGTCGTAGCCAGGGTCGGAGAGCTCGGCCCACGCGCAGTCGACCTCCTCCACCGGCCGCCTCCGCAGCCACAGCAGGCATGCGCGCCCCGCCGCGCCCCCGAACGGGCGGAACACGCCCTCGGGCAGTGCGCAGATCGCCTCGCGCACCCAGCCCGCATCGACCCGCTGCCGAAGGGGCTCGGCACGCGCGTTCGTCACGATCGACCACGGGAGCACCAGCGCGGCGAGCCCGCCCGGGCGCACCCAGCGCTCGATCGCCTCGAGGAACAGGTGGTCGGAGAGCGCGCGGTCGCGCCCCGCGGCGAGCTGGTAGCGGGCGAGCACGTCCGCCTCGTCGATCACCACCGAGAACGGCGGGTTCGCGATCACCGCGTCGAACGGCTCCGGCCGCGCCGCGAAGAAGTCGGCGCACCGCACGTCGGCGTCGTGCCCGCCCAGCCGGAGGTTGAGCGCCGCGAGCCGCGCGAGCAGCGGGTCGCGGTCGATCCCGACGACGCGGGCGCCGAGCCGCGCCGCCTCGACGAGCAACCCCCCGCTGCCACACGTCGGATCGAGCACGCGGTCGCCAGGCGCGAGCCCCGCGCGCGAGAGCAGCAGCGCGACCAGCGGCCGCGGCGTGAAGTACTGCCCGCGCCCGCCCTTGAACAGATCGGCGAAGAACCGCTCATAGGCGAGCCCGAGCAGATCGACGTCCGGCCCCGGCGCGAGGTCGCCCAGGGCTGCCTCGGCGGCCGGATGCGGCGCGACCGGATCGCCGAGCCGGGCACGGATGGTGTCGAGCAACGCGTCGAACGCCCGCCCACCCGTCAGCCCCTCCGCGCGCAGTCGATCCTCGGCCACGCGGAGCGCGCGCGCGACCTCGCGCGCCGCGTCAGGCATCCAGCGCGCCTGCTCCCAGTGTGGCGTCCCACGCACGGTCGCCCGACACCACCCGCACCCGCGCGCCCGGTGCGGCGTGCGCCGTCCGCACGAGCGCGAGTCCGAGCGATCCGTGCGCTGGCGAGCGCACCGGACTGGTCAGGCGCCCCCACACGACCCCGTCGACGACCACCTCCGCGCCCACGGGTGGGAGGTCTGCTCCGTCGATCGCGAGCCGCATCAGCGACCGGGGCACCTTCGCGAAGGTGTCCATCCGGTTGATGATCTCCTGGCCGACGTAGCAGCCCTTGTCGAACGCGAGCACCGCGTCGCGCAGCCCCGCCTCGTGCGGGAACGTCTTGTCGTCGAAGTCGACGGGCCACCGGGGCACGAGCGACTCGACCCGAAGCACGTCGACGAGCGCGCCGTCGCCGGGCACCGCCCCCGACGCGCCCAACGCGATGACGACCTCGGCCACGTCCCCACGCGGCAGGAGCAGGTCGAAGCCGGCGAGCGCGCCCGGCGGCCGGCGACCGACCCCATGCACGCCCTCTCCGCGCCAACCCCCCTCGGGGGCGGCGTGTCCGAGCCCCGCGACGGCTGCCTCCGCGCGCGACCCGAGCACGGAGATCACACCGATCTCCTGCGTGTGATCGACGAGCGTGAGGTCGTCGAACACCATGAACTTCCCGAACCGGCCCTCGAAGTCCGCGAACGTGGACCCCTCGAGCACGAGCAGCAGCGCATCGGGAGCGACCGCATACACGTCCGCGAGCCCGAGCATCCGACCCCGATCGTCACACCACGCGGTGCGCGCGGCACCGCCGACCGGAAGATCGCGCAGGTTCTGCGTGAGCATCCCGTTGGCGAAGCGCCGCGCATCGGGGCCGCGCATCGAGAGCACGGCACTGTCGGCGCGGTCGAGAAAGACCGCGCCGACGCGATGGGCCTGGTAGGCGGAATCGACGGGCACGCGCCCTCCCCGCTCAGTCCTCTTCGTCGTCGAAGTCGTCGTCGAACGCGATGATCGTGGCGCCCGAGGTGCGCGGCGCCGGCTTGGGCGGCGCCGCCTTCGGGGGAGCCTCGACGGGCTTGACCGTCGCCGGCTGCGGCGCGATCACGGTGGCCGCGTCCTCCGGATCGTCGTCCTCGCTCGGGCCGGGGGCCGCGTCCGCCGTCGACGGCGCCAGGCCCGACAGATCCTTCTCCTCCTCGATCGCGGCAGCGCCGGTCGAAGCGCCCTCGCCGCCACCCTTGCGCCGCATCATGAACCACACCACGCCGCCGAGCAGGGCGACCCAGAACAGGCAGCAGCACAAGCCGCTGACAGCGCTAATGACGATTTGGATCGGATCCACCGGTGCTCCAGGAGAAGGGACGAGGCGACTAACGCGACCTCGCCCGGTGCGAAAGCCGACCAATCCTGATCGAGGACGGCGGCGACGTCAAGCGCGCGGCGTCGCGGGATCGAGCTCGGCACGCACGCGATCCATCGCATCGCGAAGGTCCGGCGCCGCACCCGGCGTCACCGCAGGCAGCGCCGACGTCCGCACGCGGACGCTCTCGGTGGTGTGGAGGACTGCGTCCGGGGTCGTACGGCCAGCGCGCCACGCCATCTCCGCGGCCTCGAGCTCGCCGAGCATCGACAACGACGCGTCGAGCGGCATGGCGTGCTCCTCCAGCGCCAGGCGCGCCTCGTCCAGCGCGCCCTCCACCCGTGCGCGCAACAGATCTGCCGCCGCGTCGCGGCGCCGCTGTCGCCACGTGCCCACGATCAGCGCGACGAGGAGCACCACCGGGACGAGCGCCGCGAGCGGCTCGAGCGCGAGGAGCACCGCAGACACCAGGAGCAGCGCGCCCGCGACGAGCGCATGCTCGGTGCCCGACGCGACCACCCGCGGCGGCACGCGCGCGCGCACCGGCGGGAGGCTCCGCGAGAGTCCCGGCCTCGCGCGAGTGGACCGACCGCGCGCGATCGCCCACGCCCCGAAGAAGAACCCGATCACCGGCAGCACCACCCCGAGCACCAGCCCGACGAGCAGGATCGCGAGCAGATCCTCGCCCGAGAGCCCCTCGGGATCCGCGCGAACCTCCCAGCCCTGCGCGCGCAGCCGTCGCGACAGCGCGAGCGCGCGACGCTTCGACAGGCGCGCCGCGACAAGCGCCGGCCCACCCGTGTCCGGGTCCGTCCCGTGCACCGCCCAGGCGCCGCCGAGCCGCACCGGCGCGAAGGTGGGCCGCCAGCGCACCGGCGTGTCCGGATCCTCCTGAAGCTGCCGCAGCGCGTGCGCGACCAGGCGCACATCGGGCGGACGCCGGTCCGGCATCGGGTGCAGCAGGTCGATGATCAGCGCTGCGAGCCCGGCCGGGCCAGGCGGACGCTCCGGCGGACCGCGACGCTGACGCCCCAGCAGCTCCCACGGTGAAGCGTCAGGGAACGGGAGCCGGCCCGTGAGCGCGTAGTGCAGCGAGACGCCGAGCCCGTACAGGTCGGCGGCCACGCCCGGCGGTCCACCCGCCGCGACCTCGGGCGCGGTCTGCCCGGGGCGCGTCGCGCGCGCGCCCGCCACCGCGGCCTGCCCCATCCCGAGCAGCACCGCGCCGCGATCCGCGAGCAGGACATGCCCAGGCCGCACGTCGCCGTGCACGAGCCCCGCCTCGTGCAGCGCGCGCAGGCCCGCCACGATCTGCAGGCCAACGGCGATCGTCGATCCAGTGGAGAGCGGCGCGACGCCCCCCGCGTCGAGCGCCGGCCCGTGCAACCGCTCCTCCACCAGCACCCAACGACCGGCGTGCGTCCACAGCCCGTGCACGACGAGCAGGTGCGCGTGCCGCATCCGGCTCGCCGCGCCGGCCTCGGACTGGAGCCGCGCGAGCGCGGCGGGCTCGTCGAGCAGGTGCGCGTGCACGACCTTCAGCGCCACGCCGCGGTCGCCGATCTCGTCCCACGCCGGCCACAGCGTGCCGGTGGCACCCTCGGCGAGCGCCGGCCCGTCGATCACGAAGCGATCGGCGACCAGCACGCCCGGCCCGAGCTCGCTCAATCCGCCTCCGCCTCGGCCTTTCGCCCGCCGACCACCCCAAACTGCACGACGGCCCCGAGCGCGAACAGGCCGAGCAGCAGCCACGGGTGCGTGGGCAGGCCGACCGCCCACGCGACGAGCACCGCGCCGATGGCGGCCGCCACCACTCTGAGCACCAGCGTCGCCAGCAGCGGCAGCGCGATCGCGCCGACGATCGGCCCGCCGAAGATCGACCACCACGGCGCGCCGACGGACTCGAGCACGGGCGCCAGCGCGGCCGCCGCGACCAGCCCGGTCAGGGCGCCGGCGACGATCAGCGCCACCTTCAGCGCAAGGTGCGCCGCGATCAGCACGCCGACGCCACCCACGCACGCTGCCACCGCGATGATCACCGGACGCCCCACCTCGGGCGCGACGGTGGCGAGCGCCTGGATCGCCAACGCACCGCCCAGGGCGCCGACCCCGAACGCTCCCATCGACAACGCCGGCTTCGCCAGGCGCGCACCAGCCAGCAGCACCACCGCGCCGAGCGCGCCCACCAGCACGCGCAGCGCCACCGGCGCCTCGGTCGCCCACTCTTGCAGGCCCAGAATCACCGGTTCCACGCGATCCTCCCCGCGCCCTCTATCCTGAGCCACCCGGGGTGGGCTTGCATGGACGATCGGTACTGCTATGCTCCAGGCTCCCCCCTCCCCCGACCGAACCCGCCGTGCCCTCCCTCCCCTTCCGCCGCCTCCTGCTCACCGGATTGCCCACGCTGGTCGCGGTGTGCCTGGTCGGGGCGTCGGTGTGGGGCGATCACGGCCTGCTGCGCCGGCACGAGCTGAAGCAGGAGCTGCACACAGCCACCGCGCGCCTCGCACGCGTCGAGCGCGACAACCAGCGCCTGCTCCGCGAGCTCTCGCTGATGGAGCGCGATCCCGTCGTGCTCGAGCGCGTCGCCGCCGACGAGCTGCGCTGGGCCCGCGAGGGCACCATCCTGTTCCGCTTCGACGATTAGTCTTCTTCGCGGGCCGGGCCGCCGCGGGCCTCGGTGGCGATCGCGAGCCGCGTGAGCCCGCGCGTGCGCGCCATGTCCATCACGGTGACGACGCGCCCGTGCTGCACGCCCTGATCGGCCTTGATCACGACGAGTGTGCTCGGATCGCGCGCCGCGGTGCGCGTGAGCAGCGCCTCGAGCTCCTTGGCGGTCACCGGCTTGTCGTCGACGTAGAGCGCGCCGTCGGTGCAGCTCCCCGGACCCGTGCGCTCGCCGCACGTCATCCAGATGTTCACGTCTTTCGCCTCGGAGAGCACCGCCTGGGACGACGAGCGCGGCAGGTCGACCTGGAAGCCCGGGCTGCTGATGAACGTGGTCGACACCATGAAGAACAGCACGAGCTGAAACACGATGTCGATCATCGGCGTGATGTCGATCAACGGGTCTGGCCTGCGGGCGGTTCCGAAGTTCACGACGCGCGCGGCTCCACGGGCCCTGCCACGATCTCGAGCGCGTCGAGCGCGGCCGCCTCGAGCTCGAGCAGCAGCGAGTCGACCCGAGACAGCAGGTAGCGGTTGGCGACCAGCGCGGGAATGCCGACGGTGAGGCCCGCGAACGTGGTGATCAGCGCCTGGCTGATGCCGCCGGCGAGGCTGCCGACGTTTCCGAGCCCCTGCTGCTGGATCACGGAGAACGTGAGGATCATGCCGCCGACCGTGCCGAGCAGCCCGAGCAGCGGCGAGATCGACGCGATGGTGCCGAGCACCGGCAGCCCGCGCTCGAGCTCTGCGGCCTCGCGGCGCCCCACCTCTTCGAGGCGCTCCTTGATGTGGCTCCGCGGGTGCGCGCGCTCGATGAACGCCATCTCGAGCACGCGCGCGAGCGGCACCTCGGCCGTGCGGCACAGGGTGATCGCGTCGTCGAAGCGCGCCTGCCGCGCAAGCTCGGTGGCCTGCACGTAGAGCGCGTGCGGGAGGATCCGCTCGCGCCTGAGCACCCACAGGCGCTCGAGGAACACCGCGAGCGCGATGATCGAGCACAGCGCGATCGGGATCATCACCGGCCCGCCCGCGACGAGGGTCTCCAGCATGCAACGCTCCTGGCCAGACGCCCCGCTGTAACCCGCGGGCGCACACGTTGGCGTGAGGGTAGCAGGGGTGGATGGAGCTACGTCGCATCGCTCGCCGCGCCGCCTGGGGCCTCGCCGGGCTGGGCGTCCTGCTCGCCGGGATGGCCCTCTCTCCCGACACGACGCCCGGCTACCTCGCCCGACAGGGCTACTTCCAGGCCGAGCTCCTGTGGGGTCGGGTGCCGCTCGAGGCGGTGCACGACGATCCGAGCCTGGGCTCTCCCGAGCGGCAGCGGCTCGCGTGGATCCCGGACGTCCAGGCGTTCGGCGACGCGCTCGGGCTGAAGTCGAGCCGCAGCTACGACACGATCAACCCGAGCTGGCGGCGCACGATCTACAACGTGTCGGCCTGCGACCCGGTCGCGTTCGAGCCCGTGCGGTGGCGGTTCCCGATCGTCGGGAGCATGCCCTACCTCGGCTACTTCCGCCCCGAGGACGCGCGGCGGCGCAAGCGGGCGCTGGAGCACCGCGGCTTCGACGTCTACGTCCGCACCGCCGGCGCGTACTCGACGCTCGGCTGGTTCGCCGACCCGGTGCTCCCCCACATGCTGCGCTGGGATGAGGGACGGCTCGCGAACACGCTGCTGCACGAGCGCGCGCACGCGACGCTGTGGATCCCCGGCTCGGTGAAGTTCAACGAGTCGTTCGCAGGCTTCGTCGGCAACGAGGGCGAGCGCCGCTACCTCGTGCATCGCCACGGGGCGGACTCGGACCCGGTCCGCGCACACGCCCGCCGCGTCGCCGACGACCTGCTGTGGCGCGAGACGCTGCACGCGACGTACAAGGCGCTCGAGGTCGTGTATGCCGACGAGGGCCGCACCGTCGGCCAGAAGCTCCGCGACAAGGATGTCGTGCTCGCGAGCCTGCCCACCCGGCTGGTGGAGCGTGGCGTCGAGGAGCCGCGCTACTTGCGCGCCGCACGCCAGGGGCCGTGGAACAACGCCCGTCTCGTCCAGTTCCGCACCTACCACACCGCGCACGACCACTTCGCCGTGCTGCTCGAGCAGGAGGGCGGCGATCTGACGCGGTTCATCGCGCGCGTGGGCGAGATCACACGCGGCGCGAGGGATCCCTACGCGGCGCTCGCGCGCGCCGTGGGCGCCGAGCCGGTCCCGAAGGCGCCCCGACGTCCCACGCTTCGGACAGCAGGCGTCCGAATTCTCGGACGCTGTCCCAGATCCGGGCCCGTGCGCCCAGGTCGGGTGCGGATTCGCGCTCGGACGCGCAACCGGGCGGATCGCGCCATGAGGTAGACCCGAACGGACTCTGCGCGACGTCCGATGACATCCGATGGCGCGGCATGACGGGCTGGCACGGAGCTTGCTGTACCTGTGAGCGGACTCTTCGAGGAGGCGCACCGATGGCACAGGTCAAGCGACGAGGCTCAGCCGCCGGCGACGAGAGCGGAGAGCTGCTCAACCGCTACCTCAAGAGCATGGGGCAGATCCCGCTGCTCAAGGCGGAGGACGAGGTCGAGGTCGCCCGCCGGATCGACGACGGCGGCCCCGACGCCGAGATGGCGAAGACCGCGCTGATCAGCGCCAACCTCCGGCTGGTCGTGTCGATCTGCAAGCAGTACACCTACCGCGGGCTGCCGCTCGCCGACCTGATCCAGGAGGGCAACCTCGGGCTGATGAAGGCGGTCGAGAAGTTCGATCACACGAAGGGCTTCAAGTTCTCGACCTACGCGTCGTGGTGGATCCGTCAGGCGGTGATCCGGGCGATCGAGTCGCAGATCCGCACGATCCGGGTGCCCATCTACAAGCTCGAGATCGTCAATCGGATCAACCAGGTGCAGAAGTTGCTGTTCCAGCGCCTCGGACGCGAGCCCACGCTGGTCGAGATCGCGCACCACCTCGAGATCGACGTCGACCAGATCGAGTCATTGCTCAAGATCACCCGCGAGCCGATGAGCCTCGATCAGCAGGTCAACGACGACTCCGACTCCACGATCGCCGACTTCATCGAGAACCCGCACAGCGAGGATCCGTGCGAGGCGATGGAGACCGCCTCGCTGCGCGAGCAGATCGAGGACGTGCTGAGCAGCCTGACGCCTCGCGAGGAGAAGGTGATCCGCATGCGCTTCGGCATCGGCGAGCCGACCCACTACAGCCTCGAGGAGATCGGCGTGCGCTTCGCGCTGACCCGCGAGCGCATCCGTCAGATCGAGATCAAGGCGCTGCGCAAGCTCCGCCACGCCAACCGCAAGTCGAGCCTCGCCGAGTACCTCGACGCTGCCTGAGTTCCCGCGCGCCCCGCGCGCACAGAGTCGACCAGCGCGCTCCCCCCTTGCCGCCTGGTCGGCTCTCTGCGCTC
Source organism: uncultured Enterobacteriaceae bacterium (assembly GCA_964419905.1). GTDB lineage: Bacteria > Myxococcota_A > UBA796 > UBA796 > JAFDJI01. The sequence continues at coordinate 47,072 of CAYQSE010000006.1, forward strand.
AGGGGGCCAGCGCCGCCCGGCGCCCCGCCTCGATGCGCGCGCGACGCGTCCGCGCCTCGCGGTAGCCCGCCTGCCACGGGCGAACCCGCCCGAGCCCGCGCGCGGCATCCACGTAGATCGGGTCGGTGAAGTCCTCGCCCGCCTGCGCCACCGCCGCGCGCCACAGCGCGGCGGCCGCGACCGGATCCCCCCCACGGACCCCGAGCGCGCCCACGGCGAGCGCGAGCGCCCCGAGCAGGGCGGCCCGCGCCGGGCTCACTCGGCGTAGTCCTCGACCGGCAGGCAGGTGCACAGGTTCTTGTCGCCGTAGACGTTGTCGATGCGCGACACGTAGGGCCAGAACTTGTGGATGCGCTGCCAGGGCGTCGGGAACGCCGCCTGCTCGCGGGGGTAGGACCGCGTCCACGCGTCGCTGACCACCGCCTCGACGGTGTGCGGTGCGTGCTTGAGCGCGTTGTCCTCGGGATCGGAGCGCCCCTCCTCGATCGCCCGGATCTCGTCGCGGATGGCGATCATCGCCTCGCAGAACCGATCCAGCTCCTCCTTGCTCTCGCTCTCGGTGGGCTCGACCATCAGCGTGCCGGCGACCGGCCACGACATCGTCGGCGCGTGGAAGCCGTAGTCCATCAGGCGCTTCGCGATGTCGTCGACGGTGACGCCCGCGCTCGCCTTGAACGGCCGACAGTCGAGGATGCACTCGTGCGCGACCAGGCCGCCGGGCCCCGTGTAGAGCACCTCGTAGTGCTCGCCGAGGCGCTTCGCGACGTAGTTCGCGTTGAGCACCGCGACCTGGCTCGCCTGGCGCAGCCCCACCTCGCCCATCATCGCGATGTAGGCCCACGAGATCGGCAGGATCGACGGGCTGCCGAACGGCGCGGCCGACACGGTGCCGAGGCTGCGCGACCCGCCGGTCGCCACCAGCGGATGGCCCGGCAGGTAGGGCGCGAGGTGCTCGTTCACGCAGATCGGCCCCATGCCCGGCCCCCCCCCGCCGTGCGGGATGCAGAACGTCTTTTGCAGGTTGAGGTGGATGACGTCGGGCCCGAAGTCGCCGGGGCGGCACAGGCAGACCATCGCGTTCAGGTTCGCGCCGTCCATGTAGACCTGCCCGCCGGCAGCGTGCACGACGTCGCACATCTCGCGGATCGCCACCTCGAACACGCCGTGCGTGGACGGGTAGGTGACCATCAGCGCCGCGAGCCGATCGGCGTACAGCGCCGCCTTCGCGCGCAGATCCTCGACGTCGATGTTGCCATGATCGTCGCACGCGACCGCGATCACGCGCATGCCGGCCATCACCGCGCTCGCCGGGTTCGTGCCGTGCGCCGAGGTCGGGATCAGGCACACGTCCCGGTGGCCCTCGCCCCGGTCGGCGTGGAAGGCGCGGATCGTCAGCAGCCCGGTGTACTCGCCCTGCGAGCCGGCGTTCGGCTGCAGCGACACCGCGTGAAAGCCGGTGATCTCGGCGAGCCACGCGCAGAGCTGATCGAGCAGGCCTTGGTAGCCGCGTGCCTGCGCCGCAGGCACGAAGGGATGCAGCCGCCCGAACGCCGGCCAGGTGATCGGGATCATCTCGGTGGTCGCGTTCAGCTTCATCGTGCACGAGCCGAGCGGGATCATCGACGTCGTCAGCGAGAGATCTCGCGACTCGAGCCGGTAGAGGAACCGCAGCATCTCGGTCTCGGACCGGTAGCGATGGAAGCTCGAGTGCGTGAGGAACGGGCTGGTGCGCGCATGGGTCCCGAGCACGTCGGTGGGCGCGACCGATGCCGCGCCGAACACCGCGAGGAGGTCGGCGACGTCGGCGTCGGTGACCCGCTCGTCGAGCGCGATGCCCACCCCGCCGCCCGGCAAGGCGCGCAGGTTGATGCGCCGCGACGCCGCGGCGGCGATCAGCGCCTGCTGACGGTCGCCCGCCTCGACCGCGACGGTGTCGAAGAACACCGCGTGACGCAGCCGGAGACCCGCGCCCTGGACGCCCGCCGCGAGCGCGCGCGCATGACCGTGGACGCGCCGCGCGATGGCCTCGAGCCCGTCCGGACCGTGCCACACCGCATACATCGCCGCACACACCGCGAGCAGCACCTGCGCGGTGCACACGTTCGACGTCGCCTTCTCGCGACGGATGTGCTGCTCGCGCGTCTGCAGCATCATGCGCAGCGCGTCCTTGCCGCGGGCGTCCTTCGACAGGCCGATGATCCGACCCGGCATCGTGCGCAGGTGCTCGGCCTTCGTCGCGAGGAACGCGGCGTGAGGGCCGCCGAAGCCCATCGGCACCCCGAAGCGCTGCGAGTTGCCGACGGCGATGTCCGCGCCGAGCTCGCCGGGCGGCGTGAGCAGCGTGAGCGCGAGCAGATCGGTCGCGAACACCGTGAGCGCGCCCGCCGCGTGCGCCGCGGCGACGAGCCCGCCGAGGTCGCGCACCCCGCCGTCGGTGCCCGGGTACTGCAGCAGCACGCCGAACACGGTGGGGTCGAACACCAGCGCCTCGGGTGCGGCGACGACCACCTCGACGTGCAGCGGTGCGGCGCGCGTCTGCACGACGGCCAGCGTGTGCGGATGCACGTCGTCGGCCACGAGGAACCGCGCCCGCTTGCCGCGCAGCGCGCGGTGGCACATCGCCATCGCCTCGGCGGCCGCCGTCGCCTCGTCGAGCAGCGACGCGTTCGCGACCGGCAGCCCGCACAGGTCCTGCACCATCATCTGGAACAGCATCAGGGCCTCCATGCGGCCCTGGCTGATCTCGGCCTGGTACGGCGTATATGCGGTGTACCAGGCCGGGTTCTCGAGGATGTTGCGCAGGATCACCGGCGGCGTGATCGTGTCGTGGTAGCCATACCCGAGGTAGGACCGCCAGATCTCGTTCTGATCGGCGAGGGCGGCGAGGTCGCGCAGCGCCTCGACCTCGCCGCGCGCCGGGGGCAGATCGAAGCCGCCGTGGTGGCGGATACCCGCGGGCACCGCGGCATCGACGAGCGCGTCGAGGGACGACAGCCCCAGCGTCGCGAGCATCGCGTGGACCTCGGCGGGACGCGGCCCCAGGTGGCGCGTGACGAAGGCATCGTGGTGCATGGCTACCTCCGGCCGGAGCGCTCAGGCCTCGGCGATCTTCTTCTCGTAGGCGGCCACGTCGAGCAGGGCCGCGAGCGGCGCGAGGTCGTCCGCGCGGATCTTGAACAGCCAGCCCGCGCCGTAAGGGTCTTCGTTCACCTTCTCCTCGTCGCCGTCGAGCGCGTCGTTGACCGCGACGATCTCGCCGCCGACCGGGGTGTAGACCTCGGCGACCGCCTTGACCGACTCGACCTCGCACACCGCGTCGCCCGCGGCGACCGTGGCGCCGACCTCGGGCAGCTCGACGTGCACCAGCTCGCCGAGCGCGTCCTGGGCGTAGTCGCTGATGCCGATGGTGAGGACGTCGCCGTCCACCCGGATCCACTCGTCGTGATCGGTGTACTTCAGATCGGCCGGGAAGTTCATGGCTGGCTCCGGTTGCGGTTCGACACGTAGAAGGCGCCGCGGACGACCTCGCCGGGCTCGGACTTCCCGCGCACGTCGACGGCGACGCGGGTGCCCGGCTTGCAGAGATCGGCGCGCAGGTAGGCGAGGCAGATGCTCTTGTCGACGCTCGGCGAGCGGGTGCCCGAGGTGACGCGCCCGACGACCTCGTCGCCCGAGACCACCGACATCCCGTCGCGCGGGACGCGCTTGCCGTCGAGCACGATCGCGGCGAGCCGCTGTGGCTCCTTGCCCTTGCGGGCGCGCAGCGCGTCGGCGCCGAGGAAGCCGCCCGGCTTGTCGAGATCGACCGCGAACCCGATGCCCGCCTGGAACGGGCTGGTCGTGTCGTCGAGCTCGTGGCCGTAGAGGGGGTTGCGGACCTCGAGGCGCAGCGTGTCGCGCGCGCCGAGCCCACACGGGACCGCGCCGGCGCCGGTGACCGCGGCCCACGCGGCGCGCGCCTCGGTGGCCGGGACGAACACCTCGAAGCCGTCCTCGCCGGTGTAGCCGGTGCGGGCGACGAGGCATCCCTCGATGCCGGCGAACGCGACCGCGCCGAACCCGCGGGCCGGCAGCGTGGAGAGGTCGAGGCCCGTGACCAGCGGCGCCAGCGCCGCCTCGGCGCCCGGCCCCTGCACCGCGAGCAGCGCCCAGTCGTCGGAGAGGTCGTCGATCGTGGCGTCGCCGCGCAGGTTCGCGCGCATCCACGCGAGGTCCTTCGTGCGATTGCTCGCGTTGACTACGATCAGGTACTGCTCGGGCGACAGCCGGTAGACGAAGATGTCGTCGACGATGCCGCCGGCCTCGTTGCAGAGCACGCCGTACTGGGCCTCGCCGTCGGACAGCGCCGTGGCGTCACGCGAAGAGAGCCACTGCACCGCCTCGAGCGCGCCCGGGCCGTGCACCAGCACCTGACCCATGTGACTGACGTCGAACACGCCGACGCCCTCGCGCACCGCGAGGTGCTCCTCGCGGATGCCGACGTACTGCACCGGCATCTCCCATCCGGCGAAGTCGACCATCCGCGCGCCGGCGGCGACGTGGTCCGCGTAGAGGGGCGTGCGTGCGGCAGCCATGCACCACTCCGAGGGGGCGAGGGACGGTCCCCTACCCCGGTGCGGACCGGTGTCAAGCCGTCGTCGGCCCGTCACCCACGAGGCGCCTGCGCGCCGCCTCGAAGGTGTTCTCCATCAGCATCGCGATGGTCATCGGGCCCACCCCGCCCGGCACCGGCGTGATCGCGCCCGCGCGCTCGGCCGCCGCCTCGAACCCGACGTCGCCGACCAGCGTGCCGTCGTCGCGGCGGTTCATGCCGACATCGATCACGACCGCGCCCGGCTTGATCCACGCGCCCTCGACCAGCTCGGCGCGCCCGATCGCGACGACGACGACGTCCGAGGCCGCGACCACCGCGCGCAGATCGCGCGTGCGGCTGTGGCAGACGGTGACCGTGGCGTTCGCCTGCTCGAGCAGCTGCGCCATCGGGCGACCGACGATGTTCGAGCGCCCGACCACACACGCCGCGGTGCCCGACAGGTGGATGCCCGACAGCTCGATCAGCCGCATCACGCCCTTCGGCGTACACGCGACGAGGCCCGGCCGCCCGCGCGCGAGGCGACCCGCCGACAGATCCGTGAACCCGTCCACGTCCTTGTCGGGATCGATGCGGTTGACGATGCGGTCGGCGTCGAGGCCGTCCGGCAGCGGGAGCTGCACGAGGATGCCGTCGATCAGGGGATCGGCGTTCAGGGCGTCGATCACGAGCTCCAGCTCGGCCTGAGGCGTGTCGGCGGGCAGGTCGATCTGCCGGTGGTGGAAGCCGAGCCGGGCGGCCACCTGCCCCTTGCGGCGCACGTAGATCTCGCTGGCGGGATCGGAGCCGACGAGCACCACGGCCAGCCCGGGCGGCCGCGGTAGCTCGGCCACGCGCCCCGCGAGCGCCTGGTTCAGTCGCTGCGCGAGCGCCTTGCCGTCGAGGATCTCGGCCACCTCAGGCCGCCTCGGACGACGAGCCGCCGCCGCCCTTCGACCCACCGTCGGACTTCGTGCCCTCGGACTTCGCGCCCTCGGACGACGAGCCGCCGCCGCCCTTGAGCCCATAGTGATCCTTGTACCAGCCGCCGCCCTTGAGCACGAACGACGCGGCGCTGATCAGCTTGCGCACCTCGCCGGCGCCACAGTGGGGGCACGGCGGCGGCGGACCGTTGACCGACATCAGCTTGTCGAACTGCTCGCCGCATCGCTCACAAGCGAACTCGTAGATGGGCATGAACCAGGACCTCCGGGGGTGCGACGCCCAGGACGGGGAGGGGCGGCGGGAAGGCCGAACCCGCGCGACCCGATATAGGGACACGCGACACGCTCGGCAACCCCGTGCCGTCGACCCAGGGAGGCGCCATCCAGCTCGTCGTGTCGATCGTCCTCGCGGCGCTCGGTCTGCTGCTGCTCGCGACGCACCTCTCCGTCGCGGTCGGCGTGGCCGTGTCCGCGGTCGACCGCGGCGAGCGCCTGGTCATCGACACCCGCACGTTCTCGCTCTTCGTGCGTGAGGGCACGTCGCGGGCGTTCCTGTTCTTGTTCGGCGTCACGGGCCTCGGGCAGGCGCCGCCGGTCGCCGGGCCCGACGACGGCAGCCGCCGCGTGCCGGTGATCCTCGTCGCCGGCTATGGGCACAACCGCTCGTCGATGCGCTTCCTCCGCGCGTTTCTGGTGCACCGTGGCTGGCGCTGGGTGTGGCCGGTGAACGTCGCGACGCGCGAGGCGGGCCTCGCCGACATGGCGATCGAGCTGGGGCGGCGCGTCGCCGAGCTGAAGCGCGTCACCGGCGCACCGCAGGTCGACGTCGTCGGGCAGTCCCTGGGGGGGCTGGTGGCGGCGTGGTATGTGGCGCACCTCGACACCGAACGGAGCGTGCGGCGCCTCGTCACCCTCGGCACGCCATGGCGTGGCACGAAGCTGGCGGTGTTCGCCCGGAGCAAGGTCCACGAAGACGTGCTGTACGACTCGCCCGCGCTCGACGGCCTGGCGCCGCCCCCCGTCCCCACCGTCTCGGTGTGGACCCTGCAGGACAATGTGGTGATCCCTGCCGAGTCCGCCGTGCCAGAGGGCGTGGCGTCGGTGTGCATCGACGGGCTCGGGCACACCGAGATGCTCGTGTCGACACGCGCCTTCCGGGCGGTGCAGGCCGCCCTGTCGCACCGCCCCGGCACCGCCGCCGAGCCCCCCGTGGAGGCCCGTTGAGCCTGCTCGACAAGCGGCTGATCATCGTCGCGGGCAAGGGCGGCGTCGGCCGCACCACCACCACCCTGTGCCTCGCGCTCGCCGCCGCACGGCAGGGCCGCTACGTCGCGGTCGCAGAGCTGAACGGCGCGAGCGGCCTGCCCGAGGCGTGGGGGCTGCCGGGCCGCGCCTACATGCCGCGCGCGCTCACCACCGGCATCGACACGTTCTCGACCACACCCGGCGAGACGCTCGACGACTTCGGGCAGCGGCGCCTCAAGCTCGACGCGCTCGTGCGCATGGTGTTCCACAACCGCGTCGCGTCCGCGTTCCTCGACGCGGTCCCGGGCCTGCACGACATCATCCAGCTCGGCAAGCTCTACAGCCTGCTCAACGAGAACTGGGCGCAAGACCCCCGCTACGACCTGATCATCCTCGACGCGCCGGCCACCGGACACGGGCTCACCCTGCTCGGCGCCGCGCGGAACATGGCCGAGATGACCCGCGTGGGGCCGTTCTACGACGAGGCGCGCCGCATCGACGCCGTGCTCTCCGACCCGGCCCACACCGCGCTCGTGCTCGTCACCCTGCCCGAGGCGCTCCCGGTCAACGAGTCGCTGCAGCTCGTCGACGCGCTCGGCCCGGATCGTGACCTGCTCGCCGCGGTCGTCGTGAACCAGACCCTGCTGAACCCGCTCCCGCCCGGGCTGAAGTGGCCGACGATGCGCGCGCGGCTGGAGGAGGCGGCGCCGCCCGACCTCGCCCCGCTGCTGGCGCTCGCCGACCGCAAGGCGCGCCGTCACGTCGCGCAGTACCGCGCCACCCGGCGACTCCACGACGGGCTCCCCGAGGTGCTCGGGCATCCCGTGCCCGTGGCCGCGCTGCACCGCGTGCCGCACGCCCCGCGCCGCGACGATCTCGACGCCCTGTCACGCACCCTCGATCCGCTGATGCGGCGCAGCGCGACGGAGGCCTCGTGAAGACCGACGTGATCGTGTGCTGCGGGGTCGGCGGGGTCGGCAAGACCACCACCGCCGCAGCCCTCGCCGTCGGCCACGCGCTCGCGGGGCGCCGCGTCGTCGTGCTCACCATCGATCCCGCCCGCCGGCTCGCCGACGCGCTGGGCATCGACGCGCTCGGCAACGACCCGACGCCGGTGCGCCTCGACGGGCTCGACGTCGCCGAGGGGGGGCGGCTCGACGCGCTCATGCTCGATCGCAAGGCCACGTTCGACGACGTGGTGCGCCGGTTCACCCCGAGCGGGGAGTCCGCCGAGCGCCTGCTCGAGAACCGCTACTACCGCGCCGTCTCCGAGCGCCTGGGCGGCTCCCAGGAGTACATGGCGATGGAGAAGCTCTACGACCTCGTCTCGGACGCCCGGTGGGACGTCGTGGTCGTGGACACGCCGCCGACGCAGCACGCGCTCGACTTCTTCAAGGCGCCCGACCGCATCAAGCGGGTGTTCGACAGCACGGTGATCTCGGCGCTGATGCAGCCCGGACGCGGCCTGTTCGCGATGACCACCCGCCGCGTGGTCGGGATGGTGCAGGGCCTCGTCGGCGAGCGCGTAATGGCGGACATCGGCGAGTTCTTCCAGCTGGTGTCGGGCATGTCCGCCGGCTTCCGCGACCGAGGCGCCGCGGTCCGCGCGCTGCTACGGGCCACCGACACCCGGTACTACCTGGTGGCGAGCGCGGCCGCGCCCGAGCGCACCGACGCGCTCGCGTTCCTCGACACGGTGCGCGAGGAGGGCATGCAGTTCGCCGGCTTCCTCGTCAACCGCGTCACCGCCGATCCCGAGGTCTCCGACGTCGACCTGGCCGCGATGCCCGGCCCGCCCTCCGACGTCACGCCCGAGGACTGGCAGCACGCCCTGGAGGCCCTCGAGCGCCTCGCCCGCGACGCAAGGGACACCGCGCGGGCCCACCGCGCAGCGATCGCCTCGCTGCGTCGCCACGCGCCCGAGTCGCCGGTGTGGCAGGTGCCCGAGCTCGGCGACGGCATCCGCACGCTCGCGGGCCTGGCCGAGCTGGCCGCGTGGCTGCCGCCGGCCGCCCCCCGGGACGCGCTCCCGCGCCCCTGACACCGCGCAGCCCTACTTGAACGACGCCTCGCTGACGCAGAGGTCGTTGTACTCCTTGCCCTTCACCACGCCGGTGAAGGTCAGGCGGACGCTGGCGGCTGCGCGCGGCGAGAACGTGATCTCCTGCGGCATCATCGTGTTCTTGATCACGATGTCCTCGCTGCTGCCGTCCGAGAACTTCAGGGTCGCGCCCGACGCGCGGTTGCCCTTCATCCACCACGTCAGCGCGCTGCCGTTGCCGTTGACCAGCGCGAGCCGGCCGATCCGAGGCGTTCCGTCGAACCGGAACTCGAGCCACTCACCGGCGCCGTCGCCCTCGGTGCCCTCGCACCACATCGAGTCGACCAGCCCGTCGGCGACGCTGAGTGGCTCGTAGGACCCGTCCGCGTCCGCGGGCATCACCGAAGACGCTGTGACCTCGCGGACCACCGCCCCGTCGGACGCCTCGGCGTCGAACACCTGCACCTCGCTGATCGCGGTGTCGAGCCAGGTGGTCCCGGGGTAGACCGACTTGATGCGCAGGCGCACCGAGGTGGTCGCCTTCGGACTCGCCAGGACCAGCTCGGCCGGAACCATCTCGTCGGCGAGCGCCAGCACCTGGGTGGAGCCGTCGCTGAACTTCAGCTCGAGCTCGCTCGGGCGGTTCGAGCGACGCCAATAGTCGGGGGAGTACCACATCCCGCCCCACACCTTGAGCTTGTGCACCCGCTTCTCGCCGCCCAGATCGAGCTCCAGCCACTCGCCGAGCCCCGAGCCCTCCTTGCCCTCGACCCACGCGGTCGACAGCTTGCCGTCACTGGCGCGCCCCGCGTCGTACGCGATGTTTCCCTCGTCCGGGTACGTCGAGGACGCGTCGCTGGAGGCAACGTCGAGGCGCTTGGCGAGCGCGGGGGTTCCGACGAGCAGCAGCGCCAGGGAGCACACACGAACCTTCATCGAATCATCCAGGGCGGGCGGTTTGGAGGCGGTCCATGGGGTCGCACGACAGGCGGTGATGATGTGGAGGGCCCGGACCGATGTCAAATGGCCTACGCTTCCTTTACACCTCGACGGGGCCTCGCCTTCCCTTGCTCTTCCTCGTAGCCAACGTCACACCGTTCGATCCCCGCGGCCGCCTCGATCTGGGCCGACTGCGGGCTCACGTCCTGTGGCTCGCCGGGCACGGGGCGCACGGCTTCGTGCCCACCGGCAGCACCGGGGAGTTCCTCTACCTCTCGGACCGCGAGAAGACCGCCGTGCACCGCACCGTGCTCGATGCCGCCCGCGGACTGCCGGTCTACCCGTGCATCTGGGACCCATCGCCGTCCACGATGGCGTGGCTGTTCGAGGCCGCCCGCGAGCACGGCGCAACGGGGGTGTTGGTGCCGCCACCGCTGTACTACCCGGTCGATCAGGGCCTGCTCGCCGACGGCTACCGTCGAGCGGCCGAGCTCGCGGAGCAGCCCGTGCTGGCCTACCACAACCCGGGGTTCCTCCCGACCCCGGTGGCCGAGTCGACCTATCTGGCGCTGCGCGCCGAAGGCACGCTCGCGGGCATGAAGGACTCGAGCGCCGACCGGTGGCGTCTCGAGCGCCTCGCGAAGGCGGATCCCGGCGCGGTCTACGCGGGCGGTGCGGGCGTGCTGTGCGACGTGCACACCATCCCGCAGCTCGCGGGGTACATCTCGGCGCTCGGCAACACCTGGCCGAGCTTCTGCATGCGTGCGTTCGCGGGCGAGACGCAGCTGCGCGAGGCCGTCGCGGAGCGGGCGGCGCGCGTACGCGACGCGGGCGGGTTCCGCGCGCTCAAGGCGCGGCTCGGGATGGGGTGCCGCGACCCGCTCCCCGCCCCGACCGAGGCCGCGCTCGACGGGCTGCCGCCCGCCGAGTGAGCCTCAGAACGTGCCGGTCGCGCTCACCCGCAGCCCCTCGAAGCCCGGCAGCACGCGACACTGACCGCCGCTGCACCGGATCCCGCTCTTGTAGGCGCCCCCGAACGCCTTGAGCGTCAGCGCCGGCAGCGGCTTGTACTGGAGCTCCACCGCCCCGTACACGGTGTCGGAGAGGTTGCCCTCCGTGTCGATCAGCGGGTTGGACGAGTAGTCGGTGAACCAGGTGAGCGCGAGCTTGCTGCCGTACATCACGCTGATCGACGACTCGACCTCGGCGTAGTCGGTCTGCTGCAGCGGGTTGCGCCCCCACTGGTACCACTCGGCGCTGGTGACCACGTCGAGGTGGAAGTCCTTGCCGAGCGGCACCTTCACGTCGACGTCGCCGTGAAGCTGTCGGTCGCCGTCGCCAAGCGGCGCGCCGTCGCGCACGTCCATCCGGAAGCCGGCGTTGAACAGCACGGTGAGGTCGCTGCCGAAGGTCTCGACCCCGATCAGCGGGTGGACGATCGTCTCGGGCACCGCGTTGAAGTGGAGCTCTCCGACGTCGAGATCGCGAAACACGGCGACCGACGCGTACGGGATCGTCTGGCCCTGCACCGCGGTCCAGTCCATGCGGAGCCGCCCCCCCGTGATGTCGTTGCTGCCGATCGCCGCGCCGCTGTCCTCGGTGATCGCGCGCTCGTACTCGAGCGTCGGCCCCGCGGTGATCTGGTACAGCTCACGGCTGGTCGGCGCGTTCACGCGCTGCGCGTCCTTCGAGCGCCGCCCCTCGAGCTGCCAGGTCGTGCGCCCGACGTAGAACACCGCCGCGCCGTACAGCGCGTGCCCCGGCCGCGGGTCGGCGCCCCCCCACGCCACCGCGGTCGGGAACGCGAACACGTCGCCCTCGAGCGTCCAGTCCACCCCGAGCACGCCGACGAGCTCCACCGTGGCACCGCCGATCACCACGTCGGGCGTGGCCGCGAAGTTCTCGACGCCCGGGCCCCAGCCCACGTCTTCCGCGAAGCCGATCACGACGCCGTGCAGCCCCAGATTCGCGGGCCCGATCCCGTAGCGCTCGACGCGCGCGCCGGCGATCAGATGCCGCAGGTCGCCGTAGACGTCGAGGTTCGGGTTGTCCTGGCTGACCTGCTGGCGGTTGGCCATCCCGACCAGCCCCTGCAGATCCCACGCGCCGGTGCGATACAGCGCGTACGCGCCCTGGATCGACGTGTCGATGTCGATGTCGACGTTGCGGTTCAGGTTCAGCGCGATCCCGGTGCCGAACGCCGCGTAGAAGTCGCCCAGCTTCAGCGCGAGATCGCCCTGCTGCCACCGGAACCCGACCTTCTCGGGGTTGACGTACCAGTCGCCGAACCCGATCGGCCAGAACACCTCCGGCGAGAGCAGCTGGCGCTCCCAGCGCAGGTCGCCGTCGAGGCGGTAGCGGTTCGCGGCGAGCAGCACCTGATCGACCTGGAGGAGCGCGCTCCACGGCCCGCGCCCGATGGTCAGGTTGAGCCGGTTGACCTGCTCGATGTAGTTGAACACCGGACGATCCGGGAAGCCGGGCACGCGCTGCGGCGAGATCCAGTACCGGATCTCGAGATCGTCCGAGAACGACACCGAGAGGGGTCGCTTCTCGTCCGACGATGCGGGCTCGGGGGGCGCCTCGCCCCACGCTGGGGGCGCCAGGAGCAACGCCAGCGATGCGAAGCGCGCGCGCGACAAGGGCGACCTCGGGACCAGGGCCGCCCGCTCATAGTGTGTTTTGCGGACGACGACCCGCGCTACTCGGTCGGGCCCGCCTCGGGCTCTGCGGTCGCGGGCTCGGCGGCGGCGGGCGCAACGGCGGCGAGGAGCGCCTCGATCTCGGCGCGCACCCTCACCTCGTCGCCCGGCGTGTAGCCGGCGTGCACGCTGTGCACCGTGAAGTCGCGCCCGATGAGCACCGAGAACGGCAGCGTCTTGTTCGGGTTGTACACGACCAGCGCGCTGCTGTCGGTGTCGTAGAGCACCGGGTAGGTGTAGCCGCTGCGCTTGACGAACGGCTTGACCTGCGGCTTGCTGCGGGCGTCGTCGGTGGTGACCGCGAGCACGACGAGGCCCTGCTCCTTCAGATCGTCGTACATACGCTGCCAATGGGGCATCGCGTCCTTACACGGGCCGCACCAGGTCGCCCAGAAGTCGACGAACACCACCTTGCCCTTGAAGTCGGTCAGCGCCACCGCGTTGCCGTCGAGATCGCGCAGCGAGAAGTTCGTGGCGGGCGGGCCCGCGAGCGCGACCGGCGCCAGCAGGAGCGTGCACGCGACGAGCAGGGCGGTGAGGAGGGATCGGAGGTTCATGCGAGGCACCTCGTGCGGGTGGGTCGACAACCCCGCAGGGTCGACGGCTCGTCCGATGTATCGTGCGGCGTCAACGGACGCCGTCCCCACCCCGCCCCAGGTTACCGAGGCGCATGACCCAGCGGATCCTGATCGTCGATGACGAGCCCTCCATCCGGAAGGTGCTCGCCGCCAACCTGAAGCGGTTTGGCCACGAGGTCGAGACCGCCGAGGACGGCGGCGCGGCGATCCGCCTGCTCGGCGAGCAGCCGTTCCACCTCGTGGTCAGCGACCTGAAGATGCCGGTCGTCGACGGGCTCGCGCTGCTGCGCTGGGTCAGCGAGAACCTGCCCGGGCTGCCGGTGATCCTGATCACCGCGCACGGCACGGTCGACAGCGCGGTCGAGGCGATCAAAGAGGGCGCGTTCGACTACGTGACCAAGCCGTTCGACCGCGACGAGCTGCTGCAGGCGATCACGAAGGCGCTCGCCACCGAGCAGCGCAACCTCCAGCACCTCAAGCCCGACAAGCGCGATCACCTCGGCATCGTCGGGCGCACCCGCGTGATGCGCGAGCTGTTCCAGCTGGTCGAGCGGGTCGCCCCCTCGCCCACCACCGTGTTGATCACCGGCGAATCGGGCACCGGCAAGGAGCTGGTCGCGCGCGCGCTACACGAGCAGTCCGATCGCGCCGGCGCGCCGTTCATCCAGATCAACTGCGGGGCCATCCCCGAGAACCTGTTCGAAGCCGAGCTGTTCGGCCACGAGCGCGGCGCGTTCACCGGCGCGGTGTCGAACAAGCCGGGTCGCTTCGAGCTGGCACACGGCGGCACGCTCT
>CAYQSE010000007.1:0-58669 GCA_964419905.1 uncultured Enterobacteriaceae bacterium
GCGAACGGGGCGCTCGGGACCGCGGCCGGAGGCGGAGCCGCCGCGACCCGCGCGGGCACCTCGGGGGGCAGCACCGGCGCGTCGCGCCGAGGCGTGACGGCCGTCCCCTCGGGCACGACCGGCTTGCGCGCGGGCTTGGGTGGCGCCTCGGGCACGACGGCCGGCGGCGACTTCACGCGCGCCGGCTCGGGCGGCGGCGCTACGACGGTCGCCTTCGGAGGCGGCGCGTCCGGGACCGGTGTTGGCCGCGGACGCGCCACCAACGTCTGGGGGGTCGCGGGCGGCGCGCGAAGCGTCGCGGTCGGGGAGGCCGAAGGGACCGCCGGCGGCGGCCGGAGCGAGCGCTGGGGCTCGCTCGCCGGCCCCCGACGCAGCGACGGGCGCTCCGGCGGCCGGACGTACGCGGGCAGCGGCGGGGGCGCGCCCGGCGTGGTGCCCGTCCCGTCGCCGAGCAACCACCACGGCGGCATCGTCTCGCGGCGGAACGAGCGGAGCCAGGTGAAGTCGAGCTGGGCGTTCCACCAATAGAACGGACCGCGACGCCACCCGAGCATCTGGGTGAGCCAGCGCTCCTGTGCGAGCATGCTCGGCCCGCGCCACAGCGACAGCTCCACCAGAAGCGACGACTGACGCAGCAACGGGCGCTCGAGCTCGGTCAACCGCCGATCCTCCGCCCCTTCTCGACGCGCTCCCGCTCGCGGATGCCGTCGATGAGGACCGCAGCCAGGGCCCTCACCAGTCGCTCACGCTCCTCCCGAGACATCTGCTCGAGCATGGCCTTCACCGCGGCCGGTCCGCCGGGCGTGTCCGCGCTCATCAACCGCCCTCGGGGAGCTTCGGCGCGTCGGGGACCTCCTCGTCCTCCTCGGGGGCGCCGCCATCCGGCGACGGCCAGAAGTCCACGCGCTCCTCGGGGATGTTCGCCCACAGGTCGCCCACGCGCTGGAGCCCGAGCAGCCCCAGGCTGAGCAGCAGGACGAACGCGCCGAGGAAGGACGCGTGCAGCTCGGCGTTGTGCGACGCCTTGACCTGCTCCCAGGTGGGCTGGTCGACGCCCGGGAGCACGACGGGTGCGCGCCCCGAGAGCATGCCGGGCGCGTAGCCCCAGCGCATCAACCCGAGGCGCCCACCCGCGAGCGGCTCGGCCACGTTGAGCCAGATCTCGCCGTCGCCGTCCGCGCCGCCGATCTCGAGCCCGGGCCGCGGCGGGAGCTGAACGAACAGGTGCTCGGGGTTGTCGATCAGCCACCCCACCCCATCCTGGATGCCGTCTCCCGCCGACACGCGTGGGTCCTTCGGCTGCGCCTGGTCGATACGCCGAAGCCCCTCGACCACCTGCCACGCCGGGATCAGCAGCAGCGTGTACCGCTTCGGGTCCTTCGTGGTCCCCACCAGCGGGTAGTTGTGCGGCACCTTCTGCAGCAGGTCGGTGACGCCGGGCGGCCCCGTGGGGTTGCCGTCCTCGTCGACGGGCTGGTTGAGCAGCGGAGCATCCTGCATCAGCGCCTCGCCGCGCCACAGCAGGTCGACCTTGATGTCGAGCTCGGTCTCCCCGTCATGCAGCGTGGCGACCAGGTCACCCCACTCGAAGGACTCCGTGCGGTTCGGCGGCTCCGTGGTAGCGCCGATCGTCAGCGGGATGGGCCGCATGCCACGGTAGTCGGCACCGCCGGTCTCGGTGGCTGCGCACAGCCGGAGCGACGCGCCCCACACGTCCGAGGGCACCAACGACAGGCTCCCGTCGCCGCGGCCGGCGTCCTGCCCCTTCTCCTCGGGCTCCTCGAGCGCCTGCTGGAAGCAGGCGTCCGACGGTCCGAGCAGCGCGGGGACCGGATCCCGCTGCCCACCGAAGAACTTGCGATCCGAAGAACCCTTGGGCGGGTCGAGGAGGAACGCCTCGCGGAGCTGCGTCCGATCGCCGCCGATCCAACCGCGACCGGTCTTGTGCTCCATGCACAGCTCCATCCGGAGCTGGTTGCGCACGACCTGCTTGTGCCGAGGGTCGGCGTCCCCGTCGATCCGCACCGACACGTAGCGCGGGGTCACCGCGGGCTGGAGCTGGTAGACCGGCTCCATCACCCCCGACTCGGCGTCGGGCATGCCGATCGACACCCGGACATCATCGGGCGTCATCGGCGCGACGTCGTCGCCGTTTCGCTCGAGCAGGATGGCGAGCGTCGGCGTCAGGCGGTTCGCCATCGCCTCGGCCTCGAACACCCCGAGCCCATCTGCCGCCTTCGCCGGACCGCACGAGCGGCGCATGCCCGCAGGCGCGACCCAGACGTACTGGGCGCCCGCTCCGAGGGCATCCTCGCCCTTCGCGGCGATTCCGCTGTGGGTGAGCGCCGACGCATCGTAGACCCCGACGAGCGACCACGCCGTGGGCGGCTCGGCGGTGGCGCAAGCGGAGAGCGCGACAAGGACACCAACGATCGGAGCGGTCCACCTCATAGCGCGACGTAGTCTCCAAGCTGGGGCGGCCGGGCGTTCAGCGCGCCCGGAGCCTGATACACGGGGGAGCCCACCTCGAACTCGTAGGCGTGCGCCACCCCCTCGGTCGAGAGCAGCAACACGTCGCCGTCGCGCAGCGTGGCCGTCTCGGTGGTGTGGTCGAGGACCTGAACCGCGCCCTTCGGGATGCGAGGATCCCACTGGTAGGTACGGAGCATCGCGCGGGCAAACAAGCCGCGCTTCGCGAACGGTCGCAAGATGACCATCCGCCGGGTCATCGCGGCGTCCGCACCCTCCGAGACCGAAGCGGAGTCGTCCTGGCTCTTCATGCGGATCGTCAGCGAGTCCCACTGCGGGCCCTTGGTCAGCGGATCGGGCTCGAACTGGGCGTTCCCGAGGATGTGGTAGGGCACCGACGGCGCGGGCACCGGCCACAGCGCCTTCACGGGATCGTCGAGATCCGCGATTCGGGAGGCTTGAACCGGCACGTACCAGGCGTGCATCACGCGCGTGCGCTTCGTGCGCAGCGGGTTGAACCGCAGCGCGCCATCCGGCGGCATCTCGAACGGCTTGGCGCTGTCTGGGCTGGCCTTGTCCACCCCACCGACGGGAAGCACCTCGTGCAGCAGGCACGCCACCGCGACCGGCACCTGGGGCGGCCAGATCACCGCACCCCACACCACGACGAGCAGGGCCGCTGCGAACGCGAAGCGGAAATCGAGGTCCGGCAGCACGTAGAACAGCGCCCCCAAGCCGACCGAGGGCCCGAGCACCGCGAGGAACGCGGGGAAGACCATCGGTGTGTAGCGTCCGCCGTCCTTGCGACCCGCCCGGACGCGCTGGCGGTGGTTCTTCGCGCGGCCACCGACCCAGCCGACCGCGACGAAGAACATGCCGAGGAGCGCGCCCGAGGAGAGCGCCACGACCACCGTGTCGTCGGGCCAGGCCCGGCGCGCGAGCCCCGTGGCGCCCGCGACCCCACCGACGAACAGGACGCCGAGGGTCCAGGTGATCCACGCCCGGTTCGGGCGCGGGTTCCACGCGGTCTGGTCATAGCTCGACGAGATCCCCATCAGCACCGCGAGGAGCACGATCATGCCGCTCGCGACGCCGAGGTCCTGCACGGTCCACGTGCGCGCGAAGTCGTGCGCCGCGGCGATCACCCACGGCACCACCGCGAGCATGATCCGGTAGAACCAGCCCACCATGTCCGGCTGGCGGCGCGTGAGCATCGGATGCGGACCCGCGCCGAGCAGTCGCCCGCGCAGCAGGGCCACACCGCTCATCGTGATCGCCAGCCACGGGAGCAGGTCGTCGCGCGCGAGCGGCGAGGTGGGCGGGATGTAGTGCTGCGCGAACAGCAACGCGAACCAGAGCCCGATCAGGTCGAGGTTGCGCCGGATCATCAGCTCGACCGAGGCGCGAAGCGCTGCAAACATCCGCATCAATCACGCTCCGTGGCCAGGGTACGGATCGCGTACTCCACCCGCTTGCGCGCCTCTTCGACGCCCGCGCGGCACGGGGCATCGAACTGCGCGCCCATCTTCTCGACCGAGAGGTAGTCCTGGATCGGCGCGCACCAGGGTTGCTCCTCGGAGACCTGCCCCTCGGGCGCGTCGGAGAGCCGCAGGACGCGCTTGCGCCACTCGCCGAGCCAGTCGTACCGCTCGAACTTGCCGTCGCCGAGCACGTCGATCATCACGCCGCTGAAGCACTGCAGCGAGACGTGCCCGCACGACGCGACCGACCACGCCGAGCCGGTGCCGAAGCGGCTCATGCCGACCACCGCCTGCACCGCCAGGCCATCCTTGTAGCCCGCGATCCGCGTGGTTCCCGGGAGCTCGCCTGCCCACTGTTGCGGTGAGTACCCACTCACGACATACCCCTCCTCGGCCGGCATCATGCCCTGCGCGATGAGGTTGAACGCACAGATGTGCTCCTCGGAGGGATCCATCCACCCGCGCCGCCCTGCGTAGTTCCACGGCATGCGCAGCCGATCGAGGCGACCGGAGCCCGGATCGGCGCGCTCGTCGCGGGGCAGCGGCTCTCCGGTGATGCACGCGGCGAGATCGGCGCGTGGGGTGACCCACGGCGTGACCCCCTGGTGCTTCTTCACCTTGAACGCCGCGGCGCACACCTGACCGCACAGCTGCTGCTCCGGAGACGGCCAGCCGTCTGGGGCCAGTGGGCGGAGCAGCGGGTGAACCGGCGCGTACGAAGCCAGCTTCTTGCCCACGACGTCCCAGCAGCGATCGACCTGCGTGCCGGCGCGGAGCTTCATCAGCGTCGCGTCTAGCTGGAGCTGCGACGAGACGCCACCGCCCGAGGTGCGGTAGCGCGCCGGCACCGGGATCGGGATCTCCCACTCGCCGAGGACCGAGCGCGCGGCGCGCGGCAGGTTCCCGTCCAGGCCGAGGTGGCACTCCCACAGCGCCGGCAGCGCAGGCGCCTTGCCCTGCATGGGCCCGAAGCGCGACTTCACGTAGCGCCCGATCAGCGTGGCGTCGTTCTCGGCCGGTACGCCGCCGAGCTCCTGCCAGATCTTCGTCCCGAAGATCTCGCGGTCGCGTCGATCGGCGGGCGCGTTGTTGGCCGACCGCCGCACCTCCGAGGCGCACATGCCCTCGTAGGTCGTCATCGTCAGGCCCTTGTCCATGCCGGTCTCGAAGCACTTGCGCCCGTCGCTGCTCGTGCCCACCAGCGCGGTCTCGACCGCCATCGTGCGCAGCCGCGCGGCCTCGTCGACGCGCACCTCACCGCTCGCCTTCGCGCCGATGTGCGTCGCGAACACCGCGCCCTCGATCCGCGACTCGAGCCGCACGCGGTAGGTCTCGCACGCCTCGTCGAGCTGCCGGACCAGATCCACCAGCGGCTGGATCCGAAGCTGCTCGTCGTCCAAGAACGCCTGCGGGTTCGCCAGCTTGCGGCTCGTGGACGCCTTGTGCTCGTAGGGATGCGGGTAGCCCAGCACGTTGAAGCAAGCCTGCGCGCCCGCCACGGTCGCCCAGGCGAAGCTCGGACCGTCGGGATCGGTCGGTGAGCCGAAGCGCGCGCTCCACTCGTCGACGAGGCGATCGCGCAGCCCGCAGTACTCGACCGTCAGGCTCTGTCGCGGAACGAAGAACTCGGCGGGGTCGGCGCCCTCGTCCTGACACGCACGCTCGAGGATGGCACCCGAGTCACCCGACGCCAGGTGCGCGATCTGACAGCGGAACTCCTCGACGAACTTCTGGTTGTCGGCCGAGCACACCGACATCGCCGGCTGCGGCGACGGGGGTGGCGCAGCCTCGACCGGCTTGGGTCGCGGCTGCGCCGCGGTGCGAATGCCGACGGTGAACCCGATGACGAGGAAGAGGACCATCACGGTCGACGACAGCGCCATGCGCGCCTGTTGGATCCACCGGACCTGAACCTCGCGATCCGTGAGCTTCCCCGCCCGGATCTCCGAGAATACCCGTGGCCAGGGACCGAGCGTCCGGGTGAGCCAGCTCGCCAGCGGGAACGCGACGGCGCCGCCGAGCAGCGCTAGCGGGCGTCCGAAGCCGGGCTTCCCCTCCTCCTCTTCGTCGGTCGGCGTCACGGGCTTGCCGTGCAGCGCCGCCTCCATCCACTCCTCGAACGACAGCGCGTCGCGCCCCTCGCCGAAGATCGCCGGGTGCAGCAGCTGAAAGGTGCCGGTGTGGAGCGCGCGGGTCTTCTTGAACTGCCCGCGGATCACCGTGACGAGCGCCCGATCCTCGGGGAGGTGCGCGTAGAACCGCGCCAGCTCGTCCTGCTGCTTGTCCTGCTGAGTCTCGCGCTGCCGGCGGTTCGCCGCGCCCGTCGCGAGCCAGCTCTCGGGCTCGTCTTGATCGGCGCCGCCGTCGTCGCTTCCGAAGTCCGCCACGCCCGGCGGCGGCACCTCGGCGCGCCACGCGACAGCCGCGGGCCACTCGAGCACGACGACCGGGCTCCAGGTCCCCTTCTTCTTCGAGGCGACCGGCACGCTCTCCCACCACACCTCTTCGGTCGCCGCATCGAGCAGCGCCTTGGCGACGGGTGGCTCGCGGTCCGGGGGACCCACCGGGCCCTTGGTCATCCAGTTGTTCCCGAGCACGACCCAGAACCCGGCGATCTCGAGCTTCTTGGCCTCGGCCTCCTCGGGACCGGTCAGCATCAGGTACAGGCCGACCCGCTTCGGCACGACCGGCGCGAGCGTCTTCGCGTCGTTCTCGCGCACCGCCTTCGCGACCGCGCTGATCGCGGCGCGTGCGGTGGCGACCTGGGCGTCCAGGTCGAAGTCATAGGGCCCGACAAGGCGGTAGCTCATCAGAATTCCCTCTCCCGCCGGCGCGCAGTCATGGCCGCCAGCATCAGTCCGAGCAGCAGGGCGAGTCCGGTGGGCCCGGCACCGCGCGTCACGCCGCCAGCGGAGCTACACCCGCTCTGGGTGCACTCGTTGCCCGGCGCGGCGCTGCACCCGACGCCCTGACCGACGAAGCACCGCGCACAGGCGGGCTCCTGGCAGTCGATGAGGCCGTTGCAGTTGTTGTCGATGCCGTCGAGGCAGGTCGAGCAGTCCGCGAGCTCTCCGAGGTACTTGCCGACGAGATCGTCGGGGCCCTCGGGCTGGTCGCGGTTCGCACCCGGCTCGTCCGGATTGCAGTCTCCACCGACGAAATCGAAGGTGCGGAGCGCGTCGATCCCGTTCTCGGGATCGCCCCAGCAGCCCGCCATCGAGCCCGGCTGGACCGGCTGCGGGTTGTAGCGGTTGAGCTCCTTCCACCACCGCGAGTCGCTGGTCAGCTGACGGCGCGCGAGGTCGTTCGCGGTGAACCCACCCGCACCGGGCACCCGTCCCTCGTAGGGCGACGTCCAGCCCTCGGGCGCCTCGACGTCACCGCATCCGAACGTCCCATAGAGACGGTAGCACTCCCACTCCACGACCAGCCGGCGCGCGTCGATGATCCGATCGCGGCGCCACACGGTCCGCGTGATCACCTGCTCGGGGAGCTTGGTCGTGTCGTCCATACACCCCGGCATGACCTCCTGGTAGATGTTGGAGTCGGCCTCTTCGGCGATCGTGAGCGTCGCAGCACCGCAGCGGACGTTCTCGTAGCCCTCGCAGTCCTCGGCGGTCGGCCAGTCGGTCTGGTGCCCGCCCTGCGCGATCTGGCGGCAGGTGTCCGCCATCACACAGGTCGTCAGCGACTCGACCCACCAGCGATCGGCCGGCGTGCCCTCGTCGGGCAGCACGCCGATCGCGTCGAGGGCCGTCTGCAGCTCCGCGTCGCACTGCCGCGCGAGGCGGCGAGGCGGCACGAGCGGGATGATCTCGGTCGTGTCCTCCTCGTCTGCCGCGACGGGCGCTCCGTCGGCGTAGACGAGCACGAAGATGTCCTCGACGAGCGCCTTGCCCTCCTCGGTGCCGAACGCGCCGCAAGTGCGGTAGCGATCGTTGTCCGGGCCGTCGGGGCCCTCCGTGCCCTCGCAGACCTCGGCCTGCGTGAACCCGGTGCAGCGGATCTCGGCGGCCTGCGGCGAGACGTAGACGCACTGGTCGTTGCAGTCGCCGAACGCGTCGTACGGCGTGCAGCCGCGCTGACTGATCCCCGTCTGCGGGCCGATGGTGCTGTTGGTGCACGCGATCTGCTGGTCGAAGTCGAGGTCGAGCTCTTCCTCGACGACGAAGCCGAACCGCGCCAGCGAAGGCTCCATCACGTCGGGGATGCCGTCGAGATCGAGCTCGGGCAACAGCAGGTGCGCGTTGTTGCAGTCGTTGTCGATGCCGTCGCAGCCCTCCTGCAGGCCCTCGCACCGCTGCGGACAGGTGTCATCGCAGTCCCAGCCGGAGGGCGAGCAGCCCACGCTGGCCTGACCGATGCGGCGCCCGTTGCGGAACACCCCCTCGTCCTCGAGCAGCTGGACTGCGACCATCCACAGGCCGCTGTTGGCCTCGCCCGCGTCGCAGATGAGGCCGATGTCGAGCCCGAAGCAGCGCACCGTCGGCGGCTGCGCGATGTCGTCACACCGCGCCAGACCGACGTCGGTGGACTTCACGAAGCCGCTCCTCGCCAGCTCGGGGTTCTTGAGCAGCGCGTAGGACCCGTCGTTGTCGCAGTCGATCTCGGCGAGCGGAATGCGCCCGTCGCAGTCGTTGTCGCGACCGTCGATGAACTCCACGCGGTCCTCACCCGGCAGCGGCGGGCGCATCGTCGCGTCGTTGTCGGCACAATCGGTGTTGATCGGCGACCAGCACTTGCCGCTGAACGTGACGTTGATCGCGAGCACGGAGTCCGCGAGCGTCGGATCCGTTGGATCCGCCGGCACGGTCGGGTTGCAGACCTTCAGCTTGTTGAACGCGTCGTCGGCGTAGGCCGGGCAGATGCACAGCTCCTCGCCCTCGGCCGCGCTCGCGGTGCCCACGCCGTCCTGATCGCCGTCGATGAAGTGTGGGATGCAGCGCGGCGGCGGGGCGGCCGCGGGCGTGGGCTCGTCGACCAGGCCGTTGCAGTTGTCGTCGAGCGCGTTGCAGAGCTCCGGCGCCTGCGTGTTGATGTTCTCGTTGTTGTCGTCGCAGTCGAAGTCGTTGGTGACGAACAGCGTCGGATCGGGCTCGTTGTTGCGCTGGCAGAGGTAGAACGCCGGGCTGTTCACGTCGCCCTCGCGATCGCGGTCGAGGTCGATGAAGTAGGGCCGGGAGTACTGCCCGAGCTGGATCCCGTCGTTGAAGTAGGCGCCGCCCTGGGTGTTCGGGTTGCCGTCGCAGTCCTGGTCGATCTGCGCGAGCGGGTTCGCCTCACACACCTCGGGCACGCCCGGCGCACGCTGTGCGTTCGTGTCGTCGCAGTCGGGCCCGACATTGCCGGGGCAGAGGTCGGGCGTCAGCGCGCCGTTGCAGTCGTAGCCGTCACCGTCCTGATCGAAGTCGCTCCAGAAGTCGCAGTTCTGATCGACACCGTCGTACCACTTCTCGTTCGAGTTGCGGTCGCCGGCCTGGCTGGCGGGCGTCGGACGGATCGTCGCGCCGAAGATGCGGTTGCCCTGGTTGTCGAGCACGCCCTGCGGATCGTCCATGCAGTCGCCGACGTTCGGCGCCGTTCCGCCCGCGCGGCCCTCGTCGCCGAGCCGGACGTAGGTGTCACCGTCCTGGTCGTAGTCGTTCTTTCCGTCGCAGTTCTGATCGACGGCGTCATACCAGGCCTCGGCCTGCGCGGGGTTGATGAACTGCGGCAGGATGAAGTTGCCCTGCGCGGTCTGCACCGCGACGTCGTCGTGGCAGTCGCCGAGCAGCAGGGTACCCGCCTGGGAAGGACCGAACGCCGAGCTGATGTAGCCGTCGTTGTCCTGGTCGTAGTCGTTCCTCAGGTCGCAGTTCTGGTCGACGCCGTCGTACCAGCTCTCGGCCTCGCCCGGGTTGATGTCGACCGCCGCGATGGTCTGCCCCACATTGGGGCCGGTGAGGATGGGTCGGGTGCCGGAGTCGACGCAGTCACCCGGATTCGGGGCCGACCCACCCGCCTTGTTGTTGAAGTTCACCCAGACGTAGCCGTCGCCGTCCTGATCGAAGTCGTTCTTCAGGTCGCAGTTCTGGTCGATCTCGTCGTACCAGGTCTCGGTCGCACCGGGGTTGATCGCTACCGCCGCGATCGTCTGCCCGGTGATCGGCGAGAGCAGCGATCCGGAGTCCAGACAGTCGACGCCGCCTGCCGCTTGCGACGGGCAGAAGTTGCTCGCCGCGGTCGTGCAGTCGAAGCCGTCGCCGTCCTGATCGAAGTCGCTCCACCCGTCGCAGTTCTGATCGACGTTGTCGTACCAGGTCTCGTTGGAGTTCCGGTTGTTGCCGCCCGAGTAGCCCAGCGGCGGCAGCGAGCCGTTCGCGCCGCGCGTCGGATGGATGGTCACACCGGGGATGGTCACGTTGTTGTTCGTGACCGCGCCCGCGGGGATGTCCACGCAGTCCAGCCCGACCTGGACCGCCGCGGGCACGTTGCCCGGGAGCGTGGTCGCGCCCCAGCCGTCGTTGTCCTCGTCGCGCATGCACGCGAGCGGGGTGCCCAGGTAGATCACCTCTTCCTGCGCCGCGCCCGGGTGCGTGAAGTCCGAGTTGTCGTCGCAGTCGGTGCCTGCGGACCACGGCGCCTCGGGGTGCGAGCCGGTCGGGTTCGGGATGTTCAGGTCTCCCCACCCGTCC
The DNA here is from genome assembly GCA_964419905.1 of uncultured Enterobacteriaceae bacterium. Taxonomy (GTDB): domain Bacteria; phylum Myxococcota_A; class UBA796; order UBA796; genus JAFDJI01. The sequence goes on from CAYQSE010000007.1 coordinate 10,625, forward strand.
CCGTCGAAGTCGCGCATGCACAGCGCGTTGTTCGTCTCTTTCGTGGTGCGGTTCGGGTGGGTGAACGCCGCGGTCGCATTCGACGGATCGTCCAAGCAGTCGCGACCGCCGGTGATGGTGCCGTTCGCCCAGCTCCCCACCGTGACGTCGAGCTGGCACTCGACGTAGCCGTCGCCGTCCTTGTCGCGCTCGTCTTGCGGGAGGTCGGGCGTGCCGTTCGGCCCACCGCTCCACACGAGGCAGTCGTTGTGCTTGCCGTCGCACCGCTCGGGCGCGTTCGGATAGATCACGTCGTCGTTGTCGACACAGTCCGTGCCCGAGGCGCCGAACGACACCGCGTACTCGCTCTGCGAGGGTGCGTTGATCGAGCCGTAGCCGTCGCGATCGCTGTCGCGGTAGCAGCTGCTCGTCGCCTCGTAGGTGTGCTGGTAGCTCGCGAGCGCCTTGTTCGTGGACGGCTTCGCGTACGGGACAGGCACCGCCACCGCCTGGCGCGGGTAGCTCGCCTGATCGTCGTCGTTGCAGTCGAGCCCGCCGAGGATGGTCTGGCTGCCGTGGTTGCCCCACGCGCCGATCGTCGTGTCCAGCGAGCACTCGACGAACCCGTCGTTGTCGTTGTCGCGCTCGCGCGGGTGCAGGTTGGGCGACTGGCTCGGGAAGGTGCCGGTCCAGAGCTCGCACGCGTTGTGGTAGCCGTCGCAGATCTCGGTGGCGTTCGGGTGGATCTGGCTGCGGCTGTCGTCGCAGTCCTTGTCGCCGAGGAGCCCCAGCCCGCCGCCGCCGAAGTTCGCGGTGGTGATGGTGAACGGCCCCACCGTGGTCGTCACGTTCGCCGCGAACGCGCAGTCGACGTACTTGTCGCCGTCGTTGTCGATCTCGTTCGCGGGCAGCGCGCCTGGCGTCGGGGTGCCGGCGGTCCAGTTCGCGCAGCTGCTCGGGAAGCCGTCGCACACCTCGGTCGCGCCCGGGTAGACGGTCGGGTAGGCGTCGTTGCAGTCGTCGCCGCCGAGGATCGTGCCGTTCGCCCACGCGCCCACGGCGACGTCCAGCGTGCACTCGACGTATCGGTCGCCGTCGTTGTCGACCTCGTCGAGCGGCAGGCTCGGCGTACCGGTCGGGCCACCGGTCCATTGCAGGCAGTCGTTGTGCTTGCCGTCGCAGAGCTCGGGCGCGCTCGGGTAGATGACGTGATCGCCGTCGACGCAGTCCGTGCCGGCGACGCCGAGGGACGTCGCCTGCGCGCTCGGGACGGGCGCGGTGATGTCGCCATAGCCGTCGCGATCGCCGTCGCGGTAGCAGCCCGAGGCCGCCTCGTAGGTGTGCTGGTAGCTCGGCTGCGCCTGGTTGGCGGACGGGCGGGCGTAGGGATTGGGGACGGCGACCGCGATCCGCGGGAAGGTGTTCGCGAGGGCGTCGTTGCAGTCCCCGCCGCCGAGGATGGTCTCGCTCGCGTGGTTGCCCCACGTCGCCGGCGTGACCGAGGCGTGGAGCGCGCACTCGACGAAGCCGTCGTCGTCGTTGTCGCGCTCGCTGAGCTGGAGTGCCGGCTGCTGCGTCGGGAACGTGCCGGTCCACAGTGTGCAGTTGTTGTGGTAGCCGTCGCAGATCTCGTTCGCCGACGGGTGGATCTGGGCGCGCGCGTCGTCGCAGTCCTTGTCACCGAGCAGCCCGGAGCCGCCGCCGCCGTAGTTGGTGGTGGTGATGTTGAACGAGCCCACCGTCGTCGTCACGTTGGTCGCGAACGCACAGTCGACGTAGTCGTCGCCGTCGTGGTCGATCTCGTTCGCCGGCAGCGCGCCCTGATCGGGCGTGCCATTCGTCCAGTTGGCGCAGCTGCTCGGGAAGCCGTCGCAGACCTCGGGCGCGCCCGGGTAGACGGTCGGATACGCGTCGTTGCAGTCGTCGCCGCCCGAGATGGTCACGGCGCCCGAAGCCCAGCCGCCCACCGTGACGTCGAGCGTGCACTCGACGTAGCCGTCGCCGTCGTTGTCGATCTCGTCCAGCGGCACCACGGGCGTCGCCGTGACCGGGTTGGTGCCCCAGCCCGTCCACTGCGTGCAGTCGTTGTGCTTGCCGTCGCAGAGCTCGAGCGCGGTCGGGAACACGGTGAACTCGTCGTCGGCGCAGTCCTCGCCCGGCACGTAGGGCACGATCGCGTTCGCGCTCGTCGCGGTGCCCGGCGTGTCGACGTCGCCGAAGCCGTCGCGATCCGCGTCGCGGTAGCAGCCGACCGCGTCCTCGTAGGTCACCTTCGAGCCCGTCGGAAGCTGCGTATGGGTCCCCGGATCGACGATCTGCACGTCGAAGCGCGTGTAGGTGAGCGCGTCGCCGTCGTGGCAGTCGAGCCCGCCGTCGATCTCGTTCACCTGGCCGCCGTGCGTTCCCCACGACGCCGCCGGGAGCGCGCCGAGATCGCACTCGACGTACCCATCCTCGTCGTTGTCGACCTCGCGCGGGTGGATGGCAGGCGTCTGGGTCGGGAAGGTCCCGGACCACGCATCGCAGTCGTTGTGGTAGCCGTCGCAGACCTCGGTGGCGCCCGGGAACGACTGCGCCACCGTGTCCGCGCAGTCCTCGTCTCCCAACAGGTTCGGCCACGCGCCGCTGGTGCCGTAGTTCTGCGCGGTGACGGTGAAGCCCGAGAAGACCACCCCGCCCGTCGTGCCGCCGGACTTCACCGCGAACGAGCAGGCCACGTAGTCGTCGCCGTCCTGATCCTTCTCGTTGGTCGGCAGGTCCGCGACGGTCCAGCCGCTGGTCCACAGCGCGTTGTTGCAGTTGCTCGGGTAACCGTCACAGACCTCGGTAGCGCCCGGGAACACGGTGCCCATGTCGTCGGCGCAGTCGCCGCCGCCGAAGATCTTGATCTTGTCGGGGCCCCAGTTGTTCTGGCGCCCCGATGGGACGGTGCACGTCACCCAGCCGTCGCCGTCGGCGTCGGCCTCCTCGGGGCGGACGGTCGCGACGCCGTTGACCCAGTAGTCGCAGTCGTTCGCGTAGCCGTCGCACGCCTCGGGCGCGCCAGGGAACACCCCGTCCTCGTCGTCGGCGCAGTCCTCGCCGACGGCCGCGGCGGTCACCGCGAGCGCGCTGGTGCCCGGGTCGTCGACGTCCCCGTAGCCATCCCCGTCGAAGTCGCGGTAGCAGCCGTTCTGGTCCTCGTAGGTGTTGGGCTTGGTCGGCTTCACGTAAGTCGTGGGCAGCGCCACCGAGGTCCGCGGGTAGGTGTGGATGTCCCCGTCGTGGCAGTCGCCGCCGCCGAGGATCGTGCCGTTGGCCCACGCGCCCACGCTCACGTCGAGCAGGCACTCGACGTAGCCGTCGTTGTCGTTGTCGACCTCGGCCAGCGGCACCGTGGGGTAGACGGCGCAGTTGTTGGCCTTGCCGTCGCAGAGCTCGGGCGCACCCGGGTAGATCAGGTGATCGGCATCCGAGCAGTCGGTGCCTTGCGCGCCCGTGGCGGTCGCGTTCGCGCTCTGCGTGGGCGCGGTGGTGCTGCCGTAGCCATCGCGGTCGGCGTCGTTGTAGCAGCCCGACGCCGTCTCGTAGGTATCGGTGTAGGTGGGGTCGCTCTTGGTCGCCGAGGGGCGCGCGTAGGGGACCGGCACGGCCACCGCGGTCCGCGGGAACGCGGTCACGCTGGCGTCGTTGCAGTCGCCGCCGCCGAGGATCGCGTCACCCGCCCAGTTCTGGAGGGTGACCTCGAGCGCGCACTCGACGAAGCCGTCGTTGTCGTTGTCGACCTCGGCGGGCGGCAGGGTCGGCCAGCCCTGCGTCGAGCAGTTGTTCGCCTTGCCGTCGCAGAGCTCGGTGGCGCCCGGGTAGGTCGTGGCGTCGTCGTCGTCGCAGTCGGTGCCCTCGACCCACACGCCGGTGTCGGAGTCGCCCCAGCCGTCCCCGTCGACGTCCTTGGTGCAGTCGCCGCTGAGCTCGTTCTCCGCCGCGTTGGGGTGGACCTTGTTCGAGTACGAGGTGACCGTGTCGTCGAGGCAGTCGCCGCCGAGCTTCGCGGGATCCCCGCCGCCGCGCCAGGTGGTCACCGCGCACTCGACGTAGTTGTCGCCGTCGTCGTCGAACTCGACCGCAGGGATCGCCGTGTTGCAGTCGTTGTCGATCCCGTCGCACTCCTCGGTGCGGCCGGGGTTGCGGTAGTAGGCGTGCGTGCCGGTGTCCTGGCAGTCGTTGCCAGCGGTCACGCCGGACTGCACCGTGTCCGCGCCGTAGCCGTCGTTGTCGACATCGGTGTAGCAGCCGCTGACGCTCTCATAGGTCTCGCCCGGCCCAGGCACCGGATCGGTGGTGTTCGGGCGAGCGACGGACGTGCGCGGGTAGGTTGCCGCCCCCTCAGTGCCGCTCACGTCGTAGCAGTCGCCGCCGCCGAGCACGCCTTGCGTGCTGCCGACCCAGTTCGAGCAGGCGACGTAGCCGTCGCCGTCCTGGTCGATCTCGTTCGACGGGACGGTCGGGTAGCCGACGGTGTTGCAGTTGTTGGCGATCCCGTCGCAGAGCTCGGGCGCGGTCGGGTAGACCTCGTCGTCGTCGTCGTCGCAGTCGCTGCCCGCCACGAGCCCGGTGAAGGTCAGGCCGCCCTTGTCGACGTCGCCGTAGCCGTCCTCATCCCCGTCGAGCATGCACGCGGGCGACCCGTTCGGCTCGGTGAACACCTGAATGAGCGGCGCCAGCGCGCTCTGCCCGACCGGATCGTCGACGCAGTCCTGCGCGGTGTGCGAGTACGCGGTCGCCGCCGCCGTGCAGTTGGTGTGCACGGACGCCGCGCAGTACTGTCCGTCGTTGTCGCGGTCGAACTCGGGCTGGCCGTCGCCCGCGTCGCCGCAGTCCGCGTCGATGCCATCGTAGGCGGCGTCGGTGGTGACGCCCGGGTTGATGTGAAAGCTGGTGAGCGAAGAGGCCTGCCCCGCCACGTTGAGGACGTAGATCGGTGCCTCGTTCGCGTCCTCGGCCGGGTCGTCGTTGCAGTCCCCCTGCTGCAGCGACCCGGCGTAGGCGTTGAACGCCGTCTTGACGTAGCCGTCGCCGTCCTGGTCGAAGTCGTTGTCGCCGGCGCAGTCCTGATCGACGCCGTCGTACCAGGTGTCCAGCGCGCCCGGGAAGATCTCGTCGCCAGGGACGGCCACGTTCGGGTCGAGGGTGAGCGTCATGACGCCTGCTGGGTCGTCGACGCAGTCGTCCAGCACGAGGGCGGAGTCCAGCGCGAGCTCGGCCGTCCACGTCGACACGAGCGTGGCGCTACCGAAGCTCGACGGCTTCGTGGTCTTGCAGGAGTCTGGCGACGTACACTTGCAGTAGAAGCGGTCCCAGTGGGCGTCCTCGTCGAGATCGCGGATCCAGCAGGTCGTGTTCCCGTCGCCACACCCCGACGTCGTCGGATGGGTCACGGCGGCGTCGACCAGGTCGCCCTCGCCCGAGTTCCCGCACGTCGTGGAGAACTCCAGCGCCTCGAAGTCGGGCGTCACAGGACGTGGGCGTCCCTCGTCGAGCCCGTCGCCCGCCGTGTCGCCGACGCGGCGCACCTCCGCGCCCACGACGTACGCCGTGTCTCCAGGGCCTGCCGGTTGTCCCGAGTCGTCGGGGGGGGCACACGAGAACAGGGCCGCGAGGGTGAGGAAGCCCACACGGCGTGCCGCCGTCCGACAGGCGCTGACGATCATCGATCGGCCTCCGCGAGAATGACGCACTGCTGCCTGAGCAGCTGGATCTGGGGCGCTTCCATCCACTCCCACTCCGACAGGCTGTGGCCGGGCCACGCCTCGAACGTGGGCTCCCGCCCGTTCCCACCGAGCGGGTAGCGGAGGAAGTCCAGCGAGCCGGGGCGCACCCGGCGGTCCTTCGGGCCCTCGCCCTCTTCGCCCTCGTAGGCGTAGTACGGGAACGGCTCGGAGACGTTCTCTTTCTTGCCCTCGCGCAGCCGCTCCGTGGACAGCCACAGCCGCAGCGCGTCGCCCTCGATGCGCGGCACCCACACGCCGTGCGCGCCCTTGGGCAGCGTCCGCGGGCTGGTCGGCACCCACACGTCGATCTTGTTGTTCTCGAGCAGCACGCCCGCGTCGATCTCCTTGCGGTAGCCGATGCGGACCTCGATCGGCAGGAAGCCGATGTCGAGCTGCAGCCAGACCTCCTCGCCCGCCTCGGTGACCACGTCGCGCAAGCGCGTCGACGAGAGCACGAGGTGGGCGGTCTGGTTGGGCCGCGCGTAGGTGAGCCGGTGCGACAGCGAGCCGAACCACACCCACGCCGCGATGCGACTGGCGCGCTTCTTCGCGATCGTCGCCGCGCCCTTGATGCGCGGGTTGTCGGACTTCGCCCAGGTCGCGAGCTTCTCGTGCGTGAGCGCGAGCAGCTGAGCTACGGTGATCACGTCGGGCGCGACGATATCTCCGAGGTGCACCCACCGCTCTTCGCCCGAGATGCGCGCGTCGGGCGGGATCGGCTCGCCGTGCGACCACGCGAGGGTGTCGACGCGCTCGAGCCCGTTGAGCACGTCGATCTCCTCGCCGAACAGGGTCACCACCTTGAACCGGAGCTCGCGGCGACACGGGCGGAAGATCTGGTGGCAGCGCACACACCAATCGCCGGACTGCATCGGGTGGTCCGCCGAGTAGAGCTGCCCACACAGCTCGCCCCACAGCGTCGCGTTCGCGCACGCGACCACACCGTTCTCACCCACCTTGCCCACCGTGCTCGCGCCGCCCCGCGCCGGCGCGTAGCGCAGCATCTCGATCAGCTTGTCGCCGATCTTCGTCCCGGTGATGCGGCGCTCGCGCATCCCGAGCGCCGAGAGCGGCGCGACGAGCGCGAGGAACGCGACGAGGAACGGGTGCAGCTTGCCGTCCCAGGTGGGGCGCAGCAGCGTGCCCGGCAGGTAGGGGTTGTCGGGCACGCCGCCGACCTTGCACACCTTCGGACCCGAGGGCACCACGTCCCAGGCTGTGCGCCCGACCAGGATCGTCGAGTCGACGAGCTGGCCCTGGAGCCCCTCCTCGCACTTCGACTTGAACGAGCCCGGCATCGCGCTGCCCACCGCGAACGTGAGCACCATCGCGTACAGGACGCTGACGATGACGATCGTCCACGGGCTCTGCTTGCCTGCCATGTAGGTCTGCCGACCCGCCATCCACCCGGTCACGGCGCAGGCGGCGCCGAGCAGGACGACGAGCTCGACCCAGGTGACCCCTCGCCCCACCGCGGGACGCGACAGGTAGGTGAACACCGTGGCCCAGCACACGCCGGTCGCGACCAGCGGCACCGTGATCTCCAGCGCGCCCTCGGTGGCGCGCCAGCGACCCATCGCCTTGAGGGGATCTGCGCTCATGACCCGTCACGCAACGCGCGCGCGCCGACCCCACCATAGGGGCCCGATCCGCCCTCGGCGCCGATGAGCTGCAGCAGCTCGGTCGCGGCGCGCTCGACCGAGATGTTGAGCTGCTCGAACAGCGCGTTGAGGATGCGCACGCGGTCCGTCGTGGTCGTCGCGCGCGACGCCATCGCCATCCGCGCCGCCTGCAGCGACGAGGCGGCCATCGTCTGGTAGCGCACCCAGTTGCGCCCGAGCACCTGCCGCTCCCACACCGAACCCTCGGGCTCGGCCCGCCACACGAGGCGCTCGAGGCTCTCGAAGCGCTTGAGGACGGATTGCATGGCGGCGTGCTCCGGCTGAAGGATCCGGGAGATGTCCGTGGCCCAGTCCCTACCGTTGCCGAGGCTCGAGGCGAGCGGCAACAGATGTGGCTCATCCATCATCTCGGGCTTCACGAAGCCCATGACCACGCGAACCCGCTGCCGCGCCACTTGTAGCGCACCGTAGGGGCTTTCCTGCTGCGCCTCGGGCACGAGGACGAGCACGCCCTGCACCGCGGCGCCGGCGGCGGTGGGCCACTTGGTGAACAGCGGCTGATCGATCTTGATCAGGAACCGTCGCCCGTCGCGACCGGTCAGCAGCGCGATGCCCGGCGAGATCGTGGCGCCCTCCGACTTGGAGTCCGGACGCACCGTGCCCGGCGGACCGACGGCGGACCAGTCGCCCTCGAGCTCGAGCCCCTCGAGGATGATCGAGCTGGCGCCCGGCGCGGCCACGCGCAGGTAGGCGCCGAGCAGGTCGTCGTGCGCCGCGGCGACCGCCTCGAGGCTGGCGAGGTCGAGAGCGGCGCCCTCGACTGGGGTGAACACGTCGATGAACGGACCACTCATGGCTTATTTCCTACCCGGCTTGTGCTTCTTGGGTCCCTGATCGCGCGGCGGCGCACCAGGATCGGTGACGGGCAACGGCTCGGTCGGCGACTCGCCGACGTCCTCCATGTCCTCGACGTCCTCGACCTCGAGCAGGTCGAAGGCCTCGATCTCGAGGTCGACCAGGTCGCCCTCGTCGTCGAGCACCAGCAGGTCGTCGTCATCCTCGGCGACGGGCACCAGCGCGTCCTGCACCGGGTCGGGCGTCGCGCCGGGCGCATCCTGGGCGCGCTCCGCCTCGCTCACGCCCACCCGCGGGGCGGGACGCTCCAGGCCCCCCTCGGTCGTGGTGATGCGCACCGCAGCCCACGCGGGCAGGAGCCGGTGCAGCGCGAGCGACAGGCCACCCTTCTCGGGGAGCACGACGAGGAAGTCCTCGCGCCGCATCCCGAACGCCTCGCCCTCTTCGGGCTGAAAGCGCAGCAGGCCGCCCGAGATCCGGTAGGCGGGCTTGCCGCCGTCGGGCGTCCGCGCGCGCCACCACTCGGCGGTGTGGCAACACAGGACCTCCTCGCGCACCGCATCGTCGGGCGGCTGCGTGTCCTGGCCCCAGGTGGTGTTCCCCTCCCCTGCCACGCCACACGCACCGAGCACCTGGGTGGCGGCATCCAGGCGGCCGCGCGATGGGTACCAGGAGGGGAGCATGGCTGCGAGCCGCGACAGGTTCTCTGGGTCGAACCGATGCATCGCGCGCTCGACCCCGAACGCCTCGACCATCTTCGACAGCACGCCCGGGTACGCGCTGTAGGGCGCCCACAGCAGCCCGCGCGACGACACCGTCCAGCCCACCCGCGAGAACAGGAGCGCCAGCCCCTCCCACGCGGTGGGACGACCGCGCCCCTGCGCGATCAGCGTGTCCTCGACAACGTAGGGGGGCGCCACCGCGAGGTGCGGGAAGTGCCGGAAGCGGGTCGTACCGTTCTCCCCCACCGCACGCGCCGGCGGCAGCGCCGGATCGAGTCGCGTGTCGACCCAGTCGAGCCCGTGGAGCTCGCCCGCGTTGGCGCGGTACGACCACTCCACCTCGGGGAGGCGGAGCCCGAGGTCGTCGTTCACGCCCATTCATCCTCCTTCTCGACGACCCGGGTGACCGCCGCGTTCAGCAGCAGCGTGTCGACCGGCGGCTTCGCCCGCCGCCCCCGCGCGTCTACGATCTCGCCCTCGAGGCCCGCCGTGTCGAAGCTGGGCAGGATGATGCCCTCCTTCATCTGGTCGACCTCGAGCGTGAGCGGCCAGAACCGGCCCACGATCACGCCGCGCACCGCGGCCATGCGCTCCTTGAGATCCTCGACGTTCTTCTCGATCACCGCCCGCGCCGCCTGGAAGTCCAGATCGGTGAGCTGCCCGTCGTGGGGCCCGAGGATCACGAGCAGGGTGCTCGGATCGGCCGCCCCGAGCTGCTTGCGGAGCTCTGCGCTCGCCGAGTCGGCCGCCGAGGCGCCCTTGTCGAACGGCCACAGCGCGGTGGAGTACAGCGCGCGCTCGGCGTAGCTCCACACGCGGATCACCCACCCGTCCGCGCGCTGCCCGAGCGCCTGGCGGAACCGGGCCTCGAAGTCGGACGGCAGCACCGGCAGCCCACCCGCTGGCGCGAACAAGCGATCGACCGCGGCCTTCGGCGTCTCGCGATCGGCGCCGAACACGGTGCCGAGCGGGTTGGTGACCTGCTCGATCGACGGGACGGAGTTCGGGGGCTGCTCGGAGAGGTTGATCTGCCCGGCGCCCACGTTGGCCCACGCGCCATCGGTGCGACGGTACCAGTCCAGGCGGACGTTCGAGCCAGGCCGCAGGTCGCGGCGGCGCCCGTTCCGGTCTGGCGCGTTCAGCGTCATCTCACCCGACGAGCCATCGATGCGCACGCCGTCCCAGTCCCGCAGCGGCGCGCCGTCCTCGTCCACCGAGAACCGCGCCAGCGGGAGCTTGCGCAGGGCTGCGCCCGCGCGCCGGGGCACCGGATCCTTCAGCAGGTGGTCGATGCTCGCCTGGGTGACGATGTCCTCGAACAGCAGGCTCACCGGCTCGGGCACGTTGCGCTGCACGAGCACGCCGCGCCCGTCGAACACGGCGGGCGCGTTGACCACGAGCGTGGCGTTGAGCAGGAACGCGTGCACCTCGCCGCGCTGCACGACCACCACGCCCTTCGAGCCCGGCGTCTCGACGTCGAACGCGACGACCTCGACCGGGGTCCCGCCCTCGATCGGGAGCACGCCCGGCAGACGCCACACCGGCTTGGCCTTGAGCGGGGAGGCGGGCAGCACGCCCTCCTCGGTGAGCTCGTAGAACGTGGTGTTCGACGCGCCCGTCGCGGCGTTCGACGGGTCGAGGACCACCGCGATCCGTAGGTTCTGTTGCCCGCCGAGCGCCAGCGCGTCGACGTGCGCGATCACGCTCGGCTCGGAGCCGGTCATCGTGCGCCACACGCCGCTCTGGAGCGCAGCACCGATCCAGTTGGGCTCACCCGCGCCGTCACCCTCGACCGGGAACTGCCGCAGGACCTTCGGGCGCAGCGACGCGAGGCGGGTGTTCAGGTTGCCCAGCGTCGCCCAGATCGCGTCCACCACATCGCTCGGCATCGGCGCGGCGGCGCGCACGAGGAGCTGGTCGGTCGGGAAGTTGAGCGGCACGTCCGGGATGGCGATCTGCCCGTCTTCCATGCCCGGCATCGGCCGCGTGCCGCGGATGCCTCGTGGGAGCAGCCGATGGCGCCGGACGTGCACCGAGGGGGTCCACGTGCTGTCGTCGAGCAGCCCCCAGTCGGCGTACACGTCGCCGCCGACGGTGATGCCGCCCGGCACGGTGCGCGCGAACGGCCGGGCGAGGTCGATGCGCGCGGTGACGATGACGCGATCCTTGCCCTGGGGCTCGACCGCGAGCGTGAGCCATCCGACGTTGCGCGCGTCGAACATCTTGATGGCCTGCTCGAACTCCTTCACGGTGTCCTCGGGCCGGTTGGTCGCGACGGTGTACTCGACGACCTCCTGCTGGAACAGCGTGGACTTCTCTTGCGGGCGGTACCAGGCGACCAGCCCCGGGAGGCTGCCCGCGTCGTCGGCGCGCGCGTCGGCTGCGAGCTCCACCTCGGCGCTGGTCCAGCGCACCACCGACGCGAACGAGCCGCTGCTCATGTACACGGAGGGCTCCGCGCACACGAACTCGATCGTGTCCTGGTTCTCGTTCGGCGGCGTCATGAACCGGAACTCACCAGGGCCCTTCGGATCGACCGCGATGGCGCCCGGCCGCGTGACCGACGCGACGAGCACGCCGAGCGCGGGCTTGGCCGGCAGCAGCTCGCCGCCGATCACGTGCATCAGCTGCTGCAGCACCGAGTACGGGTAGCGATCGAGCTGGCCGGACAAGATCTCCACGAGCCACGCCGACTGCTCCAAGAGCAGCCAGGCAGGGTCGGTCGGATCGGGCTCGGACTCGCCGTACTGCGGCATGCGGGCCGCCAGGCGCTCGCGCACGTCGCGCATGAGTTCTTCGCGGTCGAGCTTCAGGCTTGCGGGCGGCGGTACACGCAAGGCGGTCTCCTGGACAGGGATTCGGTGTTCAGAGATCGACAGAGGCAGAGACGGTCGCGGACCCTTCGGGGATGCGGACTTCGAGGGTGACGACGAGACCGGCCTGGACTCCGAGTCGAAGTAGCGCCGCTTCGGCGAGCGGAATGGACGGATGCTCGAGCTCGGCGCCCGAGCCCGTGTGCGCGCCGAGGCGGACCTGGCACTTCTCGACCTCCACGTCGGGGAGCGACGAGCGGATCGCGGACTCCACCCGATCGCGCGCGGCCTGGAGCGCCTGCGCGGTGGCCGGCTGCCCGACCAGCGACGAGAGGTCGCAGCCGAACTCGGGACGCCACGGGATGGTGCCCGGCTTGGTGTTCAGCACCATCTGCAGCCGCTGGGCGACCCGATCGCTCGGGCCCAGCTCGCGACCCGGCAGGCCGTCGATCGGCAGGGATGCGCGCAACGCGGGGGTGTTCATGCGTTCACTTCGGGAGTCCGTCGGAGATGAACTGAATGCGCGTGCGGGTGGGCTTGCCCTCCCCGAAGCTGTGTACGACCTCTTCGATCAGGAACTTTCCGGCGATCGGCCACGGTGCGTCGGTCACGGTGACGAAGCCGCCGCTGCGCGCCTTGGGGTTCAGCGCGATCTCGAGCGAGCCGCGCACGAAGCGGTCGGCGCGTCGCTGCAGCTCGGCCTTCGCCAACGCCTCGGCCTCGCTGGTGGAGCTGATGTTCGAGTTGTCGACCACCATCTCGACGCCGCCGAACTTGCTCTGCACGATCTCGGGGGCCGTCTTGCCGCCGCTGACCTTCATCGCGTCGCTGGCGCTCGCCTGGCCCTTGAGCACGCCGCTGCTCTTCAGCGGGTCGTAGCCGATGACGGTGACCTTGTTGACCACGCCGTCGAGGTTGTGGGCCACGCGATAGCGGAACACGTTGGCCCAGTCGACCGAGACGTTCTGGTTGTCGCCAGCGGAGTTCTTGCGGACGAAGCGCAGCTTGCCGTCATCGACGCGCACCGCGTAGTTGTTCGCGAGCGCGAGCGTGCGGATGAACTGCGCATCGGTCATGTTCGTCTGCATGTAGGTGTACTTCGAGCCGCTGACGCCCTGGATGTCCGTCTTGCTGAAGCCACCTGCCTTCGCCGCCTCTTGGGCCACGTCGGAGTGCTTGCCCTCGTAGGTCTTCGACCGCCGCTTGCGCTTGAGCTTGTGCATCGCGTCGATGCCGCGCACCGTCATGTACACGCCCTGGTCGTCGATCTTCTCGAGCGCCACCTCGATCACGTCGCCTGCGATCTTGCGCTCGGCCCCCTCCCCCTTCACGGTGACCGCGAACGACTCGCCGTGGAACGCGGTGTTCGCCTTGACCGCAGGCATCGGCAGGTAGAACCGCGCCTCCACCGTGTCGAGCCGATCGAGGGCGTCCGACACGACGATGGACTGGATGCCCTTGTCGAGCTCCGCTGAGAGCGACTTGCCAGCCAGGGTCAGGATGATGTCCCGCGTCTTCGACATGTCAGAAGCCCATGGACGAGAGCGGGTTGCCCGAGCCGAACGCCGGCGCCTTGTCGGGCGCGGCGGCCTTCTTCTTGTTCCGTGGCTTGTTGAAGTAGTCGGCCGTCGAGGAGATGCTGCCCTCGTACGCGAAACCCTCGAAGCTGAGCACGACCTGCGCCCGCTTGAAGCGACCCTTCGGATCGAAGAGCGTGACGGTCGCGTCGACGTTCTTGACCACGCCCGTGAACTTGAAGTCGTTCCACTCGACGCGCACCACCGGCGCGCGCTTCGCGTCCTTGATGCCCTCGACCGCGACGAACGGGTAGGTGAGGTCGTAGAGCGCCTCGAGCTCCTTGCGCAGGTCGACCTCGGCCTCCTCGGAGGCGTCGAGGTTCACGGTGAAGGTGAGGCTGTCGTCGGCGCCGCAGAACGTGACGTTGTGCGCCTGCGCGGTGCCGTCCGCCTTCTGCCCTTCGTGCTTCCCCCAGTTCGCCTTGCGCGTGACCTTGAGGTCGACCGGGTTGAACATGTGCGGCACCGGCAGCGCCGCCTTCTCGTCGAGCTTTCCGCCCGACTCGACGATGATCTTCAGCTTGGCCGGCGCGCGCGGGTTCGCCCCGCCGCCCACCACTTCCGCGAGTCCTGCGATCACTCCGAGCATCGTGAGACCTCCGAACCGTTAGAAGGGCAGCGACGCGACCGCGCCGCCGAGGTTGGAGAGCGCCGCCTCGCCCGACTGCGGGATGATGATCGGCACCAGCCGGTCGAACACGATCTCGATCTCGTCGACCGGGAGGTTGGTGCTGCCGGCGTCCAGACCGCCGGCCTTCACCCGACGCGGGAACGCGTCCATCAGCGTGTAGGTTCGCACCGGCTTGAACGCGCGGTTGAACTGCACGACCTGCACCTCGCGCCGGAAGTCGACGCCGACGCGCACCATCTCCATCCAGTCCCACAGCGCCGAGCGGTCCATCATGCCGAACTTCAGCGTGAGGGTGCCCTCCTTGCCGTGCTTGATCCGCACGTGCGGCCCGTGGCTGCGACCACCCTCGTGGATGGCCTCGGTCTCGACCTCACGGGAGATCCCGTCGACCGACAGGAACTCACCGAGCACCGCGAAGCCGATCATCACCAGGAACTGGTAGCCGACGTCGTGGTCACGGGTGCGCGCCGAAGCCGAGCTGTTCAGGGTGGACCCTGCCCAGCTCAAGTTGCTCAGGCCGGCGCCTGCGATGGCCATGGGGTTCATAAGACCTCCAAGGAGGGGGATTCGTTGGGACGCAGCGACACCCGCACCGCCACCTGACGACTCCACGGGCGCAGGTTGCCCATGACGTCGGCCAGCAAGGCGCGGGACCCGTCGGACTGGATGTCGATCGTGGACGCGATGACCGGCTCGCCGCCGGCCTCCTCGGGTCCGCCGAGCAATCCGAAGTCGACGAAGGGGCGGATCGAGCTCTGCAGCGCGGCGGCGAGGGCCATGGCGCTGCGCGGGTCAGCCGGCTGGAACACGAAGTGCGAGGCCGCCTCGACCAGACGCTGGTGGATGGCCTTGACCATGCGCAGCGCCGAGAACGGCCACGCGCCCAGCGGGCGGCGGAACGTCGGCTCGCGGACGATCCGGCCCACCGGGGTCTCGTCGCTGAGCTCGACGGCGAGGAAGTGATCGGCCCACGTCGGCACGGTGCGCACCGGATCGGTGCGCCGCAGCAGCTCGTGGCGCCCTGGAGGGCCACGGCGCGGCTCGCCTACCGAGGCGACCTGCCCCGTCATGCCGAGCAGTCCGCGGTTGCCGCCGGCGAGCAGGCCGACCACAGTGGCTGCGGCAGAGCGCCAACCCTGCTCGCGGAGCGCGCGCTCGGAGCCCTCCCAGCGGCAGACGGTGACGTCCTGCCCGAGCAGGTGGCGCAGCGCGCGGTTCGCGACGGGATCGGAGAACCGCGGATCATCGATCAACGCGATCTGGTAGCGCTCGGTCCACCCCGGACCATAGCGCTCCAGCGCCTTGCACAGCCGCTCGAACCGGAGGCGCTCCTCGTCTTCGGTCTCGGGGCGCAGGCGCTGCGCCGGGCCGACGAAGTCGGGGAACACGAGCAGGGTGCCGGCGAGATCCGCGAGATACCCGTCGAGCACGCGGAACACGCGGTCGTCGTCGAAGTCCCACGGCTTGCCGTCGACCACGCGGCCGATCAGCACGTCGATCGACGGCGTGCCGACCGAGAGGATCGCACCGACCGCGTCGCGCAGCAGCGACGGGCCGTGCTTGTACTCGAGACCAGGCAGGCTCTCGACGATCGCCCGGGACTCGAAGCGTAGGTGCTCGACCCCTACAGGGAGGGTGTCGAAGCGGCCCTTGCGGACAAGGGCCTCGGGAAACAGATCACAGAGCCACGGCCCGGTGAGGGGTCCGATCCCCACCACCGCGGCGACAGGCGGCTGCCTCCGCAGCTCTGCCCTGGCCTGGCCCACCTCCACGGTGACCGGTCGCTCGACCGTCCGTAGGCTGGGTACCCGTGACTCCATGCATCAATCCCCTGACTCTAGAATGGACTCGTTGATCTTGGAGATTCGGCCTACCCACGCGACACGCTCCTTGTGGGGGAGGTCGAGGATCTCGGCCAAGCCCCAGTGGAAGTGGTACGCGATGAACGCAACTTCGTCGCGTACCTGGTCGACAGGATAGGCCACAGTCACCCCGAGGCGCCGTCCGGCTCCGGAATCGCTTCTGCCCCGTACGTGAGACGGTAGACGGCGTACTCGAGCGCGCGCAGATCCTGCGCGTGAAGTCGCTTGATGTCGTCTACCGACACGACGGTCTTGCTCCCCAGGCGGACCACACAGCGAGCGAGGAGCAAGGTCTTGTAGATCAGGTCGTTGGGGAAGCTGTTGTACTCCCGCGACATGCCTACCGCGAGCTCGTCGCCGCCAGTGACGGCACGAACCTCCGCGTCCTTGTATACCTCGCCCGTGCGCGTGTCCTCGAACCCCATAGGGAGCTGGACCACCTCACGGTACGATGCCAGTTGCGCTCCGGAACCGGACAAATGCCCCTCCAATCAAGGCGACGGGTTGAGTAGCCGAAGGCTACTCCTGGTACATGTTCTCGACGGCCAGGACGCACTTCTCGATGCCGAGCGTCGAGGTGCTGGCGTCCATGGACGGCAGGATCCACTCCTTCGGGAAGGCGCCCAGGAGCACGTACCGACGAACCGTGGAGCCGTTCGGCTTCAGGAAGTCGATGGTCACCGTGCGCTTGTCCGTCTCGCGACAGCAGGTCTCGAACCAGCCGTAGAAGTCGTCCATACCCTGGTAGGCGCGCTCGAGCGTGACGTCCGAGCACTTCATGCGGCCGAGCGCCTTGCGGACGCCGCGGGCCGTGCCCTCCATCCACTCCATGGTCTCGATCTCCTTCTTGATCTCGGAGATCTTGGTGAAGCCATCGAACTCGTCGTTGATGCCCTCCACCTTGACCTTGAACTGGAACGTACCGATGAAGTTACCGGTGGGGTATGTACCGAGGATTGCTTCGTCAGGCATTTTGCCACTCTCCTTGTTGGTTATCGTTAGAACTGACGACCTGGATCATCCGGGGGACTAGCCCTCGGAGACCTCGGACCTCATCGGGCTCTGGCGGAAGCGGATGCGGATGAACTCGGCCGGGTAGACCGGGCGCATCTCGACATCGACGGTCAACAGACCGGAGCGCACGTCGACGTCCGGGTTGTTGGCGCGATCGCAACGCACAGTGAAGGCCTCCTGCCAGCTCGCCCCATCCAACATGCCCTGAGACCAGAGGCTGTACAGGAATGCAGCGATCGTGGACTTCAGATCCTTGCGGGTGTCGTCCGTGTTCGGCAGGAACACCGCCCAGTTCAGCGCGTCGCGCACGGAGCGCTCGACGAAGAGGAACAGGCGGCGCACGTTGACGTAGTTCCACAGCGGGTCGCTGGCGACGGTACGCGCGCCCCAGATGCGGATGCCGGCCATCGGACGGCGACGGATGATGTTGATGCCCTTCGGGTTCAACGCGGCCTGCTCGCGGTCGGAGATCTGGGTGACCAGCTCCGAGACGCCCAGGACCTGCTCGTTCGCCGGCGCCTTGTGCACGCCGCCGCCCGGCTTGAGGTCGGTGGCCGCGATGACGCCCGCGACGTGCCCGCTGGGGGGCGCGATCACGAACTTGTCGTTCGGGCCGGTCGACATCGGGTTCTCGACGACCAGCCACGGGCCGTAGGCCGCGCCGTAGCCGGACTCGTCACGGGGCACCGCGCGGTCGAGCAGCTCGTCCGCCGAGAAGCCGCCGAAGCGGAGCTCGGTGAACTCGGGGCTCGGGACCGTGTCGAGCGTGGCCATCTCGTAGGGGGAGTGGCTCACGTCGGTCCACCGGAACTTCGTCAGCTTGGTGCTGCGGGGCTCCTTGGTGAACATGTGCCGCGGGGTCTCGAGGATCGCGAACAGGTCACCACGACCCGACGGACCGGCGTACTCGAGGACCGCCTGCTGCCAGGCGAACTCCAGGCCCGGGGCGCAGATCATGGCGCAGTTCTGGACGCCGTCGAAGCTGTCCTCGAGGAACTGCCGCTTGGCCGGACCCGCCGCGCCAGCCGCCTGCACCGCGAACGCGGGGTAGGCCGTGCGACCGCCGTTGCTGAAGAAGCCCGACATCGCGATCTCGAAGCGCTGCATGCCGGGGTGGCTGCGGAGCCAGCGATCCCACGACGCCTTGGCGGCCTCGGGCATCGTGTCCCACATCATCGCGGCCTGCTCGTTGCTGAGCGCCTTGTTGGACTGGAGCAGGATCTGCACCGCCAACTTCTCGCCGAGCTCGAGCCGCCACGCGGTGTACCCGTCCATCGACGTGATCGCGGGAGCCGTGCCCTGCAGCGCCGACTGGATGGACTCGACGTCGATCGTGACCTTCTTCTTGGGGTCGACGCACGCGAGGTTGCCCGTGTGCTTGACGCCCTGCGACACCGCGTTGGCCGCGATCAGCTGGGTCATCTGGAGCTCGTCGGCGCCAAACGCGAGATCCCACTCGCGGTCGCCCTTCTCGGACGAGATGACCGAGACGAGCGCGGAGCGCGCCGGGACCTTGAGCTTCATGCCCTTGTCGGACGTGAGCACGATCGAGCCCGAGCCGTTCGGCGCATCGATCGCCCAAGCTCCCTCGAGCAGGTCGTCGACCAGCTTCTGCAGGCGGTTGCCGCCGTCGGCCTTCGCCGGCGGCTTCTTCGCCTTGTCGTCACCGCCGGCTGCCGCAGGGGCCGCCGCCGCCGCGCCGCCGATGTCCCCGAGGAGACCACGGAACGCGAGCGCCCGACTCCACGTGAGCTGCGGAAGCTCGTCCGCGTCCGGCACGAACAACCCGGTCGCTGCGCCGGTGCCGCCGAGGAAGGACTTGGGGAGGGTGATGATGCCCACGAAGCCGGTGTCGGTCGTGGCCGCTGCCTGAACCGGGCGCGGTCCGCCCGAGATCTCTTCGATGTAGATACCAGGAGTCCTGTACTCTGGCATGTCCTGCTCTCCGGGTTGGTGTTGTGCTCTGGACCCTCGCCCCGGCAAAGCCGGGCATCAACTAAGCGTTTTCTACGAGGATACGGACCGGTGGCGACGGATGGCGAACCCCCGCGACCACCATCTGGGACAGCGCGTGGCGGGCAGGCCCCCAATGGGACTTGACCTGCGCTGCTAGGAACGAGAAAGAGAAACGGCGAAAGCCAAAGAGTCGGCTCCGATGGTCACCGAGATGGAAGCTCGCGCGCACCAACCGTTGGTCGGCGTGTGCGCCGCCCTGACGTGCCAGGAGGATGTGCGGCTGCTTGATCATCCGAGGTTCGTCATCCCGGCGAAGTTGATCATCGCCGCGGTCAGGCTGACCTGCGCGGCGGCGGTGGCGCTGATCTTCGCGCCGGTCATCTCGATGAGCGGTGCGTTCAGCGTGATCTTGGCGGCGGACTTCAGCTCGATGCCGGCGGCGGCGGTGACGGTCACCTTGCCTCCCCCGGCGTTGATGTCGATGCTACCCGTCGCGTCCTTGCCGATCGTGACCTTCGCGCCGCCGACGGTGATCGTGATCTTGGACGGGGTCTTGCCCTCGAACAGGATGCTGGTGCTGTCGCTCACCGCGCGCAGCGACACCTTCATCGCCTTGTCGTCGAACAGGATCTGGTGGCCGGAGCTGGTCTGGATGCGCTTGACGGGTTCGTCGGGGTTCTTGCCGTCGAACTTCGGCTTGGAGCCGCCGTTGTACAGGCAGCCGAGGATGATCATCGAGCTCAGGTGACCCTGGTTGACCTCCTCGCCATAGACCGGCGACAGGCACACGACCTCGTCGCCGACCGCCGGGAGGAAGACGTACCCGCCGCCCGCCTTGGAGGCGTGCGGCATCATCGCACGCAACCACGGCGTCTCGATCGACTCGGGGAAGCCGTGAAGCTTCACCTTGAGACGCCCGAGATTCTCAGGATCTTTATTGTCGCTCACCGTACCGGTGACGAACACCCGTTCCATTCACCCACCCGGACCTGCACCTTGCCCGCGAACGTCGTACCAGACCGCGCAAGGGGGGATCAATCACTTCTCGCAAGGATCCCCACCACGACGGTGTTCTCTCGTAGTTTCGGATCTTGGGTCTCGCGGCGCATGCAGGGGCGCGCGCGGCGTGAACGTGCACCGGCGCCGGCTCCATGAGCGGCGGCGGCTCACCGAAAGGCAGTTCGCTCCGCTGCGCGCAGAGGCGATCCCCTCAGCTGGTTAGGGGCTGACGCGACGCCCCACTCGGAGGACCCGACCATGAGTTTGTTCCAGTTCGCGAAGTCCGCCGGCCGCAAGCTCGGCCTCCTCGCAGAAGAGCCCGCCGCACCCGCGGCCCCGATCGACGCGCGCGCCGCGCGGGATCAGCTCGAGCAGCGCAATCGCCAGATCGCTCGCGAGCTCGAGGGCGAGGTGCGCGCCAACGGCCTGCAGATCGCGGATCTGGCCATCGGCTTCGCAGCCGGCAAGGCGATCCTCGAAGGGCGCGCCGCGAGCCAGGCGGATCGCGAGAAGGCGGTGCTGGTCGTGGGCAACACCGCGGGCGTCGACGCGGTGGACGACCGCCTCAGGGTCGAGATCCCAGCGCCTCCGGGGATCTTCCACACCGTCGAGGAGGGCGACACGCTCGCCACGATCGCCGCGCGCTACTACGGCATCATGCGGCTCTTCGACGGCATCTTCGAGGCGAACAAGCCGATGCTCCAGGATCCGGACGAGATCTACCCGGGGCAGGTGCTGCGAATCCCGCGGGTCACGCCGCCGGTCCACACCGTCGCCAAGGGCGAGACGTTGGGCAGCATCGCCAAGTACTGGTACGGCGACGCCAAGAAGTACTCCGCCATCCACATCGCGAACGGGACGCTGGTCACCAACCCCAACGCGATCGAGGTGGGCTGGGCGCTGATCATCCCCGCGAAGGGCGAGGCCATCGACCTGCCGCCGATGGCTTGATTCAGGTCGCGTCCGGCCAAGGCGAGGCCAGCGGGCGGCGGAAGCGCAGCGCGCCGACGCCGCGCCACAGGGCGAACAGCACCACCACGTAGGCCACCAACAGGCCGACGGTGAGCCACGACGCCGCGGGGTGCCCATCGGGCCATTGCTGCACCGGCAGCACGAGCACGAACAGGTAGAGCGGCGCCGCGGCAGGGATCGCGAGCGCCGTGCCGAGCACGAACGACATCGGCGCGGCCCCACGCAGCTCCGGATCGATCAGCCGGAGGAGCGCGAAGCCCATCGGCAGCGTGCCCGTCGCCATCCCGAACAACACCAGCGCGTGCGCGAACGGCTCGTCGGGGAATGCCCGCCGCTGCACCCACACGCACACCAGGAGCGTACACAGCCCGGCCGCCGAGGTGATCGACACCAGGACGAACCAGTTGGCGCGAAACACCTGCACCGAGACCGCGGTGAGCGCAGCGCAGGTGACCACGTCGACCGCGAGCCCCCCGACGCGCCCGAGCATCTCGTCGTCCAGCGGGCTCTCGCGCAGCCATCGCCCGATCAGCGCGCGCGCGGGCAGCGCGACCAGCGCCGCCGCGATGTAGTGGAAGCCCCAGACCATCTCCGCGACGTCCGGCAAGCCGACGAGCGCGCGATGGAGGGCCACCACCAGCCCGTACGAGACGAGGTAGCAGGCCCCGATCGCGACCACCTGGGCGGTGAGCACATCCAGCAGGCCGCTGCGCCCACCGTCGCGCGCGGACGCGCGCTGCATCACGGCGCGCGGTGGCGGCGGCTCGACCCAGCCCAGGCGCCGCCCGATCCACACCATCGGCACGCCGAAGAAGATCGCCCAGCCGAAGCCGATCGCTGCGACGATCAGACCGATCTGGGACCCGTCGCGGAGGCCGAGGCGCTCCCACGCCGCGCCGATCGCCAACGCCTGGCCGGGGCCCTGCTCGAACCCATAGGGCACCAGCATCGCCACCCCCGGATGCTGCCCGCCGATGGCGAGCACGAGCAGCAGCGCGACCAGGGCCTGCACGGCGCCGAGCAGCGGGGCCGCGAACGCGACGGACGACGCGCCCGCGCCGCGCCGACCCGGTGGGGGCGACTGCAGGCCGACCGCGATGAACACGACGGCGAGGCCGTGGTAGACGCCCGACTCGAGCAGCGGACGATCGACGCGGAGCCAACCGACCAGATCAGGGCCCAGGACGAGCCCGATCACGCCGCCGACGATCGAGATGGGCACGCCCAGGCGCGCCAGCGGCGGCACGCGCGCCACCAGCGAGCCCGCGAGGAGCAGCACGAGGATCAACAGCGCGTGGAGCACGACGCCGCTCTCCCAGAACACCATGCGCCACCCCTCGCAGAGGCCCGCCCCACCCTACCAGATGGTGCGACGGTGAGCCTCGTGCCGTGCCTGGTGGGGCGCGCGCCGACGCCGCGCGACCAGCGCGACGAGGAAGGACAGCGGGAGCCACAGCCCGAGCGGGGTACGCGCAGGCGCGACCGCGCACGCCGACCCGCCCGACGCGCAGCCCATCGCGTCCGGATCGTTGCAGCCCAGCGCCTCCTCGAGATCGAACGACGGCCCGCTGCCATCACAGCCGAGACTGTCGACCTGGCAGCCCGCCACCGGGATGGGCCGGACCTCGTCGAGATCGAGCATCGCGTAGCCCCCCAGCCAGTCCCCGTCCGTGCTCGGGAGCCACAGCAGGTCCGCGATGGCGACGCCGAGCGGCCGCGGCACCTGGATCGTCGCGAGGGCCGTGTCGGGCACGGCCACGCCGATCACGGTGGTGACGAGGTTGCCGAGGTTCGCCGTGTAGCCGGGACCGACGAGATCGCTCCACGACTCGGTGAACACGAACGCGCCCTCGTCGATCACCAACGTCGGCGCGATCACGTCGTCGCGCAGCGTCAGGTCGACGCCGATCTGCGCCGCGATCCCGACGCTGAGCACGCGCGACTGCCGACCATCGATCTCGGTGACGAGGTCGAGCGCGAGCCCCTCGAGGTCGATCCGCACGACGGGTTGATCTTCGTGGAATCGCGCCCGAGGCGGATGCTCGGCCGAGAGCACCAGCAACGCAGGCTGGTCCGCGGCGACCAGGGCGCCGACGTCCTCCCCGAAGAACGGCCCCAGCAGCGCGCCGTTGATCGGGAGATCGGCCAGCGTGCGCAGCTCCATGCACAACAGGCCCGCGCCCCACGCGGCGACGAGCGCCTCGTCGAGGAAGTCGCGCCCGATCACCACACCGGCGTCGTGCGCGAGGCTGGTGCCCGGCGCGACGCGCGCGAGCGGCGGCCAGATGGCGGACGGCGCCGGTACGCCGAGCGGGTCGGCACACACCGATGCCCTCGCGTCGAACGTGGCGCCCATGCCCACCACCACGCCGTCCTCGGTGATGTCGATCCGGGTGGGCGCGAGGGCGACACCGAGCGGCAGCCCGAGCAGATCGAGGGTCGTCTCGAACGCGAACGCGTTCAGCGCACCCTGGATCGCCTCCTCCATCCGCGCGGGGAGGTCCTCGAGCGCCGGCTCGACCGCCCCGAGCAGGAGATCGCTGATCGCGAGGGGGTTCTGCCCGAGCAGGGTGCCGACCGCGCTGGCGATGGCACAGTCGCTCACCGGGTTCGTGATCGGGCTGATCTGCAGGTCGATGGGGTCGGCGAGCGCCTGGATCCGCCCGCCGATGGAGATCAGCGACAACCCCATGTGGACCTCGACCGCCGTGGTCGGGATCTGCAGCCCGCACGTCTCGTCGAGATCGGTGAGCACGGAGCAGTCGCCGACGACGTCGAGCGTGGACGCGGTGGAGTCGAGCGTCGCGTACAGGGTGATGTCGATGTGCCCGGCCGAGGGCTCGAACGCCACCTTGTCGACCGTGAGCAGCAGATCGGTGGCGTGGAGCGTGTAGGTGATGGCCGTGGACGCGCTGCACTCGAACGTGCCGACGCTGTGCAGGATCGGAAACGCGGGCGGCACCACGGCGCCGATCGCCTCACCGATCGTCGCGAGCCCCTCGGGGGGCACGTGGACCGCCACCGCCTGGTCGAGCCCGCGCTCGAACGGCTGTGCGTTCCCCAGGCCGGGAAACACCATCGCAAGGAAGGAGCAAAACCGCCACATTCCAGGTGCGGACCTCTCGTGACCCGGGCACTATAGCCGGCACCCGAGGGCATGATGCCAACGGGGTGTCACGCCGGCGAACATCCAGGTATCCTGGGACTCCTGATGCGATCCGATCTCAGCCGCGCCCTCCTCCTCGTCGCCCCGCTCCTCCTCGGAGCGGGCGCAGGCTGTGGCTCGGGCCTGTTCGGGCGCGGCGACGACTTCCAGTACACCGGCTACACCCTCGTGTTCGGGCTCTCGGAGGACGAGGCCGTTGCCGGGAGCGCGGTGGTCTTCTCGGCGTGGCTGATCGATCGCGACGACCTGCCCGTCCCCGGTCTCACCTGGCAGCTCGACAGCGATCTCGAGACGCGGCTGGAGTTCGGCCTCGATCGGCTGTTCCCGCGTGTCGCTGGCGATCACGTCATCTCGCTGCGCACCACGTTCGACGGGCACGACTACACCGCGGAGGCGCCGCTGCGCGTCGTCGCCGACGCGCCCTACGCGCTCGACCTCCGCCTCTCCGACCGCTCGATGCCCGCCGGCGGCGCGCTCGACTGGAGCGTCGCGCTGGTGGATGCGTGGGGCAACGACCTGGACGGGTCGAGCGCCTCGGTGACGGTCAGCGATCCCGAGATCGATCTCGGCCCCTCCACGGTCACGAGCACCCTGCCCGGCACCTACCTGATCGAGGCCGAGTGGGAGGGGTTCTACGACAACGAGGCGTTCGTCGTCGTGCCCGGCCCCCCCGTGGGCGTGTCGCTGGCGCTGTCCGCGACCGATCTCGAGCTGATGCAGACGACGTCCGCGACCGTCGACGTATGGGACGCCTACGGCAACCCGACGACCGACGCATGGACGGTCTCGACCGACCGCCCCGCCGCCGCGTTCGTGTCCCATCGCAACGTGACGTTCGTGGCCGAGGGCTGGCACACCGTAACGGTCGAGGTCGACGGCACCGGGCTCACCGACAGCGTGGGCCCGTTCCTGATCGACTCCACCTCACCCGACATCGAGCTCACCGCGCCCGAGCGCGGCGCGTGGCGCACCACCACGACCACGGCGGTCACGGGCAACGTCTACGACGAGTGGTCCCCCGTCACCGACGTGACGGTCAACGGCGCGTCGGTGACGCCCGATGCCCAAGGCAACTTCTCGCGCAACGTCGCGCTCGACGTCGGCGTCACCGTGATCGAGACGGTCGCTGGCGATCTCGACGGCAACGTGTCCGAGGATCTCCGCGCGGTGCTGCGCGGTACGTTCAAGCCCTACGGGCAGTCGGTCGCGCGCGGCGTGCAGGTGCGGCTGCAGGAGGGTGCGGGCGGCATCGACACCCTCGAGGCGATCGGCGAGGGGCTGATCGCGCGGCAGGACCTCGCCGCGCTGATCCCGACCCCGATCGGCCACTGGAAGAGCACGTCGAACCCGTGCGGGTGGTTCGGGGGCTCGTGCACCGTCACCTGGTACGAGGCGCGCCTCGTCGTCGAGAACCCCCAGATCGGCACGACCAAGCTCGACATCGATCCGCAGACCGGCGGCAACCTGCGCATCGACTTCCGGGTGAACAATCCGCGGCTGACCTGGCGCGCGACCAACCTGGTGCTGCTCGAGATCGGCTTCAGCAACCAGGTCGGCACGATCTCGGCCAACTACATCCACGTCAACGCGACCACGACCCCCTACGTCCAGAACAGCCAGATCCGCGTGCCCGTCCCCCCCTCCCAGAACGTGGGCGTGTCGATCAGCAACCTCCAGTTCAACTGGAGCAGCGTGCTGTGGGACATCCTCGAGTTCTTCGGCGTCGACTCCTGGATCGAGAGCCTGATCCGGAACGCGATGCAGAACGCGCTCAAGGACGCGGTGCGCACCGAGGCGCCACCCGCGATCCAGAGCGCGCTGCAGGACCTGCAGCTCGACTACCCGTTCAGCCTCTCCGGACGCACCTACACCCTCAAGGCCCGCCCGAGCGGCTTGAACATCGACAACCTGGGGATCAACCTCGATCTCGGCACCACGGTCACCGTCGATCAGTCCACGCATCCGGGGTGGCTCGGCTACGGCAGCCTGTTCAACGACTGGTCGCCGCCGACCTACACCTCGTTCGGCCCGAAGATGAACGTGTCGTTCTCGGGCGACCTGATCAGCCAGCTCTTCTACGTCGTGTGGCGCGGCGGGCTGCTCGATCTCACCCGCACCAGCGACGCGCTGGGGCTGCCCGCCGCCGACCTCGCGCTGCTGCTGCCCCAGGTGAGCACCCTCACGGTGCAGGTCAAGCCGCTGCTGCCCCCGGTGGTGATGCCGCTGACCAGCGGCTTGTCCCAGATGGAGCTCCAGATCGGCGATCTCGAGCTGACGCTGTTCGACGGCCCGGCCTCGAACAACGACGTGCTGATCCAGGCGTACGTCACCGCGTATGCACCGCTGCGCGTCAGCGCGGTCGGCGACCAGTCCCTGAGCGCGACGATCGGCGACCCCGAGATCTACTTCGACGTGGTGGTCCCCGACAGCAACACGCTGGCAGCCGCCGACACCGAGGCGCTCATGGAGGCGCTGGTGCCGCTGATCCTGCCCCTGCTCGCCGACGCGATCGGGCAGATCGACATCCCGGACATCCAGGGCTTCGGCATCAGCGGCATCTCGGTCAGCCGAACAGGCGCCCAGGGCGGCTTCGTCAAGCTCGGAGGCAGCCTCTACGAGCGCTGACTCAGTGGTTGGTCGCGCACTCGATGCAGAACACGGCCGTCGGGACGGCCTCGAGCCGGCGCAGGTCGATGTCGTCACCACAATCCAGGCACACGCCGTAGGTGCGATTGTTCATGCGATCGAGCGCGGCGCGGAGCTCGACGAGCCGGCGGCGCGCGACCTCGTCGAGTCCGCCGACCACGACGTCGTTCTCGAGCTGCGTGGCCTGATCGACCGAGTCGGCGCTGAGCTCGCGATCCTCGTTGCGAAGGTGCGCGTTGATCTTGCCCAGCCGCGCCTCGAGCGACGCGAGCTCGGCTTCGACCCGCGCGCGGATTGCCTCGTGAACCATGACACCCTCCGGAGCCCCGGGGGGGCCTCGTCACTCAGGATCACCCACCAGGGACTCGCCGACAACGATCGGGGCGGAAAAGCAAGGCCGCCCGCCCTCGCACGACGTGGATCACAGGGCGCGCACGGTCGCCACGGCGCGGCGCGCGGGCTAGACGACGCCCCATGCGCAACTCCCTGATCCTGCTGTCCTTCCTCGCCACGACCGGCTGCGCCGGCTCGAAGGCGCCGCCTGCCACCGGGACCCGGTCGCCCACCGCCGCCGAAGCCCAGGCGTTCGTCACGCGCGCTGACGCGGCGCTGCGCGAGGCCTGGGTCGCGCGCGAGAGCGCGTGGTGGACCTACTCCACCGACATCACCGACGCCCACGCCGAGGCGGCCGCTGCCGCCGACGAGCGCGCGATGGCCGTGCAGTCGGCGCTCGTCGCCGAGTCGGTCGCCTACGCGAAGATCCCGGAGCTCGATCCGGAGATCGCGCGGCAGATCCACCTGCTCCGCGTGTCGACCGCCCTGCCCGCGCCCACCGATCCCGAGCGCCGCGGCGAGCTCGCGACGCTGTCATCGAAGCTGTCGGGGCTGTACGGCACCGGCAAGTACTGCACCGAGGCCGAGGGCTGCCGCTCGCTCGGCGAGCTGTCCCAGGTGCTCAGCGCGTCGCGCGACCCCGCCGAACTGCTCGACGCCTGGTCGGGCTGGCGCACGGTCTCGCCCGCGATGCGCGACCCCTACACGCGCTTCGTCGAGCTCGGGAACGAGGGTGCGCGCGATCTGGGCTTCACCGACCTCGGCGAGCTGTGGCGTGCCGGGTACGACATGCCGCCCGCCGACGTCCCCACCGAGGCCGATCGCCTGTGGGAGCAGGTGCGCCCGCTCTACGAGCAGCTGCACTGCCACGTCCGCGCGAAGCTCTCCGAGGCCCACGGCCCCGAGGTCGCGCCCGCGACCGGCCCGATCCCCGCGCACCTGCTGGGCAATATGTGGGCGCAGGAGTGGGCCGACATCTACCCGATGGTCACGCCCTACCCGAGCGCGACGAGCGTCGACGTCACCGCGGCGATCGTCGAGAAGGGGTGGGACGAGCGCGAGATGACGCGGGTTGCCGAGGGGTTCTTCACCTCGCTCGGCCTGCAGTCGCTCCCCGACACGTTCTGGGAGCGCTCGATGTTCGTGAAGCCCGACGACCGCGAGGTCGAGTGCCACGCGAGCGCCTGGGACGTGTTGTGGGAGGGCGATGTCCGCATCAAGATGTGCGTCCAGCGCAACGCCGAGGACTTCCGGACGCTGCACCACGAGCTGGGGCACGACTACTACTTCCTCTACTACAAGGATCTGCCGGTCCTGTTCCAGTCGGGCGCCCACGACGGGTTCCACGAGGCCATCGGCGATGTGCTCGCGCTGTCGATCACGCCCGAGTACCTCGCCGAGGTCGGGCTGACGGCAGAGACCGCGCGCACGCCCGAGGCGGTGGTCAACGACCAGATGCAGGTCGCCCTGCAGAAGATCGCGTTCCTGCCGTTCGGGCGGATGATCGACCAGTGGCGCTGGGACGTGTTCGCCGGCCGGACGACGCCCGAGACCTACAACGCGGACTGGTGGACGCTGCGCGAGCGCTACCAGGGCGTCTCGGCCCCGATCGCGCGCTCCGAGGCCGACTTCGATCCGGGCGCGAAGTACCACATCCCCGCGAACACGCCCTACCTGCGCTACTTCTTCGCGGCGATCCTCCAGTTCCAGATGTACGAGTCGCTGTGCCGCACGGCGGGCCACGAGGGGCCGCTGCACACCTGCACGCTCTACGGCAGCGAGGCGGCCGGCGAGAAGCTCGCGGCGCTGCTGTCGATGGGCGCGAGCCGCCCGTGGCCCGATGCGCTCGAGGTCGTCACCGGCACGCGCCAGATGGACGCGACGCCGCTGGTCACCTACTTCGACCCGCTGATGGTGTGGCTGCAGGAGCAGAACGAGGGGCGCACCTGCGGGTGGTGAGCCGCTGATGGTACGGGCGGCCGGCCGGGACGGCCGGCCCACGAAGATCGGTGAGGGCCCCCGATTCAGGCGTCGATCAGCGCGGCCACGGTGTCGCGCACCTTCGCGAGCCGAAACGGCTTCTGCAGCACCGGATTGTCGATCTCGTCGAGGAAGGCGCGCGCCCGCGGCGTGAAGGCGCCGCCGGTGAGGAAGATCACCCGCGCCTCCCGACCAGGGTGCTGCGCGCGCAGCGTCTCGAACAGATCCATGCCGGTGACGGCCGGCATCATCAGATCGCAGAGCACCACGTCCCACGTCTCGGCGAGCGCGCGCTCCAGCCCGAGCTCACCGCTGGTCGCCGTCTCGACGTGGTGCTCGCCGAGGGCTGCCTGCAGCAGCTCGCAGATGGCAGGCTCGTCGTCCACGACCAGGATCCGCGCGCGCCGCGACGACGGGCGGGTCGCCTCACCGGTGTCCTCACGCGGCGGCAGCGGGAGCGTGCCGGGTGGCAGCGCCACGTGAACGCGCACGCCACGCTCGGCAATCGGCTCGAGCGTCAGCGTCCCCCGCAGCTCGTCGACCAGCGTGCGGCTGATCGCCAGCCCGAGCCCGGTGCCGTCGGCCTTCGTGCTGAAGAAGGGCTCGAACACGCGCGCTCGGAGCGCCTCGGGGATGCCCGGTCCGTCATCCTCGACCGTGAACGTGGCCCAGCCGCGCGCGTCCGTGCCCACCCGCACCGAGACCTCCGTGCCCGCTCCGTCGGCCACCGCCTGGGCCGCGTTCACCAACAGGTTCATGCACACCTGACCGAGCCGGGTCGGGTCGCCGTCCACAGACGGCGCTTCGCCGTAGTCCTCGTGCAGGAACCCGTTGTGCTGCAGGTCGTGTCGCACCATGTTGACCGCGGAGCGCACCACCTCCACCACGTCGACGCCCACCGTCGGCCCGTCGCGGTCGCGCGCGAACATGTTCAGGTCGCGCGCGATCCGGCGCACCCGTCGCGCGCCCTCGATCGCCTGCTCGACCGACTTGCGGTGCTCGTCGTCGACCTCGCCGACGACGCGCTCGAGGTTGCCGATGATCCAGGTGAGCGGGTTGTTGATCTCGTGCGCCACGCCCGCTGCGAGCTGACCCATCGCGGCCATCCGATCGGCCTGGTGCAACCGCGCGCGCACCGCCTCGCGCTCGGTCAGATCCTGCACACCGACCACGTGCGACGATCCGTCGGGATTGGAGTCGGCTCGGGTGACCACCGCGACCGGCACGAACGATCCATCGGACCGCCGCGCCGCGACCTCCTTGCGCCCCTCGCCGTCCAGCGAGCCGACGGGCGCGTCGTGCGGGAGGAAGGCGTCGAGCGGCCGACCGATCAGCGCGTCGGGCTCCTCTCCGAACAGCGTGGCGAAGCCCCGGTTGACCTCCTGGATCACCCCGCCGCTCACCACCGCCAGCCCCCCGAACGACGCCTCGAGCAGTCGGCGACTCACCGCCTCGCGGTCGGCGAGGTCGCGCTGGCGATCGCGCTCGAGTCGAACCCGATGCATCGTCGCGAGCACCTCGAGGAACAACAGCACCGACATCGTGACCAGCACGCCGGCGAACCACCCCACGCCAAACTCGGGGAGGAAGTGCAACCCCACCACCACGGCACAGCCGTACATCGCGAGCGCGACGATCACGGCCTCGCGCGTCGTCAGCAGGGCGGTCGCGAGGATCGCCGGGACGATCAGGTTGGCGAGGACCATCTCGCTCTCGGGGCGCGCGAAGTACCCCCCGAGCGTCGAGATCACCACGATCACCATCGTCAGACCGAGCGCGACGCGCCACTTCGGGGTGCGCGCGACCCGCTGCAGCACCAATCCGAACCCGACGGCCGGGATCTGGATCAGCGAGGCGCGGAGCAGGGTCGGGTCGACGAACACCTGCACCGAGACGCCCACGGCGGCGACCAGCGGCAGCAAGAGCAGGAGCGCAGCCAGGAACCGAGCCCGCGAGCGCTCCTCGGGGCCGTGCACATCGGCACGCGGCTCGATGAGCCGCCCGAACAGCGTCCTCGGAGGATTCGGCAACGGCACGTCTCGCCTCGGGTGTCGCCGACCAGCTTAGTCGTCGAGCACCGCGTGCGTATCCTCAACCAGCAGGACCCGCCGACGCTGCGCGCCTTCGATGAGATCCACCCGGATTCTGGCAGCGTTCGTGGCGGTGCGCACCTCGACGTCCACGTCGTCGCCCGGTGCGAGATCCGCCAGCTCCGCCCACCCCTCGCCATCGGTGCGACCGACCTCGACACCGCCCACCCACACCACCGCGCCCGCCACGCGCGCCTCGTTCGTGTCGACCACGGTGAGGAACAGCGTCGCGAGCTTGTCGGGGCAGCCGTCCTCGTCCCGATAGCCGTTGGGGGTCTCGGGCTCGGTCGGACACGCATCGAGGCTGTCCCGGATCCCGTCTGCATCGGCGTCCAGCACGCTGAGCACGACCCGACGGGCCTGCTCACCCTCCACGAGGTCCCGCCACGAGAACTGACCCGGGGCGACGTCGAGGCCGCTCGTGTCCACGTCGACGCGCATCGTCTGTCCCGGGATGGACTCGGGCAGCACGATCGTGCCGTCCGGACGCGTGCGCCCCACCACCACGCCATCCGCGGCGACTGAGGCCCCCCGGACCGGCGCGCCCTCGGTGTCCACCACCTCCAACAGGACACGCGCGAGCGCGTCGGGGCACCCGTCCTCGTCCTTGTAGCCGTTCTTCGTCTCGGGCTCGTGCGGACACTGATCGAACGCGTCGATGCGACCGTCGCCGTCCGGATCCTCCTGCGCGAGCGCGCCCACGCCGCCGTCGCTGCCGTCCAGCCAGAAGCGCACGGCCTGTGGCCCCCCCTCGAGCCGCACGAGACGGAGCGCGCTGACGTCGCGATCGCGAAACGGGGCGGAGACGCCGACGATCACCTCGGTGCCGGCCGGGCGCCCGGTATAGACGAACCGACCGTCGCGATCGGTCCGACCGCGGTAGCTGTCCTCGACCACGACGGTCGCCAGCGCGACCGGCGCGCCCGCGGCGTCGAGCGCGAGGATCGACAGCGCGGGGGGGCCGCTCGTCGCGAGCGAGGAGCGCGCGAGCACGACCGTGGCGGACTGATCGCCCTCGACGACCTCGAGCGCGTCCAGGCGCCCGGGCGCGAGCATCGGGTCCTCCACCGACGCCTCGATCGCCACCCTCGACTGCGGAAGGAGGCCGCTGAGCAGACGCCGGCCGTCCGGGCCCGTGACGCCGACGCTGGCGCCATCGAGGGTCAACGCGGCGCCCGTGAGGGGGTGACGATCGGGATCGAGCACCAGCACCGAGAGCTCTCCGAGGCGATCCGGGCACCCGTCGTCGTCGGCGTACCCGTTCCGGACCTCCGGCGCGTCGGGGCAGTCGTCGTAGAGATCGGGGATCTGGTCGCCGTCGGTGTCGCGCGGCATCAGGACGACGGTGCGCGCTTGCCGCCCCGGCGCGAGCACGAAGCGGTCGACCGTCACCGGCAACCGCATCGGCGCCTCGACCCGCACCGTCACCGAGCGGCCGGGACGCTGCGGCGGGACGCTCAGCGCTCCGTCCTCCGCGGTCTCGCCCGCGCGCGCGCCGTTGAGGGTGACGACCGCGCCGGGTAGCGCGCGCCCGGTGTGATCGAGCGCCCACACCGTCAGCGCAGCCGGGCCCGCCGCCACCGCCGACGCGCCCTCGACCGTGGCGGGCGCCTCGGCCCGCACCGCGAGCCGCGCGGGAGCAGGCGCCTCGGGCACCAGGGACAGCGGCATCTCCTGGCTGCCCGGCGCGAGCGTCACCGTGATCAGCGCGCTCTCCGGCGGGCCCGCCTCGGTGGTCGCGACGCCGAGCATCACGACCTGCCCCGCGCCGAGTCCCTCGTAGGTGAACCGGCCGAGCGCATCCGTCCGCCCGCGCGCCAGCCCGTCCACGGTCACCGCAGCGCGGATCGCCGGCGAGCCGTCCGCGAGCAGGACGCGCAGGTGCAGCACGGGCCGCTCGCGGACCTCCGTACCGCCCGGAGACGTGCGATCGCGCCCGGCCCAGGCCGGCGCGGCGAGCAACGAGACGAGGGCGATCGCGAACACGGGGTGCATCGTGCGATTCTAGTGCGCGCCTCGCGGGCCCGCCGCAGGCAGCCCCCTCGGATGAACGCGATGCTGCTCCTCCTCGCCGCGTGCGCGGCGACACCCACCCCCAGCGAGGGCGCGTTCTCTGCCCTCACCTACAACGTCGCGGGCCTGCCGGAGGGGCTGTCCGGGTCGAACCCCGAGCAGAACATGCCGCAGATCGCGCCGCTGCTCGACGCCTACGACCTCGCGCTGATCCAGGAGGACTTCGCCTACCACGAGGTGCTGTCCGCGGGTGTCGCGCACCCCCACACCACCGGGTGGGGCGCGCCGCGCGAGCGACCGGTCGGCGACGGCCTGACCCGGTTCTCCTGGTTCCCGCTCGGGGTCGCGACGCGCGTGCAGTGGGCCGCCTGCCACGGCATCGCCGACAGCGCGTCGGACTGCCTCGCCGAGAAGGGGTTCGCCGCCGCCGAGTCGGCGCTCGCCGAGGACGCGACCCTGCTCGTGGTGAATCACCACGCAGAGGCCGGCGGCGGGCCCGAGGACATCGACGCGCGGCGCGTCGGCTTCGCGCAGCTCGCCGCGTGGCTCGACGAGCACGCCGGTGACCGCGCCGTGATCGTCGGCGGCGACACGAACCTGCGCCGCGTCCGACCCGACGACGCCGAGATCCTCGATGCGTTCCTCGACGCGACCGGGCTGAGCGACGCGTGCGAGGTGCTGTCGTGCGGCGCCGATCACATCGACCGCTTCCTGTTCCGGTCGGGCGCCGACCTCACGCTGTCACCGACGCGCTGGGCGGTGGCCGACGAGTTCGTGGACGCGCGCGGCGAAGACCTCTCGGATCATCCTGCGATCCATGTCGACTGGACGTGGCGGCGCGCGGAGCTTCGCCGATGATCGCGCCCGTGTCGCGGCATTCACGGCCCTCTGACCGACGACCGAGGCCCGAGCGCGCGGCGGTGCGGTATCGTGCCCTCCACCCGCTGGAGGGTCCATGACCGAGCTCTTCGTGCTCACGCTCACGGTGTTCGTCCTCGCCACGTTCGTGGGCGTCGAGGTGATCAACAAGGTCCCTCCCACGCTGCACACGCCGCTGATGAGCGGGACGAACGCCATCTCGGGGATCGCCATCGTCGGCGCGATCCTCTCCGCCGGCTCCGGTGATCAGACGCTGTCCACCTGGCTCGGGTTCACCGCCGTCGTGTTCGCCACCATCAACGTGGTCGGCGGCTTCATGGTCACCGACCGGATGCTCCGCATGTTCAAGAGCAAGGACCGCAAGCGGGGTGACGCATGAGCCCGTGGATCCTCGTCGCGTACCTCGTCGCCGCGGTGTTGTTCATCCTCGGGATGAAGAAGCTGAGCTCGCCGCGGACCGCCCCGCGCGGCAACCAGCTCTCGGCGCTGGGCATGGCGGTCGCGGTCGTGGCGACGCTGCTGCACAGCGCGGTGATCGGCTACGGCACGATCGCCATCGGTATCGGCGTCGGCGCCCTGATCGGCGCCATCGCCGCGGTGCGCGTCCAGATGACCGCGATGCCTCAGATGGTCGCGGTGTTCAACGGGTTCGGCGGCGGCGCCTCCGCGCTCGTCGCGATGGCGGAGCTGCTGCGCGCCCAGCGCGCGGGCATGCCCCCCGAGCTCGCCGACAGCCTCCCGATGGTCATCGGCATCCTGATTGGCGGGATGACGTTCACCGGTTCGTTCGTCGCGTTCCTGAAGCTGCAGGAGCTGGTGCGCGGCGCGCCGATCACCTTCCCGATGCAGCGCGTGCTCAACGCGCTCGTCGCCCTCGGCGCGCTGACGTTGGGCGTGCTGGGCATGGCAGAGAGCGCCGACCCCACCTTCTTCTGGGCGGTGCTCGCGGTGTCGGGTCTGCTCGGTGTGCTGTTCGTGCTCCCGATCGGCGGCGCGGACATGCCGGTCGTCGTCGCGCTGCTCAACAGCTTCTCGGGGCTCGCGGCGGCCGCCACCGGCTTCGTCGTGATGAACCAGGCGCTGATCATCTCCGGCGCGCTGGTCGGCGCGTCCGGCATCATCCTCACCCAGATCATGTGCAAGGGCATGAACCGCACGCTCTCCAACGTGCTGTTCAGCGCGTTCGGCTCCGCCGCGACGTCGTCTTCGGGCGGGGCCGCGGTCGAGGGCACGGTCAAGAGCGCGGACGCAGCCGGCGTCGCGATGATCCTCGACGCGGCGCAGTCCGTCGTGATCGTGCCCGGCTACGGGATGGCGGTCGCGCAGGCGCAGCACGTGGTCCAGCAGCTCAGCAAGGCGCTGCGCGCGCGCAATATCGACGTACGCTTCGCGATCCATCCGGTCGCGGGTCGCATGCCGGGCCACATGAACGTGCTGCTCGCCGAGGCCGAGGTCCCCTACGAGCTGCTCATCGAGTCCGACAACATCAACCCGCAGCTCCCGAACACCGACGTCGCCCTGGTGCTGGGCGCCAACGACGTGGTCAACCCGGCCGCGCGCAACGATCCGACGTCGCCGCTCTACGGGATGCCGATCTGCGACGTAGACAAGTGCCGCACGGTCATCGTGGTGAAGCGCTCGATGCGGCCCGGCTTCTCCGGCGTCGAGAACCCCCTGTACTTCCTCGATAATACGCTGATGTACTTCGGGGACGCGAAGCAGGCGATGGAGGATCTGATCCGGGAGCTGAAGGAGCTCGAGTGAGGAGGTCAGGGAAGTGATAGAAAAATTTCTTACAAACCGCCGCGCGGTGCGCTAGTATTTTTTCATCACGACCCGCAGGAGCCTCCCATGCGACACCTCATCCTCCTCGCCGCGCTCGTCTCTGGCGTCGCCCAGGCCCGCGACGTCCACGTCCCGTTCGACGCGTACCTCGACCTCGAGTCGGGTCGATGGGCCACGGAGTCCGACTGCCTGATGGGGCTCACCGACTGCCGCGTGATGGACCTCAAGGTGCGCCACAGCGACAAGCACGAGCCACGCACGTTCCTCGAGTTCCCGCGCAACGTGCAGCAGGCCCGTACGTCTGCGGCCCCGGCGAACGTCGCAGAGACGGTGATGACCGACCTCGCGCAGTACGTCTATGCGAGCTCGTACGGCTTCCTCCCCGAGACCCTGGTGGTGCAGAAGGGCTCGCGCACCTTCGCGATCCAGCTCGTCAGCGAGGACGCGGACGGCGTGACGCTGCGCTACGAGCTCGTCGCGCAGACCCGCGCGCCGCTCGTCGACTGATCGCGCGCCCGACCCCGCCGAGCCCGGCCCGCGTACGCGCGCGTCGGGCTCGTCTGCGTTCGGGCTTGCACATCCAGACGCTCCGACGTAGTGTCCGAAGGACAGGAGCCGACACCTTGCACGCGCCCGCCCCCACCGCCATCCGCCTCGCCTTCGCGAACGGCTGTTGCTGTGGTTGCGCCGGAGGCGTGCGCTAGGTCCCGCTCCCCCGAGCTTCCGGCGCCCGCCTCGCACTCGCGACGCGGGCGCTTTTTTTTCCCCGACCCCGAGCGTCCCATGACCCCCCATCGCGCCTCGACCTGTCGCTGCTGCTGTCGGTGTCTGCCCGCCGGGGCGGTGGGGTGCGTCGTGCGCTGAGCGCGATCCCCTCCCTCTTCCCCGGCCGCGTCGCCGGGGATCGCAGGTCTCCGGTGGAAACCACCCAACCGGAGATCTCTCGTGAACACCACCCCGCTCCACCTCTCCCGCGCCGCCGGGCTCCCCGACCTCGAGGACGCCGAGGAGGTCCTCGGCTGGGCCACCGACACGTTCGGTGAGCGCGTCGCGCTCGCGACCTCGCTCGGCCCCCAGTCGCTCGTGATCCTCGACCTGCTCCACCGGATGGGGCGACCGATCCCGGTGTTCTTCCTGGATACCGGGCTGCTCTTCGACGAGACGTACGCGCTGCGCGTCACGATCGAGGACCGCTACGGCGTGACGGTCCAGCCCGTCACGCCGCGACGCAGCGTCGCCGAGCAGGCCCGCGACGAGGGGCCGACGCTGTGGGCGCGGGACCCGGACCGCTGCTGCGCGCTGCGCAAGGTCGCCCCGCTGCGCGACGCGCTCGTCGACCTCGACGCATGGATCACCGGGCTTCGCCGCGATCAGTCTGCGTCCCGCGCGGCCACCCGCGCCATCGCGTGGGACGGGGCGACCGACCGCGTCAAGGTCAGCCCGCTGGCCACCTGGTCGCGCGACGCGGTGCTCGCCTACCTCCGCGACCGCGACGTCCCGTTCAA
Source organism: uncultured Enterobacteriaceae bacterium (assembly GCA_964419905.1). Taxonomy (GTDB): domain Bacteria; phylum Myxococcota_A; class UBA796; order UBA796; genus JAFDJI01. The sequence goes on from CAYQSE010000007.1 coordinate 47,774, forward strand.
CCCGCTCCTCGACCGCGGCTACCGCAGCGTCGGCTGCTGGCCGTGCACCCGCGCCGTGCCCGACGGCGACGAGCGCGCCGGCCGCTGGGCCGGGACCGAGAAGACCGAGTGCGGAATCCACCACCTGTTCACGACCCAGGAGCCCTCCGATGACCGCTGACCTCCGCCCCTCCCTCGCCGGCGACAAGCCTACCGTGCTGCGCGAGATCGACGACTTCGACACTTCGATCGCGCGCTTCCGTGAAGGCCGAGTGCCAGACGCCGTGTTCCTCGAGCACCGCCTGCGCTTTGGCGTGTACGGGCAGCGCCAGGACGGCGTGCACATGATGCGCTCGAAGCTGCCGCTGGGCCTGCTCTCGCCCGCGACCGCCCGCGCGATGGCCGATCTCACCGAGGCGTACTCGGCGGGCGTCGCCCACCTCACCACCCGCCAGGACATCCAGGTCCACTTCATCGCGCTGGAGCAGACGCCGGCGGTGATGCGCGTGCTCGCGGACGCCGAGGCGACCACCCGCGAGGCGTGCGGCAACGTGGTGCGCAACGTGTGCGCGTCCGAGGTCTCGGGCGTGCTGCACGGCGAGGCGTTCGACGTGACGCCCCATGGCATGGCGCTCGCGCGCTTCCTGCTGCGGCACCCGGACGGGCAGAGCCTCGGTCGCAAGTTCAAGGCCACCCTCGCCTCGTCACCCGACCCACGGTTCGATCTCTCGGCGATCCACGACCTCGGCGCGTCCGCGGTCGTGCGGATCGTAGACGGCGTGCCGCGCCGCGGCTTCCGGCTGAAGGTCGGGGGCGGGCTCGGCGCGGTGCCACACGAGGCCAAGGTGCTCTACGACTTCCTCCCTGAAGAGGAGCTGCTGCCGACGGCGCACGCGATCCTGCGGGTGTTCGCGGAGCACGGCGAGAAGAAGAACCGGGCGCGCGCGCGCATGAAGTTCGTGGTGGCCGCCCAGGGCATCGACCGCTTCCGCGCGCTGGTCGAGGCGCAGCGCGCCGCGCTGACGCCGACGCCCGCGTGGACGGCGTTCCTCGACGATCTCCACGCGTGGGACGACCGACCGCTGCACGGGCCGGGCGGCGAGCCCCCGCGCCCTGGAGACGCCGAGGAGGCGGCGTGGCTGCGCACGAGCGTCCTGACGCAGCGCCAGCACGGGTACGCGGTGGTCAAGGTGCGCGTGCCGCGCGGCGATCTGAGCCCCAGCCAGCTCCGCGGCCTCGCGACGCTGCTCGAGACGCACACCGGCGACACGCTGCGCATCGGCGCCGACCAGTCGCTGTACCTGCGCTGGGTGCCGACCGACCGGCTGCTCGCCGTACGCGCGGCGCTCGCTGCGCTGGGGTTGGGGCTGGCCCGCCCCGGTGGGATCGCGGATCCGGTCACCTGTCCCGGCGCGGACACCTGCAAGCTCGGCGTGACGGCCCCGCGCTCAGTCGCGCGGCTCGCCGGTCCGACCCTGGACCGGCTGGCCGCCGATCCGGCGCTCGAGGGGATCACGATCAAGATCAGCGGCTGCCCGAACAGCTGCGCGCAGCACCAGATCGCGGACATCGGGTTCTTCGGCGCGGCGCGCACCGTCGAGGGCGTGACCGCGCCCCACTACATGCTGGTGCTGGGCGGGTGGGCAGGCGGGGTCGGACCCGGCGAGAAGCCGGGCGACGGGCTCGGGCAGGTGTTCACCAAGGTGCCGGCGTTCCGCGTCGGCGACGTGATCGAGCGGCTGTGCGGGCTCTACCGCGACGAGGCGACGCCCGACGAGGTGTTCGGCGCGTTCGTCACCCGGGTCGGGCGCGCACGGATCAAGGCGCTGCTCGCCGACCTCCAGGAGCTCCCGAGCCCGACGATCGCGCCGTGGGCGTACCGGGAGCACGGCAAGGACGAGGCGTTCGCGGTGGTGCGCGGGATGGGCGAGTGCGCGGGCGAGATCGTGGAGCTGGCGGATCTGCTGCTCACCGAGGCCGACGCGCACGCGGACGCCGCCGTCGATCAGCTGGATGCGGGCGCGAGCGCCGAGGTGCTGTTGGAGCGCGCGCTCAGCGCGATGACGATCGCGGCGCGCGCGCTGCTGACCGTGGACGGGCTCACGAACCCCACCGAGTTCGACGCCGCCGCCGAGTTCCGACGCCGGTTCTACGACGCCGGGCGGATCTACGAGGGGGTCGGCCACTACTACCTGGGCGCGCTGACGCTGACGCCCGACGCGCTCGACGCCGATCGGCTGCGGCGCCTCGTCGCCGAGGCCGGCCTGTTCGTCGAGGAGGCGCACACGATCCTCGGCAAGCTGCGCAGCGGCAGGGAGGTGGCGTGATGCAGCGCGACGTACCGCGGATCACGCCGGCGGAGGGCGGCGGCTCGTTGATGGTGGCGTGGCGACTCGAAGGGCGCGACGCGCTGGTGATCGGCGGGGGCGCCATCGCCGCCGGGCGGGTGCGCCTGTGCCTCGAGGCCGGCGCGCGCGTCCGGATCGTCGCGCCGACGCTCAACGTGGAGCTTCACCGCCGGCATGCGCGCGGCGAGGTCACCTGGGCGCCGCGCGCGTTCGCGTCGTCCGATGTGGACGGCGCCGCCCTCGTGCTCACGGCCATCGACGACGTGGACGCCTCGACCGAGATCGCGCGCCTGGCCCGCGCGCGCGGCATCCCGGTGAACGCCGCCGACCTCCCCGACCTGTGCGACTTCTGGTTCCCGTCGGTCCATCGCGACGGGCCGATCCAGATCGCGGTGTCCACGAACGGCCAGGGGCCCGCGCTCGCGCGCCGGATCAAGGACCACCTGGTCGCGTCGCTGCCACGCGGCGTCGCCCGCGCCACCGAGCGGTTCGGCGTGTTCCGCCACCGGCTCCGCGCAGTGGATCCCCGTCCGCTCGGGAGCGAGCGGCGGATGGGCTTCGTCGCCCAGATCGGGCGCGCGTGGTCGTGGGAGGGGCTCGCCGCGCTCGACGACGCGCGCATCGCCGACATCGTCTCGACCTACCTCGAAGGGGCGGCGCCGCCGCCGGACCCCGACGCGGAACGGCCCGGCGGCCGCGTGCGCTTGGTAGGCGTCGGACCTGGCGATCCGACGCTGCTCACCGAGCGGGCGCTGCGCGCCCTCGAGGAGGCCGAGCTCGTGCTCGCGGATCGGCTCGTCTCGCCCGAGATCCTCGCGCTCGCGCACGGCGAAGTGCGGGTCGCGGCCAAGGAGCCGGGTCGCGCCGACGACGCCCAGGCCACGCTGAACGCTTGGATGCTCGAGGGCGCGCGCGCCGGACGCGACGTCGTGCGCCTGAAGTGCGGCGACCCGTTCGTGTTCGGGCGCGGCGGCGAGGAGCGGGATCTGCTCGTCGCGCACGGCGTCCCGGTCGAGGTCGTGCCCGGGATCAGCGCCGCGCTCGCAGCCCCGCTGGCCGCCGGCATCCCGGTGACGCACCGCGACGCGGCCGACCGGCTGCTCGTGCTCACCGGCCACGGGCGCGCGGGGCGCGAGGTCGACCTGCCGGCGTTCGAGCCGGGCACGACGCTGGTGTGGCTGATGGCGATGGGCCGCCTCGGGCGCCTCACCGAGGGCTTGATCGCGCTGGGGTTCCCGGCCGACTGGCCGGTCGCCATCGTCCAGCACGGCGCCAGCGCGGCACAGCGCGCCACCCGCGGCACGCTGCGGGACATCGCCGCGCGCGCCGAGGACTTGGGGCTCGGCGCGCCAGCGGTGGTGGTGATGGGGCGTGTCGTGAACCTCGCGCCGGCCGACGCGTTCTGCGCCGAGCCCGTGCGCGAGCCCCTGCCGCTCCGCGCCAGCGCGTGAGTCCCCACGACGTGCGCCGAGCGGATAGGCGGGTCGAATGCGACACCTGTTCGACCTCCCCCACCGAGAGATCCGCGCGCTGCTCGAGCGCGGCGCGCCGGTCTACCTGCTGGTCAACCCCGTCGAGTACCACGGCCCCCACCTGTCGCTGCACAACGACCGGCTGATCAGCCTCGGCCTCGCGCGCGACCTCCACGCGCGCCTCCAGGAGCCGCTCGGCGAGCACCCGCTGCTCCTCGCGGACGACCTGGAGGCGGGCGTCGACCCCTGCCCCGGGCCCGGCACGCGCTTCGACGCGCTCCCGAGCGTGCGCGCGCGCGTGGTCGAGGCGTGCGAGCGCCTGGCCGACCTCGGGGCGCGGCGGGTCGTGCTCGTCACCTTCCACGGCAGCCCGCTGCACAGCGTCGCGCTGCACGCCGGCGTCCGCGCGCTCGCCCGCCGCGACGTGATCGCCGTCTCACCGCTCGACCTCGTCCTCGACGACCTGATCGCCGGCGACACCCGCGCGGTGCACGAGGCGTTCCAGGCGATCGCCGACGAAGAGGTGCGCGCGGGTCTGATCGCCGACGCCACGTGCGACTTCCACGCCGGGTTCTTCGAGACCTCGCTGTCGCTGCACTACGCGCCCGACACCGTCGCGGCCGATCTGCGCAGCCTGCCGCCCTGCCCCGTGTGGACCCCCGATCGGGGGTTTCAGCGACTGTCTCGGGTCGCCGCAGGTCTCGGCCGCGCGCGCCTCGCCGCCGAGCTCGCGTTCGTCGCGGACGGGCTCGGCTGGTACGCGCTGCGCCCTTTCCCCGGCTACACCGGTCGCCCGGACCTCGCGAACCCCGACGCGGGTGCGCTGTTCGCGGGCGCGCTCCTCGAGCGCTACACCGCGCACGCGCTCGACGTGTTCGCGGGCGCCCCGCCGGCCGCGCCCGCGCTGCCCTGGCTCGCGCGCATCACCCTCGACGGGCGACTCGGCGGCGCCCCGCGATCCGTCTCGTATTCCTGACGAACGTCAGCGGATCGCTTTCATTCACGAACGTCGATGAAAAGAATCAGCGCCACACGCCAGATCCTTATGGAGCGTGGTTTCGCTGACGGTCATCACCGACGACCGTCGGCGAATACAAAAGATTTGACCTATGCAACCGACCCCTCTACATTTCGCCCGTCGAAGTGGGGTCGAGGGCATGGGCGAAGCGACGGACTGGGACTTCTGTAAGGCGCGGCTCGTTCGCGTCTCTCGCACGTTCTCCATTCCTATCGGCATGCTGCGGGAGCGACTCGAGATCGCGGTGACCTGCGGGTACCTGCTGTGTCGGATCGTCGACACGGTGGAAGACGACGCCACGCTGCCCGCCCAGGCCCGCGACGCGCTGTTCGCGCTGTGGCTCGACGTGCTCGCCGGGCACGCTGCGCCCGAGGCGTTCGAGGCGCGGTTCGTCGCGAGCACCGGGTTCGCGACCGACTCCGACGAGCACGTCCTCGCCGCGCACACCCACCGCGTGTTCGCGGTGTTGCGTACCCTGCCCGATCCACTGCCGGCGATCGTGACGCGGTGGGTGTCCGAGATGTCGCGCGGCATGGCGATCTACGCGCACCGCGCGCCAGGCGACGACGGGATCCGCGCGCTGCTCAACCTCCGCGACCTCGAGCGGTACTGCTACTTCGTCGCCGGCACGGTCGGGCACCTGCTCACCGAGCTCTTCCTCGCCGAGGTGCCGCTGCACGAGCCCGAGCGGGTCGCGGTGCTGCGCCGCGAGGCCGAGGAGTTCGGGCTCGGGCTGCAGCTCGTGAACATCCTCAAGGACGTGACGGACGACCGCGCCCGCGACTGGTCGTTCCTGCCCCGCTCCACGTTCGAGGAGCAGGGGCTATCCCTCGCGGACGCGCTCGAGCCGGCGAACCGCGAGCGCGCGTGGCGGGCGCTGCGCCCGGTGTTCGACCGCGCCGAGGCCGCGTTGCAGGGCGCGTTCCGCTACACGCTGGCGCTGCCCGCCGACGCGGCCGACGTGCGCCTGTTCTGCCTGCTCCCGCTGTGGATGGCCGCGCGCACGCTCGCGGTCGCGCGCGGCGACGACCGCGTGTTCCTGCCCGGCGCCCCGGTGAAGATCTCGCGCGAGGAGGTGGCCTCCATCGTGCAGGAGTCCGTCGCGCTGTGCACCGACGACGACGCGCTGCGCCGCTCGTTCGCCCGCCTGCTCCCCGCCGCCGATCCCCGCTGACGCCCCCGAGGTCCCGCGATGCGCATCCCCGGCTTCTACAAGCTCCCCGTCTCCGCGCGGCTGGACGCGCTGTCCGAGCGCTTCGGCCTCGACGCGGACGACCTCGCCGCGCTGAGTGGGGGTGCGCGCTTCGACGTGCACTGCGCCGACAAGATGGTCGAGAACTGCGTGGGCGTGTTCGGGCTGCCCGTGGGTCTGGGGCTGAACTTCGTGGTGAACGGCAAGGCGTACGCCGTCCCGATGGTCGTCGAGGAGCCCTCGGTCGTCGCGGCGGTGAGCAACATGGCGCGCGTCGTGCGCGCGGCGGGCGGCTTCGTCACCGACGTCGATCCGTCGGTGATGATCGGCCAGATCCAGGTGCTCGACGTGCCCGACGTGGACGCGGCCATCGCCCGCCTCGAGGCGGCCGAGGCGCGGCTGCTCAACCACGCGAACACCGCGCAGCCGAACCTGCGCCAGCGCGGCGGCGGCGCGGTCGGGCTCGAGGTGCGCCGCTTCGACGCGCCGCACCCGATGCTCGTCGTACACCTGCTCGTCGACTGCCTCGACGCGATGGGCGCGAACATGGTCAACACGATGGCCGAGGCCACCGCGCCGCTGATCGAGCAGCTGACCGGCGGGCGGGTCAACCTCCGCATCCTGTCGAACCTCGCCGACCGGCGGCTCGCGCGCGCGTCGTGCCGCATCCCGCTCTCACTGCTCGGCGGCAAGGGCTGGGACGGCGAGGCGGTCGCGCGCGGCATCGTCGAGGCGTGGGCGTTCGCCGCGGTGGACCCCTATCGGGCCGCCACGCACAACAAGGGCGTGATGAACGGCATCGACGCCGCCGCGATCGCGACGGGCAACGACTGGCGCGGGCTCGAGGCTGGCGCGCACGCGTACGCCGCGCTGACCCGGTGGGCGCTCCGCGACGGCGCCTTGCACGGCCACATCGAGCTGCCGATGGCGGTCGGCACGGTCGGGGGCTCCACCCGCGTTCACCCGACGCTCGCGGTGCTCCGCAAGATCCTCGGCGTGACCCAGGCCCGCGAGCTGGCCGGGGTCCTCGCCGCGGTGGGGCTCGCGCAGAACCTCGGCGCGCTCCGCGCGCTGGCGACCGAGGGCATCCAGCGCGGCCACATGAGCCTGCACGCCCGCTCGGTCGCGATGGAGGCCGGCGCGCCCCCGGAGCGCGTCGACGACATCGCGGGGCGCATGGTCGCGCTCGGACAGATCCGCGTCGAGGTCGCCCGCGACCTGCTGGCCGGGGGCTGAGATGCACGCCACCCGCGAGGCGTCCTACGACGTCGCGGTGGTCGGGGGCGGGCCCGTCGGCTGCGTCGCCGCCCTCGCGTTCGCGCGTCGCGGGGCGCGCGTGCTCGTGCTCGAGGCGAACCCGAACGCGGCGAAGCGGCTGGCCGGCGAGTGGCTGCATCCGCCCGCGGTCCGCGTGCTCCGCGCGCTCGGCGTGGCGCTGCCGAACGACGGCAAGCCGTGGGCGACCGGCGAGGGCTTCGTCGTGTTCCCCGAGGACGGCAGCGCCCCGATGGTCCTGCCCTACGTCGACCGCGGTGTGGGGCTCGGCATGGAGCACGAGCGCCTCGTCGCGCTGATCCGCGAGGCGGTCGACGCGACCCCCGCGATCACCACGCGGACATGGGCGCGCGTCGTCGACGTCACGGACGGCGAGGTGTCGTGGACGCTGCGCGGCGGCGAGACCGAGCGCGCGCGGGTCGGCCGCGTGATCGGCGCCGACGGACGCGCCTCGGTGGTGCGCGCCTCGCTCGACCTCGACGCCGAGGTGTTCACGCCATCGCGCATGGCGGGCGTGCTCTTGCACGGCGCGACGCTGCCGAACGAGGGCTACGGCCACGTGTTCCTCGGCGGCCCCGGGCCGATCCTCGCCTACCGGATCGGTGAGGACGAGGTGCGGCTGTGCATCGACGTGCCGCAGCAGGCGTTCGCGCGCGGCGACCGCGCGGGCCTGCTGCGCGACGCCTACACCGACGCGCTCCCCGAGGGCCTGCGCGCGCCGTTCCACGCAGCGCTGGACGCGAACCGCGTGCAGTGGGCCGCGAACCAGGTGCGGCCGCGGCTCGACTACGGCACCGCGGATCGCACGCTGATCGGCGACGCGGTGGGGCACTACCACCCGCTGACCGCGCTCGGGATGAGCCTCGGCTTCGTGGACGCCGTCACGCTGGCCGACGCGCCGGACTTCGCCGCGTGGCGTGACGCGCGGCTGCGTGACGCGCGCGTGCCCGAGCTGCTCGCGGTGGGGCTCTACGACGTGTTCGCCGAGCACACCGACCTGGCGTCCGCGATGCGCCAGGCCGTGTACCGCACCTGGCGCACCGATCCGGCCGAGCGCGCGCGCACGATGCGCTACCTCGCGTGCGAGGACACGCGCGTCGGCGTGTTCGGGTGGTCGTTCGCGAGCACGCTCGGCAAGGCGGCGCTCCCGATGCTGCTCGCCACCGCGCGGCGGCGCGGTGTGCGCCCCGCAGCGCGCATGACCCGCGACCTCGGTGTGCGCCTGACCTGGATCGTCGCGGGCGCGCTGCGGCTCGGCTCACCCGCCGATCTACCCTCGACCAACCGGGCGATCGCCGCGCGGGTGTGAACGCGGCCGCGCTCGCACCGTGATCTCGGGCGTGCTACCGCTCCCCATGCGCTCTCTCGCCCCGTGTCTCGTCCTCGCCGCGTGCACACCCGATCTCCAGGAGCCCCCGTGCGGGCCGGAGCACGCCTGGGAGACGCCCGCCTCGAGCTATGACGGCCTCGACGACGCGCTCGCCGAGCGGTTCGCGTCCTCGGGCGCGCACGGCATGGCGATCGCCGTGCTGGTCGACGGCCAGATCACCTACGCGGCCGCGTTCGGCGAGCGCGATCCGGTCGCTGGGCTGCCGATGACCGTGCACACGCGCTCGCGCAACGGCTCCACGCTGAAGATGCAGACCGCGGCGGTGCTCCTCCAGCTCCAGGAGGAGGGCGCGCTGTCCGTGGACGACACCCTCGACACGCTGCTTCCGGGACTCGACCTCGAACGCTCCCCGGGGCACCTCCCCGCGACCTCGGTGCACCACCTGCTCTCGCACCAGGGCGGGCTGGTCGACTGGACGCCGCTCGCGCCGATCCGCGCCGACCAGACCGCGCGCGACGTCGCCTATGGGGTGTTCGCGCGGCAGATCTACGCGATGTCGCCGCCGGGCGAGTTCTACAACTACAGCAACCCGAACTTCGCGCTCGCGGGCCTCGTCGCCGAGGAGGTCACCGCGCAGCCGTTCGCGTCGCGCATCGCCGAGACGCTGTGGCAGCCGCTGTGCATGGACCGCACGACGCTGGACCCGGCGGACGTCGCCGCGGACGACCTGTGGGCGAGCACGTCCTACCCCGACGGCGCCGAGACGGTGTGGACCACGCCCGAGTCGTTCGTGATGCCGTTCAGCGCGCCCGCGGGGCTCGCGTGGACCACCGTGCTCGACCTGCTGCACTTCGCAGACCTGCTGTTGGAGGGCGGCAGCGACGTGCTGCCCGCGAGCGCGGTCGACGCGCTGACCGCGCCGCAGGTGTCGATGGAAGAGGACGGCGACCGCGTCGCGTACGGCTACGGGCTGATGCTCACCGACGCCTGGCAGCTCGGATCGCGCTGGTACACGACCCCGCTGTGGACGCACGGCGGCGGGCTGCCCGGCTACGTCACCGAGCTGCACCTGCTGCCCGAGCACGGCGCCGCGGTGGCCGTGATGTTCACCGGCGGCAACACCGGCTACGGCGACCTCGCGCTGGCGCACCTGCTCGACGACGCGGGCGCCCCCCACGGCGCGCCCCCCGAGCCCGTGCTCGACCCCGCCGTGCTCGCGTCTGCGGTGGGCCGCTACGACGATCCATTCAACGTGGGCACGCTGTTCGTCACCGAGGTGGACGGCGTGCTCCACATCGACGCGCCGCTGCTCGACGAGCTGGAACTCGACTACGCGCCGACGCTCGGCTTTCTCGCCGCGCGCACCTTCCTGTGGAACGTGACCGGCATCGACCTCGCCGTCAGCTTCCTCGAGCGCGACACGCCGGGCGAATCCCGCTGGCTGCGCACCCGCTCGTTCGTCGCCGAGCGCGCCGAAGACGACGGTCCGCGCGCGCGCCCCGACCGTCCGCCCGCACCCTTCGTCCGCTCGCCCTTCCCGCTCCGAGGCCCGTGATGCACCCGAACGCCGCGCTGCTCGACCGCTTCTACACCGCGTTCGCCGCCCGCGACGGCGACGCGATGGCCGCCTGCTACGCCCCGGACGCGACGTTCTCCGATCCGGTGTTCCCCAAGCTGACGGGCCCCGAGGCGGGCGCGATGTGGAAGATGCTGATCCGCGCCGGGAAGGATCTGCGCCTGGCGCACCGCGACGTCGTCGCCGACGACGCGACCGGCTCGGCCCACTGGGAGGCCTGGTACACCTTCGCGACCGGTCGGAAGGTGCACAACGTGATCGAGGCGCGGTTCCGCTTCCGCGACGGGCTGATCGTCGCGCACACCGACGACTTCGACGCCCATCGCTGGGGACGCCAGGCGCTCGGGCCGATCGTGGCGGTGCCGGGACTCGGCGCGCTCGCGCAGTGGATGGTGCGGCGCGGCGCCAACAAGCAGCTCGCGGCGTGGATACGCAAGCGCGGCGCTGTGTAGGGCGTTGGCCCCACGTACCACGCCGGTACCGGCGGCTCACGAACGATCACATCTCTACGAAGCCTTGCTGAAGGCGAGTTCACGAGGATCCATGAACGTGGGGCGGGCGTCCCGCCCCACGAAGAACTGCGCTGTTCGACCCGCTGACTCCGCTGGTCCGATAGTCATTCCAGACTTCAACCGAGACGGGCGGGCGAGAAGCCTGTCGATCCTACACATCTTGGCTGCGGCCCGAGATCATGTGGGGCGGGCGT
>CAYQSE010000008.1:0-57924 GCA_964419905.1 uncultured Enterobacteriaceae bacterium
CGAGGCCGCCGATCTCGGCGGGTCGGCTGCCCGGCGCGAGCACGACGACGGGCTCCTCGCCCCGAACGCCGAGCGGCCAGGCTGCGGGGTGGCCCACGAGGCGCGCATCACAGCCAGGAAACCACGCCGGCTCGAACGGCAGCAGGCACAGCAGCGTGTCCACGCTCGCGGCGATCCGCCGCGCGCGCCCCGGTCGCCACGCCCACACCTGGGGCGCGACGAGGTGCACCACGCGGACCCCGCGCGCCCGAAGGTGCCGCGCGAGCGCGAGGTTCAGCCCCGGGTTGTCCACGGTGAGCGCGACGTCGGGTCGCCAGCCCTCCACCTCGCGCAGGATCCGCCGCACCGCGCCCGGCGCACGCGCCGCGGCGCCGATCGCCTCGACGAGCCCCACCGCGCCGACGTCTTCGGCACGCGCAAGCGCCACGACGCTGCGCGCCCGCAGCGCGGGCCCGACGATCCCGCGCGCTTCCCACGCCGCGCCGTCTGCGCGCAGGCGATCCAGGACCGCCGCCGCGAGCGCGTCCCCGCTCCCCTCCCCCACACACACGAGCAGTCGCGTCACGTCCGGAGCGGCGCGCGCCCCGACCGCTCGAGCTCGCGGTCGCCGCGCTGCATCACCGCGCGGATGCGCTCCGCGAGCTCGAGCGCGCGCACGCCGTCCCGCGCGTCGACCGCCGGCGGCGCCAGCCCGAGCACCGCGTCGACGAACGCGTCCCACTGCGCGGTGAGCCCGTCGCGCCCATCCAGCGGCGGGATCGGGCCGGCGCGCCGCCGCGCCGTGCGCGTGAGCAGGTCGAGGAACGTGGTCGCGCGCGCCTCGTAGACGCGGACCATCCGCTCCGGCACCGCGGCGACGCGCGACGCGAGCAGGTGCGCCACCACGCCGTCGCGCGTGTGCAGCGTCGCGTGCGCGACGTCGATCTCGGCGCTGCGCACCGCCACACCACGGGCCTCGACCCGCACGATCGGGTCGTCGACCCAGTGCAACAGCAGATCGAGATCGTGGACCATCAGGTCGCGGACCACGCACACGTCGTCCGCGCGCGGCACGTACGGCACCAGCCGCCGCGCGTCGAGGTGGCGCGGACGCATCGCGCCCGCCGCCCGCACCGCGGGGTTGAACCGCTCGACGTGCGCCGCGACGCAGCGCGGGTGCACGAGCGCGTCCGCGGCCTCGGCGCTCGCCGCGAGCGGCTTCTCGACCAGCGCCCATCGGCCCGCGGCGAGGTGCGCACCCGCGACCTCGACGTGGGTGTGCGTCGGCGTCGCGACGATCACCGCCTCCACCCCGTCGGGCACGTGCAGGTGCGCCGCGGCGCCGACGCTGTCGGCGACAGCGCGCGCGCGCTCGGGGTGGGGGTCGACGATCGCGACCAGCCGCGAACGGGGATCGCGCGCGACGACGCGCGCGTGCCGTGCCCCCATCGCCCCGGCCCCGAGCACCGCCACCTCGACGCGCTTCAACGCCCCGCCGCCGCGCGGCACACGCCGCGCTCGCTCGCCTCGATGAACGCGCAGAGCTCTTCCACCACGGCGACACCGCCTAGCTCGTCGCGCACGCGGGCTAGCGCGTGCCGCACCGAGAGGTCGCTGACGAACAGGATGCGCCACGCGCCCTTCAGCGCGCCGACCACCTCGAGATCGAACCCGGCGCGCCGCAGCCCGAGCACGTTGAGCCCGAACAGCTTCGCGCGATCGCCCTGCGCGAGCGTGAACGGCGGCACATCCTGCGCGCACATCCCGCCGCCGCCGACCATCGCGAGCCGCCCGATGCGGCCGTGCTGGTGCACGCCCACCAGCCCGCCGAGCACCACGCCATCCTCGATCGTGACGTGCCCGCCGATCGCCGACGAGTTCGCGAACATGCAGCCCGAGCCGACCGCGCAGTCGTGCGCGACGTGGCTGTTCGCCATGAAGTAGTTGTCGTCGCCGATCGTGGTGACGCCGCGGCCGCCCGACGTGCCGCGGTGCGCGGTGGTGAACTCGCGAAACACGTTGCGCTCGCCTACCACCAGCCGCGTCGGCGAGCCGTCGTGCTTGCGATCCTGCGGCGCGCCGCCGAGCACCGCGTGCGGCCCGATCTGCGTGCCCGCGCCGATCGAGGTCGGCCCGTGCACGACCGCGTGCGCGCCCAGCACGACCCCGTCGGCCAGCGTCACCCCCGCCTCGACGACCGCATACGGCCCGACGACCACGTCACCGAGCTCGGCGCGGGGATCGATGATCGCGGTGGAGTGGATATCGGCCATGTCGCCCTCCAGGCTAACTGAAATCCCGTCGCCGAGCCGCGCCGCGCCGCGATGGAGGCTAGCTCGTACCCGGATCGGGGGCGGTCGCGAGGATCTCGCCGTCGGCCACGCGCGCGCCGTCGACCGTCGCGAGCGCGGACAGGCGGATCAGTGCGCGGCGCGCCTGCGTGACGCGCACCTCGAGGCGCAACACCTCACCGGGGCGCACCGGGCGCCGAAAGCGGAACCGATCGAGGCCGACGAGGTAGACCGGGCGCCCCTGGTGCGCTTCCTCCTGCACGAGGAAGCAGACCGCGGCGACCTGTGCGAGCGCCTCGGCGATCTTCACGCCGGGGAAGATGGGCTCGCCCGGGAAGTGCCCCGCGCAGTCCTCCTCGGTGACCTCGCGCAGCCCGACCGCGCGCTGCCCGGGCTCGAGCTCGATCACCGAGTCGACCAGTAGCATCGGGGGCCGATGCGGCAGCACCGCCTCGATCGCCTCACGATCCATCGCCATCCTCCACCTGACGGCGCTCGAGCGCCGCGATCCGATCGCCCAGCCGCGCGAGCAGCTTGCCCCACTGCGGGAGCTGCCGCAGCGCCGCCATCTCGCGCAGCCAGGTGTTGTACTTGCGCGCCGGCGAGCCGCCGATGCGCGCGCCCGCCGGCACGTCGCGGCTCGCCGAAGCGAGGCCGGCGAACACCGCGCGGTCGCCCACCGCGATCCCGTCGACCACCGCGGTGCGCCCGCCCATGATCACGCCGTCGCCCAGCTTCGCGCCCCCCGCGACGCCCGCGAACGCGGCGAGCAGACAGCCCTCGCCGATGTGCACCCCGTGCGCGACCTGCACCAGGTTGTCGAGCCGCGTGCCCCGTCCGACCCGGGTGGCATCGAGCGCCGCGCGATCGACGCACGCGTTCGCGCCGACCTCGACGTCGTCCTCGAGCACGGTGACGCCGAGCTGGGGCACGCGCGCCGGCCCACTCGGCGTCGGCACGTGCCCGAAGCCGTCCGCGCCGACCACCGCGCCGGGGTGCAGCCACACCCGATCGCCCAGCACGCAGCGCTCGAGGATCACGGCGTGGGGCTGCACGCGACACCGCGCGCCGATCACCACATCGCGCCCGACGTAGGCGTGCGCCATCACCCACGACCCGGGGCCGACCACCGCGCCCGCCTCGATCACCGCGAACGGGCCGATCGTAGCCCCGTCCACCGTCGCGCTCGGATCGACCGCGGCGCGCGGATGCACACCGGGCTCGGGCCACTCCAACGGCAGCATCTCGGCCGCCACCCGGGCATACGCGCGCCGCGGATCCGAGGTCCGCAGCGCGACCACGCCGTCCGGCACCACCTCACCCGGCGAGACGAGCACCGCGCCGGCCCGCGTCGCCGCGAGCACGTCACGCCACGGCCCGCCGGAGCAGAAGCTCAGGTCGTCGGGGCCGGCGCGGCCGAGCGACGCGACCGCGCGCAGCGGTCGATCCGCGGGGCCCTCGCAAGCGGCGTCGACCAGGGCGGCGACCCGACCCGTGGTCCACGGGCCAGTGCGCGGGTCGACCCGCATGGCCTACTCCTGGCTCTTGTTGTACCGCTTGATGAGCAGGTCGGTCATGTCGGTGGTCTGCGCGCCGACATAGACCACCGCCGCCTTGTCGATCACCAGGTCGTAGCCCTGCTCCTTGGCGACCGTGATCGTCATCTTGCGCATCTTCTCGTCGAGGTCCTGCAGCAGCGTCATGTAGGTCTGCTGCATCTCGCCCTGGTAGCGGGTGTAGGTCTGCTCGAACAGCGCCTGCTTCTCGAGCAGGCGGCGCTCGGTGTCGGCCCGCGCGGTGTCCGACAGGATCATGGACCGCGCCTGGTAGTCCTCCATCTCGGCCTGCAGCTCGTCGCGCAGACGCTCGATCTCGGTCTTGCGGGTCGAGTACATCGTGTCGAGGCGGGACTGGGCCTCCTTGCCCTCCTCGGTCTCCATCACCGCCCGCTCGAAGTCGATCACCGCGATGGTGCCCGCGTGGGCCAGGACGGAGAACGACAGCGCGAACAGCAGGGCTACGAGTCGACGCATTTCTGCACCTCGAAGGATCGGGAAGAGCGCGCTCTTACCCTTGCAGCACGCCCGCCGCCACCAACCCCGAGCCCCCGCCCGCGCTTCCCCGAGGCAGCGCGCCCTCCCATCTGGTCGTTCTGGATGCATAGGGATACCCAGCCAACAGACATGGCTGGATTGCTGGCCATCCCTCGGAGCACGCCATGCGCACCTTCCACGTCCCCTTGCCCGAAGCGCTTCACGACGCGCTCCGCCGCGAGGCGACCGCCGACGATCGCCCCGCGACCGAGATCGTACGAGAGGCGCTGGCGGCTTGGCTCCAGCAACGGCACCGGCAGCGGCTCGCAGACGAGATCGAGCGCTACGCCTGCGCCGAGGCAGGTGGCACGTACGACCTCGACGCCGACCTCGAGGACGCGACCCTCGAACACCTGCTCGCGGCAGACCGCACGTGAAGCGCGGCGACATCTACCTCGCCGAGCTGCAGCCCCGATCGGGCGCCGAGCTGCGCGGACAACGACTGGTGCTGGTGGTCTCGAACGATGGATTCAACCGCGTGCCGTCCTGGCGATCGGTCACGGTGGTCCCGCTGACGACCTCCGCGGCCCAGGCGCGGCGAGGTCCGACGGCCGTGCCGATCCCCGACGGCGCCGGAGGCCTCCGGGGCGCTGGGGTCGCGGTCTGCCATCAGATCACCACACTCGACCGCAGCAAGCTCACGCGACGGATCGGGGCGCTGCCCGCCGAGGTCCTCGCCGAGGTCGAGGTGGGGATCAAGGCGGCGCTCGACCTGACGTGAGCGATCGCGTCGCGGCGAGACTGATCCTCGGATCGATCCCGCTACGCGCGATGCAGCCCGGCGAGCGGAGCAGCTGGTGGCGATCGCCCCAGCCCTGCCAGCGCCCAAACGGGCACGGGCAGGAGCACGGTCATGGGCAGGGGAGGAACACCGCGCGCTACGCGCGACGGGTTCCTAGAAGAACGAGCCGATGCTGAAGTCGAACACGCTGCGCTTCTCGCCGTCGCGGGGCTTGATCGGGATGCCGTACTCGAAGCGGAGCGGCCCGATGGGCGACTGCCAGCGCACGCCGGCCCCATAGGCGAAGCGCAGCCCGAGCGGGTTGATGGTGCCCGCCCCCCACGCGTCGCCGAACGCGTTGCCCGCGTCGAAGAACACGACGGCGGTGAGCCCGGCGGCGCGGATGATCGGCGCCTCGAGCTCGAAGTTGTTGATCCAGCTCTCGGTGCCGCCGAGCACGATGAGATCATCGGCCCGCACCGGATCGTCGGACGTCATCGAGCGCATCGTCGGCCCGAGGCTGAACCACTGGTAGCCGCGCACCGAGTTGATGCCGCCCGCGCGGAACCGGTGGATGAACGGGATCACGCGGCCGTCGGTGGACTGGATGTGCGCGAGCGTCGTGTTCCAGCGGAACACCAGCAGGTCGGTGTCCTTGATCAGCGGCTGGTACATGCGGAAGTTGAGCCGCACGGTCCAGAAGTTGAAGTCGCCACCGAGCAACGACAGCACCTTCTCGTCGCCGATCCGGAACCCGCCGGCCAGCTCGGCGGCGGCGGACGCGTAGATGCCCTTCGTGGGGCGGATCCGGTTGTTGCGCTTGTCGACCGTGATGCCGACGCCCAGGCTGCTCGTGAACCCGTTCCGGTAGAGCTCCCCGCCGAGCATCGTCTGCTGGGCTGGCGTCATCGAGAACAGGCCGACGTCCTCGAAGGTGTAGTCGAGGGTGACGCGGATGTCGTCGCGGCGGTCGAGGTAGCGACCGATCGAGATCGATCCGCCGGTCTGGTACTCGTCGAGCACGAACTGGCGCTGGATGCTGTAGGCGTTGACCTGCAGCGTCCACCGGCTGTCGAGGAAGTACGGATCGAAGAGCGAGACGTTCCACTGGCGGCGCAGGCGCGACCAGTTGATCGAGGCGGACAGCGTGTAGCCCAGCCCGAGGAAGTTCTGCTTCGCGACGTTGCCGGTGAGCACCAGCCGCTCGAGGTTGCTGTAGCCGAGCCCGAACGAGAAGCTGCCGGTGGGCTGCTCGATGACGTTCAGGTTCATGTCGAGCACGCCCTCCCCCTCGCCGCGCGGGGTCGAGACGGTGATGTCCTCGAAGTAGCCGAGCCGCTGCAGCCGCGTCCGCGACGCGCTGATCAGCGACCCGCGGTAGACGTCGCCCTCGTTGATCAACACCTCGCGGCGGATCACCTTGTCGAAGGTGGGGTCGTTGCCGGTGATGTTGATCCGCCCGATGCGGACCTTCTCGCCCTTGTCGATCTGAAGCTGGATGTCGACGCGCTGGGTGGCCGGATCGGTGCGGGGCATGGGCACGACGTTCGCGAACGCGTAGCCCTGGTCCTTGTAGAAGGTGGCGACGTTCTCGACCACGTTGGTGAGCGTGGTGTACTTGAACGCCTCGCCTTGGACCAGCGCGGGCCCCTTGGACTCGAACCCCCGCAGCGACGGCGGGCGCCCGGTGGCGATGCGCCACTGCTCGTCCTGCACCGAGGCGACCTGCCGACCGGCCGCGATCTGCTGGACGGCGTCATGGGTGAGCCCCTCCTCCTCGACGAAGTCGCCACGCACCGAGACGTCGCCGATGAAGTACTTCTGCCCCTCCTCGACGTTCACCGAGATGAAGATGAACCGCTTGTCGGGCGAGAGGTAGACCTTCGGCTCGCCGATCTGGACCTCGACGAACCCCTCCTCGAGGAACACGAAGCGCATCGTGTAGGTGTCCTGATCGAGCACGTCGCGCTTGAAGGCGCCCTTGCTCGTCAGCCACGGGACGATGCCGCCCGTCTTGGTCTGCATGAACCGCTTGATCTTGCTCGCCGGGATGTTGTCGTTGCCGGTGAACTCGATCGACTGAATGACGACCTTGCGGCCCTCCTCGATCTGGAACGTGAGGTCGACCTGCTCATCCGTGAGCGGGGTGATCACCGGCTCGATCTGCGCGAGGAAGAAGCCCTTCTCGACGTAGAGGTCGCGGATGCGCTCGACGTTGACGCGGAGATCGGCCTCGTTGAGCACCGCGAACGCCCGCAGGTCGATGACCTCACGGATGTCCTCCTCGTCGATCTTCTTGTTGCCCTCGAGCAGGATCTCACGGATCGCCGGCTTCTCGACGACCGTGAACGTGACCGCGACGCCGGCCCCCTCGGGGGCCACCTCGACGCGCACGTCGTCGAAGAAGCCCGTGGCGTGCACGGACTTGAGATCGCGCCGCACCTTCTCGCTGGTGAGCGCCTGCCCGCGCCGCAGCCCGATGGCCGCCAGCACCGTGGCCTCCTCGATACGCTTCGTGCCCACGACGGTGACCCGCACGACGTCGCCCTCGGCCGGCGCGAGCCCCTGCGCGAGCGCCGCCGTCGGCGTGACGAGCCACAGCGCGCACCAGAGCAGGAGCAGGCGCCAACCCATCAGGTGAGCCCCTCGCGGAAGCGCGCGTGGTCGAGGCGGAGCTGGCGAGGGAAGCGCGCCGCGAGCGCGTGACTGTGCGTGACCACCACCAGGGTGCTCCCGAGCTGCGCGTTGAGCTTGAGCAGCAGGTCGAACACGCCGTCCGCCGTGGAGGGGTCGAGGTTGCCCGTGGGCTCGTCGGCGAGCACCAGACCCGGGCCCATAACCAGCGCCCGCGCGATGGACACCCGCTGCTGCTCGCCACCCGACAGCTCGCCGGGCTTGTGGCTCAGCCGCGCCCCGAGCCCGACCGCCGTGAGCAGCGCCTCGGCGCGCGCCCGTGCGATGGCCACCGACGCACCCGCGAGGCGACACGGCACCATCACGTTGTGCAGCGCGTCGTGCTCCGGCAGCAGGTTGTGCGCCTGAAACACGTAGCCGACCGAGCGGTTGCGCAGCCGGTCGCGGCGCGCCTCGGGCAGCTGGTTGACATCGACTCCGTCGAGCCGGACCACGCCCTCGCTCGGATGATCGAGCAGCCCGAGCAGGTGCAGGAAGGTCGACTTGCCGGACCCGGACGGCCCGACGATGGCCACGCGCTCGCCCGCGGCGAGGTGCAGATCGACGCCTTCGAGCACGGTGATGCGCGCGGCGCCCTTCAGGTAGCGCTTCGACAGCCCATCGAGGTCGACCTGCACGCCCCTCATTCGTACCGCAGCCCCTCGACTGGATCGAGACTCGCCGCCTTGTAGGCGGGATACAGGGTGGCGAGGAAGCAGAGCAGCAGCGCCACCGCCGCGATGACCGCGACGTTGCCGGGCTCGATCACGACGGGGAGCTCCGAGAGGTAGTACACGTCGGTCTCGAGCGGGTAGCCGTACTCCTTGAGGAACAGGCAGCCGAGCACACCGAAGATCGTGCCCAGCACGGTGCCGACCAGCCCGATCACGGTGCCCTCGATCACGAAGATGCGCTGGATCGTGCCGCGAGACGCGCCCATCGCCTTGAGGATCGCGATCTCGCGGCCCTTCGTGATCACCAGCATGATCAACGTGGTGACGATGAGCAGCGCGGCGACCATCACGATCATCGACAGGATCAGCCCCATCACCCACTTCTCGAGCGCCAGCGCCTCGAACAGCTTCTGGTTCAGGTTCTTCCAGTGGCGCGTGTAGTTCGGGTAGCGGGTCGTCTCGTCGATCGCCGCGGCGATCCGCTCGACCCCGTCGACGTCCGAGACCTTGATCTCGATGCCGGTGACCGCGTTGGCCATGCGCAGGAACTTCTGCGCGTCGGCGTTGCTCACGTACGTCCACTTCGTGTCGTACTCGTACATCCCCGAGTAGTAGATGCCGGCGACCCGAAACGTGCGGACCTGCGGGACGGGCATCCCCATCGGGCCGACGCCGCTGCCGACCGGGTTGATCACCTGCACCACGTCGCCCGGGTAGACCTGGAGCGAGACGCCGAGCTCCTTGCCGAGCAAGATGCCGGGCAGCGGACTGCCGTCGGCGTCCCGTGCGTTTGGCGGGATGGGCGCCGAGAGCGACGAGAACACCTCACGGCGCTCTGCGTCGGTCGTCAGCTCGCCGACGAGGCCATGCGTGAGGTCGTGGCGCAGCGAGGTGACCTCGCCGGTGCGCGACGGGTCCATCCCCTTGAGGATGATGCCGCTGCTGGCCCACGGGGAGCGGATCATCATCTCGGCGTAGATGAACGGCGCCGCGGCGACCACGCCGGGCACCTGCTCGACCTTCGCGAGCACCTCGTCCGGATCGGTCATCGGGCCGCCGTGGCGGAGCACCACGACGTGGCTGTTCGTCCCGAGGATCTTCTCGCGCAGATCGACCTCGAAGCCGGTCATCACGCTGATCACCCAGTTCAGGACCGCGACGCCGGCGACCACGCCGAGGATCGACAGCACCGTGACCAGCGACACGAACGCCTCGGACTTCTTCGAGCGCAGGTGGCTCGTCGCGATCCACCACTCGGCGCCGTACGGCCTGCCCTCGGGCACGGGCGGCAGCGCGTCGAACACCACGCCGGGCAGCGCCGACGACGGGTCGGGGAGGCGTGCGTCGTCGGCTGGGGTGGGCTCGCTCATCGCGCCCCTGCCCTAACGACCGCGGCGCGGTCGCGCCGCCGGTTCCCGCTCACGAAGGCCCACTCGCGCCCTGCTCGGGCCGCAGCGTGGGGAACAGGATCACCTCGCGGATCGACGTGCGTCCGGTGAGGAGCATGACGAGGCGATCGATGCCGATCCCCTCGCCCGCCGTCGGCGGCATCGCGTAGGTCAGCGCCCGTACGTAGTCGGCGTCGAAGTACATCGACTCCTCGTCGCCCGCGGCGCGCGCCTTGACCTGCGCCGCGAAGCGCGCGGCCTGATCGTGCGGATCGTTGAGCTCGGAGAACCCGTTGGCGATCTCCCAGCCCGCCACGATCAGCTCGAAGCGATCGCAGACCGTGGGATCGTCGTCGTTCGCGCGAGCCAGCGGCGAGATCTCGGCGGGGTAGCCGGTGACGAAGGTCGGGTTCACGAGGCGATGCTCGACCTCGGCTTCGAACAGGCGCTCCCACCACTTGCCCACCGTGGAGGGCAACGTCTCGTCGTCGGCCACCCGGTGCTTGCCGCGCCACCACGCCGCCATCGCGCTCGGATCGTGCAGCGCGTCGACCGAGAGCCCCGTGTGCTCGGCGATCAGCTCGGCCATCGGCGCACGCCGCCACGGCGTCGAGAAGTCGATCGACCGACCGGCGAACTCCCGCACGCGCTCACCGCAGCACAGCGCGTCGATCAGCTCGATGAACAGGGCCTCGGTGAGGTCCATCAGGTCCTCGTGGGTGGCCCACGCCTGGTAGAACTCGAGCATCGTGAACTCGGGGTTGTGCTTCACGCTCACCCCCTCGTTGCGGAAGTTGCGGTTCAGCTCGAACACTCGCTCGAGCCCGCCGACGACGAGCCGCTTCAGGTAGAGCTCGGGGGCGATGCGCAGGTAGAGGTCCATGTCGAGCGTGTTGTGGTGCGTCACGAACGGGCGCGCGGCCGCGCCGCCCGGCAGCACCTGCATCATCGGGGTCTCGACCTCGAGGTAGTCGCGCGCCTCGAAGAAGCGGCGAACGTGGCTCACGATGCGGCTGCGCAGCCGGAACGCGGCGCGCGTCTCGGCGTTCATGAACAGGTCGACATAGCGCTGCCGCGCGCGGAGCTCGATGTCGGTCATCCCGTGGAAGCGATCGGGGAAGGGCACGAGGATCTTCGAGGCGAGGCGCGCCTCCTTCGCGTTCAGCGTGAGCTCTCCGGTGCGGGTGCGCATCATGTCGCCCCGCGCCCACACGATGTCGCCGATGTCGAGGCCCTTCATCGCGTCGAACACCGCGTCCCCGACGTCGTCGCGACGCAGGTAGACCTGGATCAGGCCGCCGCGGAGGATCGGCTGCCCGTCGGTGTCGACGTCGGGCACCTCGGGCTCGCCCCGATCCTGCACGCGCAGGAACAGCGCCTTGCCCATCCGGTTGCGGAACAGCACGCGCCCACCGACCGATACGCCCTTGCCCTCGTCGCGGGTGGACGGATCCTCGACGCCGTGGAACGCGCGGTGCAGCGCGGTCGACGTGTGCGTCACCGGCAGACCGTTCGGGTAGGGGTTGACGCCCTGCGCGCGGAGCGCTTCGAGCTTGGCGGTCCACTCGGGGTCGAACTCGTACATGGCGGGATCCGGACAGGAGGCCGCCTCCCTTACCCGCATGGCGCCCGGTCGGGCAAGGTCGCGAAGGATTGGAACCGGACTGTAAGCGCCGGGTCGACTCCTCGTTGTCGGGTCGCCATCGCCACCGACCGGGAGGTCCCCATGTTCCGCAACCCCTTCTCCGCCACCGTCCTCACCCTGTCGCTGCTCGGGCTCGTCGCCCAGGCCGGCGCCTCCGAGCTCGAGGATGCCCCCTACGGCGGCCCGGCGCGCATCGAGGTCGCCCGCCCCGACCTGGTCCGCAGCGTCGGCGCGCAGGTCGACCCGACCACGAACGGCGCGTCGCCCGCGACGTCTGCGAGCGAGGCGCAGGCGCTCGGCGTGAAGTGGCTGCTGCAGCACCAGCGCTCGGATGGGGGCTGGGGGGCGGGTTCCTGGGGATCGGACAACCTCTCCGCCCCCTCGGATGTCGCGACCACCGCGTACGTGTCGCTCGCCCTGCTGCGCGACGCGAACCGCACCGGCAAGCACGACGCCGCGCTCGAGCGGTCGGTGTCGTTCGTGGTGGGTGCGATCGAGACGGCGCCGAAGGACACGCCGCTCCTCAACACCCCGCAGGGCACGCAGCCGCAGCACAAGCTGGGCCAGTACGTCGACACCCACCTCGCGGCGATGCTCCTCGGCGAGATCGACGGCCACCTCTCGCCCGCGCTGAACCGGCGCGTCGCGGTCGCCTACGACACGGTGCTCACGAAGGTGCAGCGTGCCCAGAACGCGAACGGCAGCTTCGAGAGCAGCGGCTGGGCGCCGATCCTCTCCTCGTCCATCGCGTCGCAGTCGCTGTACAAGGCCAAGGAGAACGGCAAGGACGTCGCGGACGAAGTGCTCCAGCGCGCCGAGACCTACCAGGCCGCGCTCGCCACGCCATCTGGCACCTTCGACGCGTCGTCGGGCGCCGGGGTGGAGCTGTACGCGGTCGCCTCGGGCCTGCGGACGAACGATCAGGCGGCGCGGCGCGCGCGCGACGCGGGCGAGGCCGAGCCGACCGCGGTGTCCGAGGCGCGCGGCGCTGCGTCGACGCGGGTCGCAGCGGACGCGGACGGCCGGCTCGTCGCCGGGTTCGGCTCGATCGGCGGCGAGGAGATGCTGTCCTACCAGATGATCAGCGACACGCTCGCCGAGAGCGGCGGCGCCGAGTGGGACCAGTGGAACCAGCGCATCGGCCAGTACCTGATGTCCATCCAAGGGCGCGACGGTTCGTGGTCGGGGCACCACTGCATCACCAGCACCGTGTTCACCACCGCCGGCGCGCTGATGACGCTCTCGTCGGGCGACTGGTACCGCGCCGCCCGGGCGAGCAGGACCTCGCCGCGCGGCTGAGTCACCGCGCCGACGGCGCGCGTGGGAGGATGGCGCATGCACCGACGCGACCTCCTCACCTTGCTCTCCGTCGGCGGCGCCGGGCTGTTGCTCGGCTGCACCCGCCAGACGCCGCCCGCGCGAGACGCGCTGCGACGCGGGGCGGCGTTCCTGTTGAGCCAGCAGACGGCGGAGGGCGCGTTCCCCAGCGCGCACTACGGCTTCATGTCGCTGGGGCAGTCCACCACCCCGCTCGCGCTCCAGGCGCTCCTCGCGCTGCCGAGCGACGCCGCGCCCGGCGATCGCGCGCCGCTGCGCCGGGCGCTGGCGTGGATGCTCGCGCGCCGGGACGTCGACGGTCCGCTCGGGTTCGCTGCGCCTGCGCCCGACTACCCGGTGTACGCGACCTCGCTGATGCTCTCGTGCCTCGCTGCGCTGGAGCCGAAGGAGGCGTCGACGCTCGCAGCGCCGTCGGTCGCGTGGCTGCGCGGCCAGCAGCTCGTCGCGGCGCGCGGCTTCGAGGGATCGGGCGTCGGCGGGTTCCCGATGGGCGCACGAGCTGCGCCCGAGCCGGGCCGGGCGCAGCACGTCGACCTGTCGATGACGCAGCGCGCCGTCTCCGCGCTCGTAGCGCTCGGTGCGGGAAAGGACGATCCAGCGCTGCAGGCCGCGCGTGGCTTCGTCGCGCGCTGCGCCGCGCCCAACGGGGGGTTCATCTACAGCCCGGTGGAGGCGATCGTGAACAAGGGGGTGCGCGCCGCGGGCGCCGCGCCGACCGGTGAAGGCTACGGCTCGGCGACCGCCGACGGGGTGACGGCGCTCGACGCGTGTGGCGCGGCGGGCACGCCGCTGCACGCGGCGGGGCTCGCGTGGCTGCATGCGAACCACCGCGCCGACGCGAACCCGGGCGTTGGTGATGGGCCCTACGCCGCGTACGGCGAGGCGATGCGCTTCTACTACCGCGCCGCGGTGGCCCCGGTGTTCCACGCGCACGGCGGCCCGGAAGGCTGGCGCGAGGGGCTGATCGCTGCCGTGATCGCGGAGCAACGCGACGACGGCGCGTGGGCGAACGCCTCTGCGCTGCAGAAGGAGGACGATCCGATCATCGCGACCAGCCTCGCGCTGCGCGCGCTGTCCTTCGCGGTGGGGTGAGCGCCGCCGCGCCCGGCGGCCGCTCCCCGAGCCGTGGGTCGGCCGTCTCGGCCGACCTCCTGCTGTCTACCCGGCCGGCCGGGACGGCCGGCCCACGAACCCTTCCCAAGCCGTGGGGCGGCCGTCTCGGCCGCCCGGCTGACTCACGGCCGGCCGGGACGGCCGGCCCACGAACCCTTCCCAAGCCGTGGGGCGGCCGTCTCGGCCGCCCGGCTGACTCACGGCCGGCCGGGACGGCCGGCCCACGAACCCTTCCCCAAGCCGTGGGGCGGCCGTCTCGGCCGCCCTGCTGACTCACGGCCGGCCGGGACGGCCGGCCCACGTCCACAAGAGCAGCCGGCGCCCTCAAAAAGCCGTGGGGCGGCCGTCTCGGCCGCCCGGCTGACTCACGGCCGGCGCACGAACCCTTCCCCGCAAAGCGGAGCGATCACCACTTCTCGAGCAGCTCCTCGAGACTCTCGTCGTCGATGTAGAGCTCCTCGACCGCGTCCTGATCGAGCAGCCACGCGGTGAGCTGGCTCGCCTTTCGGCTGGGACGAAGCTCGCGCTCGAGGATCTGCGCCGCTCCGGCGAGCAGGTCGTCGATCGTGCCGTCCTCGGAGAGCTCCAGCTCGTCGCGGCTGACCAGCAGCTCGAGGAACGCGCGCGCCTCGTCGTGCGCGGACATCAGCCCAGCGGGCACCTGCGGCGCGGTCTGCCGCCTCGGCTCGGGCGGTGGCGGCGGCTCGAACCCGGGCGGCACGCTGTCGATCGGCCCCGGCGGGCTCTTGCCCTCGGCGAGCGCCGGATCCATCAGCGCCTTGAGCAGCGCGGCGAGGCCCTTCCCGCCCGGGCGCTCCTCGGAGTCGTCATCCTCGTCGAGCTCGTCCTCGACGCGCCGACGCGGGACGGTCTCGGGAGCGCGATCGAACATCCGCTCGAGGGTCTCCTCGTCCTCCCAGTCCAGCTCGTCCTCGACGGGCGCCTTGGGCACCGGCCCACCGGCCGCGGGCGCCTCGCCGTCGCGCTCCAGCGGAAGCTCGACGTCGAGCTGGATCACCTCGCCGGTCTCGGCGTCCTCGACGTCTGCGCGGAGGCGGAGGCTGGCGCCGAGCACCTGCACCTGCACCGCGTCGAGCTGACCCGGCGCACCCTGCACGTCGACCTGCGACTTGAACAGGGTGTCGAGCGCATACAGCGTCACCGGCTCGCCCAGCGCGGCGGTTCCGTCTGCCGGCACCGGCACGCGCACCATGCGGACGCTCACCTCGCCGTCTTCCACGTCGACGTCCAGCTCGAACCCGATGGCCGGATCCCAGTGCAGCACGGCGCGGTTCGTGTCGTTCTCGGTGCTCATGTCTGCCCCTCCCCGAGGCTGCCGTCGGCGCGCGCCGCCAGCCAGTGCTCCATGAACCGCGACAGATCGCCCTCGAGCACGCGATCCACGTCGCCCACGGTGAACCCGGTGCGCAGGTCCTTGACCTGCTGGTAGGGCTGCAGCACGTAGGATCGGATCTGGCTCCCGAAGTCGATCTTCTTCTTCTTCGAGTTGACCTCGGCCTGTGCCTCGAGGCGCTTGTCGAGCTCGAGCTGATACAGCTTCGCGCGCAGCATCTTCATGGCGGTCTCGCGGTTCTTGTGCTGGCTGCGCTCGGCCCGACACAGCACCACGGTGTTGGTCGGGTGGTGGATCAGGCGCACGGCGGAGTCGGTCGTGTTGACGTGCTGCCCCCCAGCGCCCGACGCGCGCATCGTCTGCATCTCGATGTCGGCCGGGTTCAGGTCGATCTCGATCGTGTCGTCGATGTCCGGGTAGGCAGCGACCGCGGCGAACGCGGTGTGCCGCCGCGCGGCCTGATCGAACGGCGAGATCCGGACGAGGCGATGCACGCCGGACTCGGCCTGCAGATACCCGAACGCGAACGGACCGCGGATGGCGAGCACCGCGCTCTTCACGCCGGCCTCCTCGCCCTCCTGCCGGTCGAGCACCTCGGCGGCGTAGCCCTCGAGCTCGGCCCACCGCAGGTACATGCGCATCAGCATGCCGGCCCAGTCCTGCGCGTCGGTGCCGCCCGCGCCGGAGTTGATCTCGATGATCGCGTCGTTCTCGTCCTCGGGCTCGGGCATCAACCGCCGCGTCTCGAGTGTGTGCACGAGCTTGTCGAGCTCGGCGAGCCGGACACCCGCCTCCTTCGCGGTAGCGGGGTCGTTGGCCTCGAGCGCCAGCTCGAGCAGGGTCTCCACCTCGTCCCGAAGATCGGCGACCTGCACCCAGTCGCGCACGGTGCGCTCGATGACGCCCTTGTCGCGCAGCGCCTTCTGGGCTGCCTTCGGATCGTCCCAGAACTCGGACATCGACGCCTTGCGGTCGAAGTCCGCGATCAGCTCTTTGCGGCCCTCGATGTCAAAGATGCCCCCTTAGCGCATCGACGCGCTCGGAAAGGGGCTTGAGGGCGGCCTGGGTCTCTTCGAACATCAATTGCTCCCGCGGTCAGGGCGGCTAACCCATCCGCGCGCAGGCGCTCAAGCTACGGAGGTGACGGACGCGAGATCCGCGAGGAGGTCGCGCTCGAGCGCCTCCATCTCTTCGGCCTCCTCGTCTTCCTCATGATCGTAGCCGAGCAGGTGGCAGATGCCATGTACGAGCAGCACACGCACCTCGCGCGCGGTGTCGTGCCCACGCTCGGCGGCCTGGCGCGCGGCCGTCTCGAGGCTGATCACGACGTCGCCGAGCACCTCGACCTGCCCGATGACCTCGCCCTCGCGCTGCGCGAACGACAGCACGTCGGTGGGCTTGTCCTTGCCGCGCCACTGCAGGTTGAGCGGATGGATCGTCGCGTCGTCGGTGATCAGCACCGAGAGCTCCACGTCGTCGAGCCCGAACTGCGCGAGCACGCGCTCGGCGTCGGCGATGACGCCTTCGATCGGCCACTCCACCCCGTCCGTCAGGGACACGTCGACCACGGGCATCCGCCTGCTCCTACTTGCCGTGCGGCAGGTTCTCCACGGCCTCGTAGTCGTCCGTCACGTCGTCGGCCAGCGCGCCGTCCTCGGGCTGACGGGTCACGGCGCGCGCGACGTGGGCCGGGATCTCGAGGGTGATCACGGACGACGAGCGCGCGGGCGCCGGCGTGCTCGTACCGCCCGAGAGCTCTGCGGTCTGCGGGTACTCGATCCGCTGGTGATGGATGCCCACGAGCACCGCCACGAAGGTGTCCGCGATCGTGTAGATCTCGCGGAAGGTCAGCGGGCAGTCCTCGAACTGCCCGTCCGCCATCACCGAGTTGATGATCGCCATGATCATCGCGCGGATGTTCTCCTCGGTGGGCTGGCGGATCGTGCGCGTGGCCGCCTCGACCTTGTCGGCGAGCATGATGATGCCCGCCTCGCGGGTGTTCGGCAGCGGCCCCGGGTAGCGGAACGCGACCTCTGAGACCTCGCTCGGATCGTCCGCCTCGCTGATCGCCTTCGCGTAGAAGAACTGCAGCAGCCCCGTGCCGTGGTGCATGTAGATGTTGTCGACGATCGGCTTGGGCAGGCCGTGCTGCCGGGCCATGCGGCCGCCGTCGACGACGTGGTTGATGATCACCTGCGCCGAGGTGTAGGGATCGAGTCGATCGTGCCGGTTGACGCCGCCGCGCTGGTTCTCGACGAAGTACTGTGGCTTGTTCGCCTTGCCGATGTCGTGGAAGTAGGCGGCCACCCTGGCCTGCAGCGCGTTGGCCCCGACCGCCTCGCACGCCGCCTCCGAGAGCGAGCCGACGACGACCGAGTGGTGGTAGCTGCCCGGCGCCCGCAGCATCAGCTGGCGCATCAGCGGGTGGTTCAGGTTCGCGAGCTCCATCAGCCGATAGTCGGTGACGAAGCCGACCTGCTCGAACAACGGCAGCAGCGCGAGCACCATGAACGCCGAGCCGAGGCCGCCGACGAACGCGAACGTCATTCCCCACACCGGGCGCATCGCGGCCGCGGTGGTGAGCGCGCCCTCGGCGAGGAACATCTGCAGGAAGTGGATGAGCAGCACGGTGACCGCGCTGACCAACCCGGTGAACAGGCCCGCACGCACCACCGCGAGGCGCTCGCGCGTGTGCTCGACCGCGCCCGCGCCGACCACCGCCGCCAGCAGGAAGTACACGACATAGAGCGCGTCGAGGTCCATCACCAGGCCCGCCATGGCCGACGCCGCGAGGCTGAACACCAGCGCCCACGGCACCCCGAGCAACAGGCGCACGAGCATCGCCGAGCCGGCCACCGGGAGCGCGAACCACACCGTGCTCGCGTCGGCCTGAGCGCCCAGCGACTGCGCGAGCACCGGCGCCACGACCACGAGCAGCCGCGCGAGCGCGACCGTGAGCCCGAGGATCGCACCCGCCGCCGCCAGGTCGCGCAGACGGGTCGAGAACCCCGCGAGGTAGGTCGCGCCGAAGTGGTACAGGCTCGCGAGCAGCATCACCAGGAACAGCCCGACCGCGAGCACCTTGAACCCGATGCTCCGATCCTCCCGGCTGTCCTGCAGCGCGCGGTAGCGCGCGAGATCGAACGCAGTCAGCACATCCCCTTGGCGAAACAGGGTCGTCCCGCGCTTGACCATCAGCGGCGCGAGCGGCAGCGCGGCGGCGGCGCGCTCGCGCCGCTCCTCGGTCTCGAGATGGTCGTAGTCGAGGTTCGGGCGCAGCGACGCCCGCGCGATGCTCACCGCCGCCTCGACCCACGGGGCCTTGTCGACGGCCCGATCGAGCAGGCCGAGCGAGAGGCGCTCGCGCGCGGTGGCCGGCGAGCCGATCGCCGCGTGGTCGCTGACGACACGCTCCGAGCGCTCGGCGCCACGCACCACGATCAGCGTCAGCGGGCCGTTGCCCGGCGGCAACAGCTCGCGATCCGCGAGGATGGGCCCCTCCATCGCGTGCGCGATCAGGTCGCGCGACAGCTGCTCGGCGGCGTCCGGCAGGCCCTCGCGGAACAGCGGCAGCAGCACCGGTCGCGGCACACTCGCGCCGAGGGCTGCCTGGAACGCGTCGAGCATCGGGTCGGTGATCCGGGCCGGTGCCTCCTCGCCCTCGACGTCGCCCAGTGACGCGCGCCCGACCGCGTAGGCCTCGGAGACCCGTGCCTGCACCTGCTCGACGAGGTCGGCCCGGTAGACGAACACCCATGGAACCTGGGCGCGCGCCTCCTTCTGGCGACGCTCGCGCTCGGCGACGTCCTGGAACGGAAAGGTGAACGGCGCCTCCACGGTCTGTGGCGCGACGTCGCCGACCGCGAGCTCTTCGCTGGGGACCCGCGCGTAGTCGACGATCAGCAGGGCCGAGACGAGGCAGACCGCGAGCAGCACGAACACGCGACGTACGTCGTCCGAGAACACCGCCGCCAAGCGCTCGAGCTGCGCCTTCACGACTCGCCCCGGACCTGGCGTCGACGTTCCTCGTCGCGCACGTAGGCGTCGACGATCTCGGCGACCAGCGGGTGCCGAACGATGTCCTCGCGCGCGAGGCGCACGATGGCGACCTGCGGCACGTCGGCGAGCAGTCGCAGCGCGTGCGCGAGCCCAGAGGGCTGGCCGCGCGGCAGATCGACCTGCGTGTCGTCGCCCGTGATCACCATGCGCGACCCCTCGCCCATTCGGGTGAGGAACATGCGCATCTGCTCGATCGTTGTGTTCTGCGCCTCGTCGAGGATGACGAACGCGTCGTTGAGGGTGCGCCCACGCATGAACGCGAGCGGGGCGACCTCGATCACGCGCCGCTCGATCAGGCGCCCCACCCGATCGGCCGGCAGCATGTCCTGGAGTGCGTCGTAGAGCGGCCGCAGGTAGGGGTCGACCTTCTCGATGAGATCGCCGGGGAGAAAGCCCAGCTTCTCACCCGCCTCGACCGCCGGGCGGGTGAGCACGATGCGCCGCACCTGGTTGCGTGCGAGCGCAGCGACCGCGACCCCCATCGCCAGGTACGTCTTCCCGGTGCCCGCCGGGCCCGCACCGAACACGATCTCGTGCTCGCGCATCGCGTGGAGATAGCGGCGCTGCCCGGGCGTGCGCGGTGCCACCGGGCGGTTCCCCGAGCCGATCACGACCGTGTCGCCGAAGAACTCGACGAGGTTGGCGCCCGGATCGTGACGGATCACCCGCAGCGCGGTGGCGATGTCGGTGGTGTGCAGCACGAACCCACGCTGCACCAGCGCATAGAGCTGCTCGATCAGGTGCACAGCGGGCTCGAGCGCACCGTTCGCCGCGTCGACGCGCACCGTGTTGCCCCGCTGCGAGATGTCGACCGAGAGGTCCCGCGCGATCATCTTCAGGTGAGCCCCGAACTCACCCACGAGCTCGCGCAGGTGGTCGTTGTCCGAGAACGTGAGCGTGCGCACCTTCAGCGTAGAGTCGGGCGGGATGACGCACCTCGTGGCGGCGAGCTCGCCGAATCCCCGGCCGTCCACCGCGGAGGCGCAGGAGAACGGCGACGCTCAGCCATTATACTCGGCGACGCGGCCGTTGCCGCCAGACGGCTCCTGTTGCGCCTGCGCGCGCCAGGGCGACTGGTCGATCGCCTCGCGGACCAGCTCGATCGGGAGCTTCTCGTAGTGGCTGTGCGAGGCGGTGAATCGCCCGCGACCGCCCGCGGCCGCCTGCAGCCGCGGGGCGAACACGCGCACCTCTCGAAACGGCAGGTGCGCCTCGATCACCGCGTGCCGCGCACCGACCTGCATGTCGAGGATACGGCCGCGGCGGGACCCGACCTCGGTCAGCACCGGGCCCACCTCGGGCGCTCCGACCTCGATGCGCACGAGGCTCCACGGCTCCAGCAGCTCGGTGCCGGTCTGCTCCAGCGCGGCGCGCAGCGCGACGGCACCCGCCTGCCGGAAGTGGTCGTCCTCGCTGGACAGCATGTCGTACTCGCCATCCACGCAACGCACGCCCACACCCGTGACCGGGTAGCCCGCGGTCGGCCCGTGCCGCGACGCGTCGCGGATGCCCGCGTCCAGCGCGTGGATGAAGCGCACCGGCAAGCTGTCGGGCTCGGCCCGGTTCTCGAAGCGAACGCCCGCCTCGGGGTGCTGCGGCACGATGTCGAGCCAGCACTCGCCGAACGCCGAGACCAGCGCGCCCGCCTCCTCGCGGTACACCCCGCGCACCCGGCTGGCCGCACCGCTCGGCGTCTCGCGGTAGGGCACCGGCGGCAGCGCGGCGCGGATGTGCAGCCCGAACCGATGCTGCAGCCGATCGAGGGCGCGTCCGAGGTGCACGTCGTCCTGCCCGTGCAGCACGATGCCGCTGGTGAGCGGGTCGACCGTGAACGACAGCGCGCCGTCGAGCAGACAGAGGCGCTCGACCGCAGCCGGGAGCGCCGCCTTGTCGCGCGGGCCAACCGGATCGAGCAGGTAGGAGACCATCGGGGCCGAGACCGGGGGTGCAGGCGCAATCCGCGACCCATCGACGCCGTAGGTGTCGCCCGGTCGCCCGGCCTCAACATCCCAGGTGGCCACGACAGCGCCCGGACCGGTGGTGTGGGCCATGGCGCGTCGTGGCCCGCGAACCTGGTAGAGCTTGCCCACGCGGAAGCGCGCGCCGGTGTTCGCGTCGACCCACTGCCCGTTGCGCGGCGGCTGGCCCGACCACACGCGCAGGACCTGCACGACCTTGCCGTCATCGTCGAGCGACGACGCGATCACCTGCGCGAGGAACGGATCGTCCGGACGGATCGCGAGCGGCTCGCCATCGACGCCCCGGCCGACAGGCGCCGCCCGCTCCAGCGGCGACGGCAGGAGCGAGACGATCGCATCGAGCAGCGGGTGTGCTCCGATCGCGAGCGCGGCCGATGCGAACAACACCGGCACGACCTCGCCGCGACGCACCAGCCGCGCGAGCCCTTCGTGCACCTGAGCCGGCGCGAGCACGAGGAACTCCAGGTAGTCCTCGAGCAGCGCGTCGTCGGCGAGCGCGACGGCCTCCTGCAGGCGCTCCCATGCGGCGTGCGCGTCCGCGCGCGCGCGCTCCGGCAAGGGCTCCGGCGAGAACGCGTTGCCGCCGCAGAGGTCGTAGCGGTAGACCCTCGGCTCCCCATCCGGCTCGAGCAGGTTGATCACGCCCGAGAAGCGGCCCTCGTCATCGAAGTAAGGGAGCTGCACCGGCAGCGCGCGCACCCCGGCCGCCTCCTCGATCGCGGCCACGAGCGCCTGCGGATCGACGAGGCGCTCCGCGCGGTTCACGACGACCAGCCGCGCGAGCCCCTCGACCCGCGTCTCCTCGAGCACCCGCTCGGTGCCGTACTCGACCCCGTCGGGCGCACTGACCACCACGACCGCGGCGTCCACCGTGGCGAACGCGAGGCGCCGCTGGTGCGCGAGCCCCTCGCTGCCTGGCGTGTCGACCAACTGCAGCAGGTGGTCCTGCCAGGGCATCCAAGCGAACCCCAGCTCGAGCGTCATGCCGCGGCGGCGCTCCCCGGGCCGGTGATCGAGCAGGCTG
Source organism: uncultured Enterobacteriaceae bacterium (assembly GCA_964419905.1). Lineage (GTDB taxonomy): Bacteria > Myxococcota_A > UBA796 > UBA796 > JAFDJI01. The sequence continues at coordinate 22,332 of CAYQSE010000008.1, forward strand.
GTGCCGTCGTCCACGCGACCGATGGTCCGGGTGACTCCGGTGGTCTGGAATAGCACCTCGGCGAGCGACGTCTTCCCCGTCGACCGATGACCCGCGAGCGCGAACAGCCTCGTGTGCTGCGGGTCGAACGCCTTGTTCCCCATCGGGCCGCACCCCCAGCGCTGCCTACCGCAACAATATGCGCGCGGCGCGCTGCAGGTCAAGCCACGGACTTCAGCCCATCTGGGTGTAGAGCACCACGCCGAGCACCACGGCGACGAGCAGGAACAACACGGCGGCGCCCACGGCGACTGCAACCCCGATGATCAGCTTGCGGTTGCTCGCGGGCTGCGGCTGCCCCGACATCGCTGCGATCGCCGCCGGGTTGACCACACCGGTGCTGGCCGTGTTGCCCACGCCTCGCGCCGACTGCGTGTACTGAGCCGCGACAGCGTGTGGAACCGCCTGCTCCGTGGGCTCCTCCGGACCGTCGAAGGTGTCGTAGTCGGCGCCGTTGGCCGTCTCGGCGTAGCCCGCGTACTGCGCCCCCTGCGCGCCGCGCCACTCGGGCACGAAGCTCGGGTCGTAGGCGCCCGCGTAGGTGCCGGCGGTGATCAGCGCGACGGTGATGTTGTCGTGGCCACCGCGCTCGCACGCCGTCTCGACCAGCGCGGTCACCGCCTCGGCGGGCGCGCGGCCAGCGATCATCTGCGCGATCTCCCAGTCCTCGAGCAGGTCGTGCAGCCCGTCGGAGCACAGCAGGAGGGCGTCTTCCGGTTCGAGCCACAGGGGTGTCTGGAGGACGTCGGGCTCGAGCGGCCGACCGTCCGCCATCCGATCGTGCCCGAGCGCGCGGGTGAGCATGCCCGCCTCGGGGTGGACGCGCGCCTCTTCCTCGCTGATCTCGCCGCTGTCGACGAGCATCTGCACGCGCGTGTGATCGAGGCTGCGCCACATCATGTGTCCGCGGCGCACATGGTAGCAACGACTGTCGCCGATCAGCGCGACGTAGACCTCCTGCCCGCGGATGATCGCCGTGATCGCCGTGGTTCCCATGCCCCGCGTGCCCGACCGCTGGCCCTCGTCGAGGATGGCGGTGTTGGCCTCGAGCAGCGCGCTGAAGAGTCGCTCGCGCGCATCGCGCTCGGGATCGTGGCTGACCACTTCCTCGACGACCTGCACCGCGAGCCCCGACGCGACCTCGCCCGCCTCGTGGCCGCCCATGCCGTCGGCGACGATCACGAACAGGCTGCCGTCGGCCAGCCAGGCGGAGCCAAAGCTGTCTTCGTTGTTGCTGCGCACCCGGCCGACATCGCTCAGGGTGGCGATCGTCAACGAGAAGCCGTGGCTCTGACCCGACTCGGTCATCTACGCTCTGCCTCCACGGGACCACCCCGCCCGGCGGCAGCATACCCCGCGCAGCGCCGCAAGCGAGGCGCCATGGCCACCTCGGCGGCGCACGCGCGAATCTCGGCCTCCGCGCTCGCATCGTGGGGAGGTGGGATGGACAAGTTCACGACATCTGCTCCGATCGTGCACGGTGGGCGGTCGCGCGAAGCAGACCGCCGGATCGCGAAGCCCGGACGCCGCAGCGCGACGCCCGGGCTCGTGATCAGGGAAGCGAACCGCTTCCTACTCGTTGAACGCGGCCTTGACCTGCTCGTCCTGCATCGTGACGATCGCCCACACACCGATGGGGAGCCCCAGACAGCAGCACGGGAGACCCATGCAGCACGGGAGCGCCGCCATGATGGCGCCGGCGTACACCAACCCGGGCGACTTCAGCTGGCGCAGCTTCACGCCCGCGAAGATCACGATGAAGGCGACGAAGAACCCGATGAAGGACATCGCGATGGACCAGCCGGTGCTGCCCAGGAAGGGCCCCCAGAACTCCATCCCGTAGCCATTGCTGACCGCGCTCGCGATCTGGGCCATCGAGCTGACGAGCTGGATGATCACGCTGATCAGGTTGCTCAGCACCCCGAGGATGCCGACGACCAGCAGCGCGATGCCGGGGCCGTTGACTTTCTCTTGCGCGTATTCGTTCATATGGACCTCTCAGCCGACGCAGGGGTGGCCCGGCGCGGCGCACACTGCGGCGCGGCGCCGTCAGTCCTTGAAGATGCTGTTGAGGAAATCGAGGCCGTTCTCGTTCTCGCCGATCGACTCGCCCGCCTGCAGCTTCTGAGCGAGGAGGTAGATGTCGTAGCCAGCGATGGCCTGCGCCGCGAAGGCGATGAGGGCCCCGATGCCGAGCCAGCCGAGGCAGATCCAGCCAACGAACCAAGCGCCAGCGAAGTAGATCGCCTTCTTCTTCTGCCCGATCAGGAAGTACCCGAGCGCGCCACAGACGACGAAGTTGAGAACTGCGAGGAGAATGGGGTTGGCATCCGGCTTCTGAATCATCTCGCCCATGGGATAGCGCCTCCGGGGGGTGCGGTAGGAGTTCGCAGCCGGCGTGAGACCGGCTGACGGTGCGGAGGGACACTAGGGCATCCGCGGGGTTCCATCAAGGGGGGGATCACAACCTCGTCGCAGGTAGATCCCGAAAACCCGGACGACACGCGGCACGCGGCACGCCTAGAACAGCGGAAAGTCCACGAACGTGGGGAACCTCGGCACCACGCCGGACGGGGGCACGCGAATGTCGAGGTAGCCGCGTGTGAACATTCCCTCGGACACCTCGAACTCGACCTGAAGCACGTAGGCACCCTCCGGCACGTCGGGGATGGCGTACCAGCCCAGCGGCCCCGTGCGCACTCCCTCCGGATCGAAGAGCCCGGTCTCGGCGTCGAGGTAGCACGCGGTGCGCGCGAGATCCTCGCCGGTGGTGGTGCTCTGGAGCTTCACCGTCGCGTTGTTGACCACGGTGGTCTCGTCGGGGTCGACACCGGCGAGGAAGACGTGCACCTGTCCGATGACGAGGCCACCGCTCTCGATCCCCTGGCAGCCCGCGAAGGTGTCCGACCATCGGGTCCGGACGCGCTCCGGCACGCCGTGGAGCTGCCCTCGATCGACGCGCAGCACCGGATCCATGCCCGACACGCCGGTGAACGACGCGATGATCCCGTCGGCGTTCTCGACCAACGCGTAGATCACCTCGCCAGCGGGTGCCATCACCGAGAAGCGACCGCTCGCGTCGGTGGCGCCGCTGTCGAAGAGCAGGCCTCGATTGTCGAGCACGCGCACCGTTCCGTCGACCAACGGATCGGACTTGTCATCGGGGGACTCGAGCGCGACACCGGTGATGCGGACCTCGCCGAGGCCGCAAGCGGTGAGGATCAACAGCGGAGCGAGGTGGCGCAGGGTGTTCATCCCCCCACCCTAACCGGGCGTCGCGCCGATCGGTGCGGGTCTATTCGCCGCTGGGGCGGATCGTGCCGTCCTCGACCTCCTCCACGAGCGATCGGCTCTTCAGCGCGTGCGACACCTGGTGTCGCACGAAGTCGGACAGCAGCCACCGCAGCGCCGGCGGCGCCGCACCGATCGTCTCGGCCAGCGGCGCACGGCGCAGGTCGTCGAGCGCCGCGAGCGCGGCGACCGAGACCTCTCGACCTGGCCCGCAGCGCGCGTGCTGAGCCCCGCCAGCCTCCAGATCGAAGACGACCGGCGCTTCCAGTACCTCACCGCACCGCGCGCACGCACGGAGCGCGGGCGTCAGACCCGCGAACGTGAGCGCCTTGGCCTCGAGGGCGACGCGCGAGGCCACCCCCGGGGCGACGTCGCCGTCGAGCAACCACAGCCACACCTCGAGCAGCCCGTAGAGCTTCTCGGCTTCGTGGTGCTCGGGCGCCAGCGACGCGCAGACCTCGCACCCGTACGCGAGCAGCGCGAGCCGTTCGAGATCGGTGCGCGCGCGCCGGGGCAGCAGGACCGGATCGACGGCGCTCACGAGGGGCAGCCCGCCGCGTCCGTGCTTCAGCGTCAGCGTGACGACGCTCCCGAGGTCGAGCCCGGGGTGCGGGTTGCGGGCCGAGCGCGCGCCGCGGACGAGCACCGCCGAGCGCCCCTCGCCGGGCGACAGCAGCCGCACCACCCGATCCGCCTCGCCGAACGGCACCGCGCCCACCACCACCGCGCGTAGCTCGGAGAGGCGTGGCACGTCAGAAGCTCAGGAACAGCCGAGCGATGTTGAAGTAGATCAGGATGCCCATGATGTCGATCGTGGTGGTGACTACGGGCCCGGTGGCGATCGCCGGGTCGACGCCCAGGCGCTGCAGCAGCAGCGGCAGGCCCGCACCCGTGGCGCTGCCCCACGCGATGGACAGGAACACGGAGGTGCCGACGATCAGGCCGAGCAGCGGCTGCTCCCCCGTGAGCGCGCCGTAGACGCCGAGGAGGATGCCGTAGAGGACCCCGAGGAGGAGGCCGACGCGGAGCTCTCGAAACACGTAGCTGCCGATGCCGCTGAGCTGGATCGCGCCGGTGGCGAGGCCACGCACCGCGATGGTCGTGCCCTGGATGCCCACGTTGCCGCTCATGCCCATCACCACGGGGATCATGCCGGCCAGCAGCTCGACGGGGACCGCGTCGTCGTAGAAGTGGATGATGCGGTCCGCGACGATGCCGCCCGCGAGGGTCGCGAGCAACCAGCCCGAGCGCACGCGGGCCATGTGCATCGGGCTGGCGCGCGCGAGGTCGAGGTCCTCCTGCACGCCGGCCATCAGCAGCATGTCCTCGACCGCCTCCTCGCGGATGACGTCGATGACGTCGTCGACGGTGACGATACCCAGCAGCCGCCGCTCCTCGTCGACGACCGGGACCGCGAGCAGGTCGTAGCGCGCGACGTAGCGCGCCACTTCCTCCTGGTCTTCGCGCGGGCTGACCGCGATGACGTCGGTCTCCATGATCGAGACCAGCGGCGTACGCGGTGGGTGCGTGAGCAGCGCGCGCAGCGAGACCACGCCAACGAGCCGCGCGCGCGGATCGACGACGTAGATGTAGTAGACGGTCTCGAACTCTTCGCCCGACTGCTGCAGGGCGGTGATGGCCTCGCCACAGGTGGCCGTCTCGGGCATCTTGAACACCGAGGGCGACATGATGCCGCCCGCGCTGTCGGACGGCCACGCGAGCAGCGCCGAGACCTCGTCGTCCTCGGTGGTCGCGAGCGATGCGAGCACGCGCACCCGGAGCTCGTCGGGGAGCTCGCCGACGACGTCGGTGGCGTCGTCGGCGTCCATGCGCTCGAGCAGCCCGACCACGCGCTCCTCGGTCATCTCGCGGGTGGCCTCGCGCACCAGATCGGGCTTGAGCGCGGCGAGCACCGAGGCCTGGGTGTCGAGATCGTCGATCAGCGTGAACAGGCTGCGGCGCTCGGCGTGGGTCATCACCCCCATCGCGGCCGCGATGTCCTCGGTGCGGGTCTTGGCCAGGATCTTGCGGACGCCCGACGCGGCGCGCTTGCGGAGCAGTCGACGCAGGATGGCGTCCGTGCGCTGGTGCAGGGGGTGGGTCATTCAGGGCCCCGCGCGATCGAGATCGTCGATGAACACGAGCCGTCGCGGGACATCCTGGCGCCCCTGCGGCTCGATGCGTCCGCCGTTGTATTCCACCCGGGCGTCCTGCGCCGCATGCAGCCGGACCTCCACGCGGTGGTGCCCCGCGACCTGCACCGACTCGCCGCCGGGGACCTCCCGGTCGAGCACCTGCTCCCCGTCGACGAGGATCGCAACCCGGGTGGTGCGGAGCGCGGTCACCGCGACCCGCTGGTCGGGCGCGCGTGGATCGAGCGTGGTGTCCTGGGGCGACGGGGACTGCAGATCGGGCGCGAGCAGCGCCACGAGCAGCACCGCGAGCACCGCGCACACCGCGCCCGCCACGAGGCGGACCGCCCACACCTGCCGCGCGTCGACCGTCGCACCCGGCAGCGGCTGCCCGAGCCCGTCGAGGACACCCGGAGCGGGCTCCAGCCCGAGGAAGTTGAAGTAGGCGCGGATCTGCCCCGGCGCGTAGGGCCCCTCGGGGAGGTCCCCGATTCGGCCCTCCTCGATCGCGTGCAGGTGAGCCACCGGGATCCGGGTGGCGCGCGCCGCGTCGTCGATCGATACCCCGCGCGCCTCGCGGCGCGGCCGGAGGTCGGAGAGGTGGCCGAGCTCGTCGCTCAACCCAGGTACTTCGCCACGATGGGCGCGAGCGCGCGCCGGCGTTCCTCGGGGATCAGGTCCGGGGAGGTCATGATCCCGTGCGCGAGCGCGTTCGCCATGGGGGCGGGCCCCTCGTGCGCCATCACGTACGGGATCGCCGCGCGCAGGATCGCCTTGGCCGCCTCCACGTTCCGCCTGAGCACCGCGATCACCGCGTCGACGCTGACGTCGTCGTGGTGCGGATGCCAGCAGTCGTAGTCGGTGGGCATCGCGAGCGACGCGTACGAGAGCTCGGCTTCGCGCGCGAGCTTCGCCTCGGGCAGGTTGGTCATCCCGACCACGGAGGCGCCCCAAGAACGGTAGAGCTCCGACTCGGCGCGCGTCGAGAACGCCGGACCCTCCATGCACACGTAGGTTCCGCCGTCGTGGACCGTGAGCGTGCCGACGTCGCGCGCCGCCTGAAGCAGCATCCCGCGCAGCGTCGGGCAGACGGGATCGCCGAACGGGATGTGGGCGACGATCCCATCCTCGAAGAACGTGGCCGGGCGCGACTTCGTGCGGTCGATGAACTGGTCGATGATCACGACCGACTCGCCCGGCACGATCGCCTCGCGCAGCGAGCCGACGGCGCTCACCGAGATCACCCACTCCACGCCCGCGTGCTTGAGCGCCCAGATGTTCGCGCGGTAGGGAAGCTCGGACGGGCTCATGCGATGCCCCCGCCCGTGCCGGGGCAGGAAGATCAGCTCCGCGTCACCGAGGCACCCGCGGATCAGTGCGTCGGACGGCGGGCCGAACGGCGTGTCGACGACCTCCTCGCGCAGGTCGGTGATGCCGTCGAGCTCGTACAGACCCGAGCCCCCGATGATTCCGATGCGACGCGCCATCGTCCCTCCCGAGCGGTGCCGTCAGGTTCTAACACTCGCTCGGGGTCTCGGCGTACCCGGCTACCCGGCGCGCGTCTTGCAGCCACCCGCGATCGAGCGCCTGCTCCCACGCCTTGCCGAGCTGCCCGCACGCCGCCGAGATGTCGAGCCCCCGGCTGGTGCGGATCGTGCAGTTGAGGCCGCGATCGACCAGGTGCTGCTGGAACGCCTCGACGCGATCGTCCCCGGGGCGCAGCGTGTCGCGATCGGGGTTCTCGTTGTACGGGATCAGGTTGACCTTGGCCTTGATGCCCCGCAGCAGCACGAGCAGCCGATCCGCGTCCTCGATGGCGTCGTTCTCGCCGCGGAACATCACGTACTCGAAGGTGATCCGCTTGCCGGACGGCAGGTCGAGGTCGCGGCAGGTCTGCAGCAGCTCATCGAGCGAATACTTCTTCGTGATCGGCATGATCCGCGCGCGATGCTCGGCGGTGGAGGCGTTCAGCGACACCGCGAGGTTGACCGGGAGGCGCTGCGAGAGCTCCTTGAGGCGCGGCGCGAGCCCGACCGTGGACACGGTGACGCGACGGTGGCTGTAGTTCAGCGCGTTGTCGTCCAGGCAGATCTCGAGCGCGGCGATCAGGTTGTCGAAGTTGTGCAGCGGCTCGCCCCTGCCCATGTAGACGAGGTTGGTGATCCGCTCGCCCTCGGGGAGCTGCATGCCGATCTGCAGCGCCTGGTTGGCGATCTCGGACGGCTTGAGGTGCCGCTTGAGGCCCATGTCGCCCGTCAGGCAGAACGTGCACGCCATCGCGCAGCCCACCTGACTCGACATGCACAGCGTCATGCGATCGCCGTCGGGAATGAGCACCGACTCGATCGTGCGGCCGTCTTCGAGCTTCCACAGGTACTTCAGCGTGCCGTCGACGCTGCGCAGCACCACCGCGGGCTCGAGGAACGCGACGTATGCCTTCTCTGCGAGGCGCTCGCGCACCTTGCGCGACAGGTCCGCCATCTCGTCGAACGAGCGCGCGCCCTTCTGCCACAGCCACTTCCACAGCTGCTGCGCACGCGACGGCTTCTCGCCGAGCTCGGTGGTCACCCACTGCTCGAGCTCGGGATAGGTGAGCGACTTCAGATCGAGCCGCCCTGCGGCATCGCGCGGCATGCGGCCGGCCTTCACCGTGGACTGTGCGGGCGCGGTCATCCACCCTCCCGATTGCGCGAACGGGACCGCCTCATAGATAGTCCTGCCCACAGCGACACGCACGCCTCGGAGAGCCCATGTCCCGCCAGGAGCTCGAGCAGACCCTGCAGCGCGTCCCCTTCCTCGCCACGCTCGGCGTGCGCGTCGAGGACGCGAAGCCGGGCGCCGTCGTGCTGCGGCTGCCTTCGACGCAGGGCACGCGGAACTACGACGGGGTGATCTGCGCGGCCGCGCTGTTCGCGCTGGGCGAGCTCGCGGCCGCCGTGGCGCTGGGCACGCATCCGCTGCTCGTCGACCTCGAGCCGTTGCAGAAGTCCACCTCCATCGCCTACCTCGGGACGTCGAAGAAGGACGTCACCGCGCACGCCGAGGTCACCCACGAGATGGTGGACGCGATCCGCCGCGACCTCGACGCCGGGCGCAAGGCCCAGACCGAGGTCCCGGTCAAGATCATGGACGGGCACGGCGTCGACGTCGCGCGGATCAGCGGCGTCTTTGGATTCCGCTCTCGGCTCTGAAGCCGCGACCGCCCCCGCCGTTGCGACCGCCCCCACCGCCGCGGTTGCCCTGCGGCGCCGGCTTCGGGATCGGCGTGTTCATCGGGTGCTCGGACTTGTAGGGGTGCGTGCCGACGACCGGAATCGGCTGACGGATCAGGCGCTCGATATCGCGCAGGTAGCCGCGCTCCTCGAGGTCGCAGAACGACAGCGCCATGCCCTGGTTGCCCGCGCGCGCGGTGCGGCCGATGCGGTGCACGTACTGCTCGGGGACGTTCGGCAGGTCGAAATTGATCACGTGGCTGATCCCGTCGACGTCGATGCCGCGCGCCGCGATGTCGGTCGCGACGAGCACGCGCACCGAGCCGTCACGGAAGCCGTTCAGCGCGCGCTCACGGGCGCCCTGCGACTTGTTGCCATGGATCGCCTGCGCGACCACGCCAGCCTTCGACAGGTGCTCGGCGACGCGGTTCGCGCCGTGCTTGGTGCGGGTGAACACGATCGCGCGGGTGATCGCCGGGCGCTCGAGCAGCTCCTCGAGGAGCATCCGCTTGTCGTTCTTCTCGACGAACAGCACGTGCTGCTGCACCAGCTCGGCGGTGCTCGACACGGGGCTGACCTCGACGCGGACGGGCTCGCGCAGGATCTGCGCCGAGAGCTTCACGATGTCGTCGGGCATGGTCGCCGAGAACAGCAGCGTCTGGCGCTTGGCGGGGATCTTCGCGACGACCTTGCGGACGTCGTGGACGAAGCCCATGTCGAGCATCCGGTCGGCCTCGTCGAGGACGAAGACCTCGAGCGAGCGCAGATCGACGAGGCCCTCGCCCATGAGGTCGAGCAGACGGCCGGGCGTCGCGACGACCACGTCGAGGCCCTGGCGGAGCGCCCGGCGCTGCGGCTCGTGGCCGACGCCGCCGAAGATGACCGCGTGACGCAGTCCGAGGTGCGCGCCGTAGGTGGCGAAGCTCTCTTCGATCTGCGCGGCGAGCTCGCGGGTCGGCGCGAGCACGAGCACGCGGATGGAACGACGGCCCGAAGGCGCGGGGCCGAGGTTGTGCAGGATGGGGAGCGCGAACGCGGCGGTCTTGCCGGTCCCGGTGCGCGCGACGCCCAGCAGGTCGCGTCCGGCCATCACGTGCGGGATGGCCTGCTGCTGGATCGGGGTGGGCTCGGTGTAGCCGGCGGCGCGGACGGCGCGCAGGAGGGGCTCGGCGAGCTTCAGATCATCAAAAGTCAAGGAAGTACCTCGAGGGTGCTCTCGGACGCACGGGCGTTGGCGCGGCGGAGCCGCAGACCATGCCATCAGTAGGATCCTGGCCGCCCTTCATGGGCGGATCGAGGACGGCGCCAGTCCGGACGGCGCCTAGTGACCTCGAACGCATCAGCGGCCAGGGCCCACCCTCGATGCGCAGCATCTCAGGCAACCCCCCGATAGCCCCATCCCCCCACTCGCGCCACCTTCCCCCCTCCCAACCCATGCCCGTGCCCATGCCCGTGCCCGTGCCCGTGCGCCTCGGCGGGCGCTGGCGAATGCCACCGCGAGCGCCGCCGGCTGCTTCGCCTGCGCCGCGCGCCGGCTCCGGCTCGCGTCGTACGCTGTCGGGCCCCCATGCCGTGAGCCGGCCGTCCCGGCCGGCCGCCTGCGGTGTTGTGGACTCGGTGCGGGCTCGGACGACGGGCGGCGTGGTTCAGGGGCCTGCGGCCCGCGCGCGGACGCGGCCCCAATGGATGGGTGCGCCGCGAAGGCGGCGCGCGACGACGTCGGCGAACACGGCCCACAGCAGGAAGGGCCACACGAGGCGCTGGAGGGGGACATGCCACAGGCCCCGCAGCGGCGCGCGGTCGACATGGAGCGCGAGGGCGCTGCCGAGCAGATCGAGCGTGAACAGCGCGGCGCCGAGGGCGAGCAGCGCTGCGGTGGAGAAGTGCGCGGGGGCGTGCGCGAGCCATGCGAGGCTGATCGGGAGCAGCAGGTAGACGCCGAGGTGGGTGAACCACAGGTCCGGGAGCGCGAGCCAACGCAGCCCGGGCGGGCCGTCGCGAAGGCCGCGGGCGTGCTTGACGGCGCACTGGAGGTTCCCGTGCAGCCACCGGCGCCGTTGGCGAAACAGCGCCGCGAGGGTTCGGGGGGTGCGCGTGTACGCGATGGCGTCATCGACGAACACGACGCGGTGGCCCGCGCGCTGCAGTGTCAGCGTGAGATCGGTGTCCTCGGCGAGCGTGTCACCCGGAACGCCGCCGACGGCGCGCAGGGCGTCTGCGCGCCACGCGGCGAGCGCGCCCGGGACGGTGGTCATCGCCCCGAGCGCCGCCTGGGCGCGGCGCCCGAGATGAATGGCGGTGACGTACTCGACCGCCTGGCACGCGACGAGCCACCCTGCGCTGGCGGCGACCTTGACGTTGCAGGCCGCTGCCGCGACGCCTTCTTCCTCGAGCGCCGTCGCGAGGCGCGCGATCGCGGTCGGCTCCGGGACGGTGTCGGCGTCGAGGGTGACGATGATCGCGGTGTCGGCGACGCACAACCCGGTGTTCAGCGCCGCCGCCTTTCCCCGGTTGACCGTGTGGGACAACGCGACCACGCGCGGATCACAAGCCGCGAGCCGGGACGCGATCGCGCCGGTGCCGTCGGTCGAGCCATCGTCGACGACGATCACCTGCCCGACCCGGCGGCTCGCGAGGGCGCCAGCGACGGTCGCCACGAGCGCGTCCGCCTCCTGGTATGCAGGCACGATCACGGTGACGTCAGGGCCATCGGCGGGATCCGTGCGCACGCGGCCCCGCAGGTGGGCCAGCGTGACGAGGATGCCCCACCGGAGCAACACGACGGCCAACGCCGCGCCCATCGCGACGTCGAGGCTCACCACCCCATCCCCACACAGTCACGGAACGACGCCGCGTCGGGCACGCGGATCGCACGGCCGCCCGGCGGCGTGCCATGCGGGCCGAGATCGAGGTTGGCGGCGAGCAGCGCGGCCGACGTGACCCCCGCGCACCGGGCGAGCGCGCCGATCGGCTGGGCGCCGGGCGCCGCTGCGCGCGTCCACGACAGCGGGACGTACGGCGTGGCGACGACGCCGAGCGGGTCGCGGTTCGCGTCGATCAGCGCCGCTGCGTGGAACTTCGCGACGAGATGCCGCGGCTCGTCGCCGAGGCGCCCGCTCGCGAGGAGCGCGTCGTAGCCGCGGGCGTCGCCCAGCGCATCCGCGATCTGCTCCGGGCCCGCGTTGTACGCAGCGAGGGCCACCGACCAGTCACCAAAGCGGGCGTGCAGGTCACGGAGGAGGATTGCCGCGGCGGCGGTCGCCCGCACCGGATCTCGGCGCTCGTCGACCCACCGATCGACGCGGAGGTCGAGGAACCCCGCGGTCGGCGCGGTGATCTGCCACAAGCCCGCGGCGCCGACCGTCGAGGTCGCGGCCTCCATCGCGCCAGACTCGACGACCACGAGCACGGCGAGCGTGGCCGGCACGCCTTCCGCGTCGAGGATCCACGCCAGGGTGTCGCGATGGTGGTCGAGACGACCCAGCCAGCGCGCAAACGGCGTCCGTAGTGGGCCGGTGAACAGCGCGACCCAGCTCGCCACATCCGGGTCGCGCCGGATGGGCACGTCACGCGCGGCGAGCTCGAGAACGGAGAGGTCGGCGCCATCGACCCCGCTCGGCGGCCCGGGCGCGATCGCCCGCAGCAGCGCCACGTCCTCGGCCTCCACCGCGCTCATCCGCGCGTCGAAGTCGGGGTCGGCCCACGCGAGGGCCGCGAGCCACAGCGCGATCACTCCGTTCCGACCGCGATCACGAACGTGTCGGACGCGTCGGGCCAGTGGCGCACCGTCCAGTGCACGCCGGCCTCGGCCGCGCGCAGCGACGCGGCGAGCTCCCACGCAGACCCCCGCTCCCACTTGTCGCGGTACAGGACCTCGATGTGGGTGCGCGGCGCCCCGGCCTTTCCGCCGTCGACGACCTCCACGCGCCCGTCCTCGACCGCCTCGCGGACCTTCGCGGTCGTGTCTGCGCCCGCGCCAGCGTCGAGGACGCGGATGCGGCGCGGCGTCAGATCGTGGAACGCATGATAGCGACGCTCGTAGGCCCACGCGGGGTAGTCGGAGCCGTCATGCAGCCCGTCGACGACATAGCCGTACTCGCGGCAGCCATGCCGCGCCTCGGCCCCCCGCTCACACGGCGCGTTCTCTTCCCACACGGCGAGCACGACCTGGACATAGCCAGGGCCGACCTCGGCGCTGAGCGTGACCGGCTCTCCCGCCCGGCCTTGGCGAACCGGCAGGTCGAACTGGTGCCCGTCGCTCGACCTCCGCAGCGTCGCGCCGACCCACCCGCTCTCCTTCGGGCAGAACGTCGCCGTGAACGTCTTTCCGTCGTAGTCGAACCGCGGCGCTTCCGGGCAGGTGGTCGCGACGGCCGACGCGGCGAGCAGCCACGCGAGCGCGATCATGGCGTGTCTCCGACGACCGAGCGCCCAGCCGCGACGATGACGTCCGCCGGAGTCGGCCAGTTCAGCACGTCGACGGTCGCACCGCCGGGCACCGCCGCGGCGACCCGCTCGGCGAGGGGGCGGCTCGCCGAGCGGGCATAGACGACGGTCGCGTCGCGGTCGCCGCGCGCACGCGGCCCGATGTGCGGCGCAAAGCCCGCCGCGTCCAGCGCGGCGCGCAGCGGCTCGGCGACATGCGACGCCGTGCGGTGCGCCATGATGTGGATCAGCGGCCCGGCAGGGCTGACGACGACTGCGCTCGATGGATTGTACGGGGGGACGCGCCAGCGATCCGAGCGACCCGGCGCGTAGCCAGCGAGCACCCACGCGACGAACTTGCAGTCCGGCGACCAGCTCGCCGACGCGGTGACCACCGTGAACCCACCTTGGTTCGCGTTCAGCTCGATGTGGGTCCAGCGCTGGCCGTCGCGCTCGACGCCCATCGTCGCCCACGCCTCGTCCCGCGCGGCGAGCCGCGTTGCGCTGCCGTCCCAGGGCTCGCCCGCTGCAGGCGGCGCGGCGTAGCCGCCGAGGTGCGCCACCTCGAAGACCAGCCGCGCGTCACCACACGTCGCCTTCTGCGCCGGAAGCGTCGTCGGGTTCGCGGCAGACCACGCCGCCCACTGCTCGGCCGTGGCGTAGGCGCGCCACGTCGCGAGCATCGCCTCGTCGGCGTCCTCGGTGTCGTCGAGGCCCTCGACGAAGAAGGTGACGTGATCGGTGTGCACGTCGACGACGGAGATCAGGCGCGCTCGCGCCGCGTCGTTGGACCACTGCTCGGCGCGGTACGCAAAGTAGCGCCCGTCGGCGGTCCACCCGAGCGGCTCGGTCGGGATGACGTGTCCCAAGCTCTCGAAGCTGCACGCGAGCGCCGGCGCGGGAAGGTGGAGCAACAGGAAGCCGAGGAACACGTGCACCTCCGACCCCACTCTACTCGATTCCCCGCCACGAGCGTGCGACCTCGGCCGGGCTCCGCCCCGACGCGCCTCCTTCGCCAGGCGGCCTCGCGCGCCGCTACTGAGCGCGGATGGCCGCGAACGTGCAGGTCACCTTCCACGACCCGTCCATGCGGATCAGCGAGAGATTGCCGGACTTCTCGCCCATGTCCAGGTTCGACGCCTCGGTCGTGACCACGACGTCCCGGCCGGCTACCGTCTTCTCGCGCGTCGTACGCGCCCTGTAGAGCTCGCCACGGAAGTTGTAAGCCACGTTCGCCTCGCCGTCCGACGCCTGCGTCGTCACCAGCTCGAGGTCCCGGATGTCGACGTCCTTCCCGAGGATCCGCGCGGGCGCCCCCTGCCCTACGGGCGCGTCGGCGCAGCGCGGGTCGACGAAACCAGCCAGGCGCGCCGTGTCCCCGGCCTCAGCGGCAGCGAACCAGGCCCGCGCGACCCCCTCGGGGGTCTGAGCGAGCACGCCCGCGCCGTCGGCACCACAGGCCGTGAGGAACGCCAGGAGCAGTGTGAATCGGGTCATGTCGATGTCCTTGGGTGGAGCTTGCGGCGCGGGCAGTGCGCGCCGACACAGGATGCGGGGCCGTCCCATCGAGGTGGCCGCGCGCCCGCGCACCGTCCTGGCGCATGTCCGGGAAGATTTGGGTAGTACGCCCCTTCTCCCGCGTCGACGCCAGTGTAAGGTCCGAGGCCGTCCAGGAGGCGTCCGTCAACGGCGGCGCTTGGACGTGTGGGTCGCTGGTCGTCGGCTCAACTCGGATCTGGCGCAGGAGGCACGGGCTCTGCTAGGCTTCACGCCAATGCTCCTCCTTCTCCTGGCGGCCTGCGGTCCACGCGACGCGCTCCCGCTCCACCTCGCCAGCGAGATCTCGGCGCCGCCGGTCATCAGCGACGACGGCTACCTGTACTGGCCCGTGCAGCAGTTCACGAACGAGGGCGTGCCGTACGCCCTGGTGATGTCGCGCGACGTCTACGGTGCCGACGACCCCTACCAGTTCTTCCAGACCGGCGAACAGGCCGACTCCTTCACCACCCCGGCCGTCGCAGACGACGGCTTCGTCGTGTGGGGGATCTGGGACCGTCTTCGGGTGACGACGGCCTCGCTCGGGCCTTGGTACGAGGTGCCGCTGCCCCACCTCGCGTGGACGACGCCCGCGATCGGCCACGACGGCACCCTGTACATCGGGGACGCGAGCGGCCTGTTCCACGCGATCCACCCCCACGGCGACCCGAAGTGGCGCGCGGTGGTCGACGGGCTCCCGTTCGGGTCACCGGTCATCGGGAGCGACGGTGCGATCACGCTCCTCGTTGCGCGGGAGGACGGCCACCGGGTCGTCACCCTCGAGCCCGACGGGACCGAGCGGTTCGCGGTCGACGTCGGCTTCACCACCGCTCCGCTGGCGATCGGCCGGGACGGGGCGATCCTCGTCGCCTCCTCGCCCTGGCCCGAGACGACGCCCAACCGCCCGCTCGACAGCTTCGTGGTCGAGTCCCTCGATCCCACCACGGGCGAGGTCGCGTGGGAGACGGCCCCTGGCCACCTGCCCTTCGAGCTTCTCGTGTGGGGCGACGGCGACGTCGCCGTCTTGTGCGGCCCCGAGGACGGCGAGGTCGTGCGCCTCGACGGGCGGAGCGGACAGGAGCGGGCCCGGAGCGACGGGTATGCGGGCATCACGCAGGGCGTGATCGCCGAGGACCAGGACCTCTACCTCGGGTGCACCCGCCGTGACGAGACCTACGGCCACGTGTGCATCCTCGGCCGCAACGGCCAGGAGCGGTCGTCCCTCGAGGTGTACCTCCACGGGGATCCGGTGTGGCTCGCGGGGCGGCCGCTGCTGCACGACGGCTACCTCGTCGCGATGGTCGGCGGCCAGAACGCGACGGGGACCGCCGGGGCGGCGGGGCTCGTGGCGTGGGACCTCGGCGGGTCGCTCCACACGGCGTCGGTCGGCTGGCCGCGCCGGAGCGGCGGCAACGCGGGCAACGGGAGAGCGCCATGAAGCTCTGGGCGGTCGCGGCCGGGATCGCGCTCCTCCTCGCGTGCGACGACGGCGAGCCCGACGAGGTCCTCTACTCCGTGCACGGCGAGGCGCTCGACTGCGAGCCGCTCCCCATCGACGGGCCCTTCGCCGTCACCCTCGAGAACGCGTGGTCCGAACGACCCGATGCGATGACCCTGTCCTGGGGGCACGTCGGCGTGCGGTGCGGCGATCTCGGCGGGGTCGGGTGCCTGCCTGGCCGCGTCGAGCAGGGCGACCTGGCCTACACCGTGTTCCTCGAGGGGAGCGCTCGCGGCGACGGGATGGAGCTCGACGTCGCGATCCAGCGCGACTGCCTGGACGCGGACGCCCCGTGCCCGGATCGGTGCCGCGCCGTCGGGACGCGGCGCTTCGAGCGCCTCCACCCCCAGGCCACCGGGCAGCTCCCCGAGCCCGACGGCTCCTGCGAGGAGCTGGCGGACGCGGTGTCGTCAGGGGCCGGCGAGGCGATGCAGATCGAGGTCTACAACCTCGCGGGCACCCAGGTGCGCATGTCGGCCCTCGCCCCGACGGGGGCGGTCGGTTCCACGACCCTGATCTTCGGGCCGTACGCGCGCGGGGTGCCCTACCGCGAGTCGTTCGAGGTTCCACCGGGCAACCTGTGGGAGATCACCAGCATGGACGGGGTGTGCCTGCGCCGCTTCTTCCTGCACACACCGCTCTACGTCATCGGAGGGCAGGGCCGATGATCTTCCTGTGGCTCCTCGCCTGCACCGGCGATGGCCCGGGTCTCCCCGGCGACGTCACCGACACCGGTCCGCGCGGCCTGCCCGATCTCGCCGAGCGCATGCCGCCCTCCTGCTACACCCCGACCTGCCTCGGCCTGTCGATCCGGGGCGAGATCGCCGCCGAGGTGGAGCGCATCGCGCCGGTCGACGGCGCCGTCTGGGCCGGCGGAACGGTCTGGGGCACCCTCCGCGTCGAGGGCACCGACGAGGTGGCGGGAAGCGGCGGGCGCGACCTGTTCCTGGTGCGGTGGCGCCCGGGTGCGGGCGTCGAGGCTGCGGTCGTCCACGAGAGCCTGGGCCTGGTCGCCCTCGAGGGCGCGTGGGTCCTCGTCGAGCCCCTCGTCCCGGAGGCCCTGGCCACGCCCGAGCTGTGGAAGCTCGGGGAGGACGGCGCCGTCCTGCACGCGGTCCCTGTGCCGCCCGATCCGACCGCCCTCGCCTCCGATGGTGACGGGGGCGTCTGGCTCGCCGGCGAGTCGGTGTTCGGCGAGCTCGGTGGCGAGGAGGTGAACGGCGCGTGGATCGCCCACGTCGACGCGAGCGGCGTCCTCGGAGAGGTTCGTGAGCTCGGCACCTTTCGACCCGTCGACCTGATCGCCTTCGACGGCGGGGTCGCGATCACCGGCATGTATCGAAACAGCGGGGTCTTCGAGGGCGCCGACCTGCCGAGCGCCGAGGACAACACCGGGATCTTCGGGATCCTCGGCGGCCCGGTGTGGCCGATGATCGCGACCACCCAGACCCACGTCGGTCGGATGGCGCTCCGGCCGGATGGCCTGCTGCTGGTGCCCCTCGCGTTCTACCCCACGCTGGCGATGGGCGAGCTGACGCTACCGGACGGCACGGCCTACGTCCGCGAGACGGGGATCTCCCCGGGTGTGCTCGCGGCGTTCACCGGCGAGGGCGAGTTTCGGGGGGCGGTGGAAGTGGCGGTGGACGCGTTCAGCCGGATGACCGTCACGGCCGGGCCCGAGGACGCGATGTACGTCGCCGCGACCCAACTGCACGTCCACGATCGCGGCGGGCCGTGGCTCGGCACCTTCGGCCCGACCTACCCCACGGATCCCTTGTGGGTGGATCTCGTGTCGGACGGCGATCGCCTCTTCGTCGCCGGGACGATTCAGGACACCACGGCGTGGGGGCCCCACACCTTCCCGGGAGCGTCCAACGGGGCCAGCTTCCTCGTCGCGCTGCCGGTGCCCGAGTGAACCTCGCCCTCCTCCTGCTCGCGTGCGGCGCCGGCGACCTGCCGGACGGCGCGGTCGTGCCCCGGGTCGGCTCCCGGGAGGCGCAGGTCGTGACCTTCTCCGGCGGGCCCCCGACGTCGATGGTCGGCCACCGCGATCCTGACCTGCTGCTCGTCGAGCTCACCACCGCCTCGGGCATCGACCTGCAGGTGGTCAACGCGGCCGCGGGGACCATCCAGCGATTCTGCGGTCCGGGCGAGATCGGGATGCCCACCTTCCTGGCCAACGCCCCGGAGATCGGTCTGTGGGACGTCGTGGACGGCGGGCTGCACATCTACCGCAACGCGCCGGCCCGGCTCACCTCCTGCCATGCCGATGGCTCGGTGGTCACCACGCCCTTGGACATCGTATCCCAGGGCACCGCCGTCGCGCCGGGCGGCCACTTGGTCTGGCCCGAGGGCGCGGAGGATCCGGTCTTCGTGGACTACGCGACCGCGACCGTGGTGCCGGTGGACGGCCCCGGCGCCCCGAGCGCCGTCGGCCGCAGGTCGGACGCCCGCGGCCTGTGGGCCGTGGTCGAGGTGCCCGGCGCCCTCGAGCTGTGGGAGATCGACGCGGCCACCCGCGCCTGGGAGCTGCTCCTCAGCGTCCCGATGGAGGGCGCCGTCACGAGCGTCCCCCACGTCCACCCGGATGCGCTGATCGTGGACCTTGGCGGAGACCTCTACGCGACCGGTCGCGCGAGCGACGGCGCCCTGATCCTCCTCCCCGCCGAGCTCTTCCTGGACGTGCTGCCGTGGCCCGACGGCGAGGGCTTCGCCATCCGCGGGACCGGAGTGTCGGTCGACCTCGTCGCCGGCACCGTCACCGAGGTGGGGGCCGCCTTGGGGAGCGGCCACCACGTCGTCCTGGACGGGCCCCTGGCCGAGACCCGCGTCCAGACCTTCGACCGGACCGGCGAGCCGGTCGCCGACCAGGTCGTCGACCTCTCGACCTCCTACGACTGGCTGGGCACCGAGGACGCCCGGGTCGAAGCCTTCGCCTTCTCGAACGGCGCGTGCCTGGTCGCGCGGTGGGGCGATGACTGGGGCATGCAGGCCCGCCGGGTCCCGAGCGAGAACGGCGACACCGGCTGGCTGTCCGGTGACACCGCGGTGTGGACCGGCCCGTGCGGCGGCAAGCTGCGCGAGCTGTCGCGGGAGCTGTGGATCGCGGTGTGGGTGGGCGCGTCCCCCGTGATGTGGGCCACCCACGGCGAGATCGACGACGAGGACGCGCCGAGCGGCGCGGACGACCAGCGCTGGCACCGGTGGATGCACGGGTGGGCGCTCCAGCCCGACGGCGACGCCGAGCCCCTCTTCTCCCAGGCCGACCTGGCGCTGCTGCCCACCCTCGGCGGACGGACCTGGACGGTGAGAGGCAGCGACCTGTACGTGGCCGACGCCCCCTGAGCCTCACAACACGTGGTAGCCGTCCTCGGCCTCGCTCGCGCGCTATTCGGTGCAGCCCTCCACGATCCCGGGCAGTTCGCGGCATCGACGCGACGTAGTCAAGCGCGGGCGCGGCGAGTCGTCCCGCCTCCGCCGTGCCCCCAACGCGGATCAGGGTCGTCACGAGCGTGACCCTGCCGATGAGTCAAGCGGGCCGCCAGCCGCCAAGGCGGCGTCCCCAGACCAACCGGAGGTGACGCTGGTACAGCCAAGCAAGGTCATCGCGTTGGATGGCACCCATTGCAAGCAGGGTGAGGTCGCCTGGTTCTCATGCCGCGGCGCAAGAGGGAAGGTGTTGTCGTTTTGCAGCGCCGGACCCATCAGGCCCGACACTGGCGTGTTGAAGTACCGGTTCGGACCGCTCGACAACGTCGAGCTGGAGTTCCCGAAGGCCGCGACGCCGGCGAAGGAAGTCTTCGCCTACCAAGAGGCCACCGGCTCGGTAAGCGACGGGTGGAGAGAAGTGACCTTCGAGTCGGGGACAGCGACGTACACCGTGCACACCCGCATTGCCGACTCCAAGGGGTCTACACGGATTCTGGTCGTCCCCGCACCCGGCGAAGGGGCCGTCGAGATCCCATGCGACGACGACCTTCGCGGCAGCCTCACGAACCTGGCCGACGTGGTCCGCTTCGATCCGCTGCCCTACTAGCCCCTCGAGCGGCCAGGCCACGGCTGTCGGCGGGACGCCGGCTATCAGCGGGGGCCCGCATCGCCCCTACCAGGGGACTCGGTCGGGTCCGTCGCTCTACCCGGGCGGATCGAGCGGGATCAACTCGACCACCCCCTCCCCCTCGATGCCTTGAACCGCGGTGAACGAGAACGCGGCGCCATCGAAGTCCACCCGGAACAGCCCGCCCTCGTTCTCGGCGTTCACGCCGGAGAAGTAGATGTCCTCACCCAGCACCGTGATGTCGCGGATCACGAGGTCGCTCGCGAAGTTCGGGCTGATCACGCCCTGCGCGAAGAAGTGCAGGGCGCCCGAGCCGCCCTGCGCGAACGCCATGCGCGTGCCGAGCGTGACCGAATAGAGGTCGACGCGCTCGAATACCGCGGCCTCGTCTTCGCCGACCACGCCACACACCCCGTCGGTCCCGCACCGACACCACTTGTCGCCCTCCACGGTCTGCCCCATCGCGTACAGGACCTCGCCGTCCGACAACACCCCTCCGCTCTGGCCCGGAAAGCAGTCCGATTCGTCCTGATCGACGTAGATCACGCTGGTGACCGCGGTCTCCACGTCGAGGAGGCGCAGGCGGTTCGGACCCAGGTCCTCCACGAGCAGCGCCCCGCGGTAGCGAATGTTGCGCGCGCCGTGCGTGACGACGCGATGCAAGGGCAGGCGGTCGAAATCGACACGCGCGTCAGGCTGCAAGCGGTAGATCTCGAGGTCGTCGCCGACACGCACCACCACGCCGTCCGCCTCGGCGGCGACGAGCTCGGCCTGATCCAGCGCGAGGGGCGTGGCACGCGTGGCGACCCCGTCGACGAACGCCCACAGCACTTGGCCGTCCTGATCGGTCTCGAAGTCATAGCCGAGCCCCCACACCGTGCCGTCAGGCGCGATCCGCCCCGACTCGACCTTGATACATGCGCCCTCGGCCGCCCCCTCGTCGTCGATCGCACACTGCAAGGGATCCGGCGTCACGCACGACAGCGGCGCTTGGGCCTCGTCGGTGGGGAACGTGAACATCCCGCACCAGATCGGCGGGTCCTCCTCGCTCGCGCCGATCGGTCGGAAGGGATGGGCGTGTACGCTCACGAGGGCGCTGCCGCTCTCCGAGGCCTCCAGCGAATCCACCGGGAGCGGATACCGCACCAGCACACCCTCCTCGTCCTCGCCTTCGTGGACCGGCGGGAAGACCGGCTCGATCCCTCCGCCCTCCATCACGCGGGCGAGCAGCCCCTGGCGGTCCGGGGGCTCGGTCCCGGTGGAGCCGTACAGCACCAGCGCCGTCGCCCCGGTCAGATCCGCGTACGGCGGGATCTCGTACGGCACGTCCCCACCGCAACCCGCCGCCGCGGCGAACACCGCGATGTGCAACCGACGCATGGGACCTCCATGTGCGGATGCTCGCACGGAGCCGCCGCATCTGGCGCGGATACGCCCCGATCTGCGCTCGATGCGGCGTCGCGAGCGCCGCCGACGAGCAGGGCCGAGGAGCGTCGCACCCTGTCACATCTCGGGAGGTCGCTGACAGCCGAAGGTCCCTACGTTCGCAGGGTGACCGGCCCGAAGGCCGACACGTCCTCTTCCCTGCAACGGAGCCCGCTATGCGACCCACGATCTCGATCTCCCTGGTCTTCGCCCTCGCCCTCTCCACGGCCGCGCACGCCGCGGACCTGTTCCTGGACGACGTCGCGCTGCGCGACGGGGTCACGTCGGACATCCACCTGCGCGTGATCGACAACGCGCACGCACCCTGCGCAACGGGGCAGATGCTGATGGTGCACGGGGCCGCGTCGACCGCCAACAGCCTCGCGCCTGTCGCCGAGGCCATCGCCGCGCGTCCGATCCAGGGACGCCCGGTGTGTTCGGTCCTGATCATGGACCTCCCCGGACACGGACAGTCGTCGCTTCCCGACAGCCTCCCCTTCGGCGAGCTGACCCTCGACGACTACTCCACCGCGGTGCGCGGGACGCTCGACCGCCTGGCCGATCAGGGGGTCCGCCCGTGGGGGGTCGTCGGGCACAGCATGGGCGGCCTCATCTGGCAGGCGGTGCAGGACGACCTCCAGGCGCAGGGGACGAGCCTGCGCGAGGCCTACGGGGTTCGGCACGCGACGCTGCTCGCGCCGGCGCTCCCTGCGTCGGTGCCGTGGGGCTTCCGCGACCTCGGCGGCGCGGCGGGCTTCGGTCCGTTCATGGTCACCGACCCGGCGCTCGGCGACATCTTGGACATCCCGGACGCGATGTGGCCGTTCGTGGTGTTCGGCACGCTCGAAGGCACGCTCGCCGAGGGTGCGCTCACGGCCGAGGCGCTGTTGTCCGCGGGGATGGTCGGCCCCGAGTCGCTCGCGGCGGTGGGGGGCTTCTTCGGGATGGAAGGCTACCCGCAGCGCGACGTGGCCCCGGGCATCTTCGCGGACGTCCACGGGACCCGCCTCGACATCGTCGCGTTCGAGCAGGACACGATCATCACGCCCTCGGACCTCGCGCTCCTCTTCCCGTACCTGACCGGGAAGTCCCCCGACGAGCCCGGCTACCTCGAGATCGCGGGCGGCCACGTGACGCACGGCTACCCGATCTCGCATCCGGGCGAGCTGCTCCAGCAGTTCGACGGCGCGGTGGCGCTGCCCTAGCCGCTCCGTGACGATGAGGACGCACGCGCGAGGGCGCCTCGCGCGTGCGAATCTTTGTCGCGGTCTGGTGACGGTCTGGGGGAGGCGCAGCTACGCTCATCGGCGAGGTGCATGACGTGATCGCCACCGTGTTGATGCTCGTCCCGAGCGCGCTCGCCTACGAGGTGGACAACCTCACCGACCGCCACCTCCCGCTCGCGGATGTCACCGCGCCGCTCAGCGCCGAGGTGGACCGCGTGCTGGCCGAGGTGGTCGCCGAGGTGAACGCGCAGACCGCTTGCGCCCTGCCGGAAGCGGAGACGAGGCAGGCGCTGGCGCGGGCGATCTACGACGAGATGGCCGCCGACGAGCTCGTCCCGGGGCGCAGCGGGCTACGCGCCCTGGGCTTCGACCGCTACAGCGCTTGGGTCGAGAAAGGCGATCTTCCCCGTCGCGACTTTCACGACCGCCGCGACATCTACGGATCCCTCACCACCCTCCAGCACATGCTCCTGCGCTGGGCGGGGGTGTGCGCGACCGTGCGCGTCGGCGACGTGCTCGTGGGCACCGACAAGTTCGACCACTTCTTCGAGGAGGGCTTCGACAGCTGGCGCCACGCGGACTTCGGTGCGACCCCCCACGAGGCGCATGATTTCGGCGTCCGCACCGAGCTGTCGATCTATGGACTCCAGGCGTCCGGTGCGTTCAGCTTCGCGGACCTCCAAGCGAACCACGACGGCTACCGGTTCTACGACGGCCTGCTGAGAGAGGGGAGCGTGCTTCGTCGCGGCGACGACGGCTGCGTGGTGCAAGTGCGGCCGTTCTCGTGGGGTGAGTGGGTGACCTGGCGCTACGACGAGGTCATGAACCCGTCCGTGCACACCGAGCGCGTCCAGGAGGGCGTGACCGAGCACCTGGAGACGCATCGCGACGCGTACTGCGCGAGCTACGCGGTGTGGGGCGGCGCGCCCTACGAGGCGCACCTCGCGGCCGTGCTGAAGTCGCCTCCGCTCGGCTACCTCACCGAGGACGCGCCGCTGCGCAGCGACCCCTATCGACTCCGCGACCTGTGCTCCGCCGACGCCGACGCCGGGCTGTAGAGCGCGCCGCCAAGAACCGCCTGCGCCGCGCCGATGCGACTTCCGCCGCGTACGCGCGCCAGGTCCCGGTGAGCGATAGGGGGGGCCGCATGTTGCACCGACCCCTGTTGTTCCTCCTCCTCCTCGCCGTCGGCTGCGCCCACAGCGCGCCGCCAAGAGCCGCCGCGGAGGCGTCCCAGACTTCCGACCCGCGCTTCGTCCTGATCTGGACCGACGCGCGCCTGCACCGCTCGCCCGACGATCCCGAGCCCGTGCGCGCCTACGACTACGGCGGCGACGCGCGCTCGGCACGAGCCGGCGAGGTCTACGTGGCCCGGCTGGTGGCCGACCACGGCGCGTGGCTCGAGGTCGACACCGGCCCGATCGACTGGCTCGACGACGCGAACCGCCCCTACCACTGCGCCAGCAGCAACGTGCTGGGCCGGGACCTGCCCGCGGGTTCCGGCGGGGTCGCGCTGCGCCTGTGGGTGCGCCGGGCCGACCTCGCGCCGGTCCTCACGCGACCGTTCGATCGCAGCTTCGACGACGGCACCTACGCACGCCTGCGCCCGGGGACGCCGATCGTCGACGGGCGCCCGTGGATCGACGGGTTCCTGCTGCCGATCCAGGTCGAGGACGCGGCCATCGGGACGAACTACCGCGTCCTCCCGCTCCCGCCGGCCACCGACGACGACGGCTTTCGCATGCAGGACGTCGTCGAGGTGCGGGCAGCGCTCGGCGGCGCCGAGGTCTCCTGGCAGCAGCCGCCGTGGAACTACAGCGAGTCGCCCTACCTCCTGGTCGATGACGCTGGAACCCGAGTCACCACCTCCGACGCAGGCTGTGGCGAGGCCGTGCTCGCTTTCACGGGCCGCGTCGCGCCGAGCGAGTTCGACCAGTACGGGATCGGCGGCCTGAGCACGGGGCGCGTACCTGGGGTGCGGGTCGCCGAGGGCACGCCACTTCAGTGGCCCGACGGCACGCCGGCGGGCACCGTCCTGGAAGCGCTCGAGCTGCGCGTCCCCGCGACGGGTCCGGCCGTGTGCTTCGAGGTCGGAGTCGGGTGGGAATGGAAGAGCCCCGGATTCCAGGCGGACCGGCTCGAGGTGTGCGTCCCGCCGGACGCGGCGATCCCCGCGGACGTTCGCGCCCGATAGCCAAGGCCCGCCGAGCACGACGCACTCGATCGCACGTCGCAGTGCCGTGGACCGGGCAGATCAGGCGGGCGGGCGGAGGCGCTCGGCCAGCGCCGTCCACCGCTCGTCGCCGCCTGCGTGCCCCACCGCGCGGGCCCACGCCCGGGGCGCGCCGACGACGCAGAAGAACCGCTTGGCGCGCGTGACGGCGGTGTAGAACAGGTTGCGGCGGAGCATGATCCCATGGCTGCCGTGCAGCGCGAGCACGACCGCGGGGTACTCGCTGCCCTGGGCCTTGTGCACCGTCATCGCGTACGCGAGATCGAGCAGGTCGAGGTCGTCGAGCGACCACGCCACCTGCCGCCCGTCGAAGTTGATCTCGAGCGCGCCCGCCGCGTGAGCGACCACCCGACCCACATCGCCGTTGAACACCTCGACGTCGTAGCGGTTGCGCACGCAGAGCACGCGATCGCCCACCCGGAACTCGCGCGCGCCGCGCTTGATCGGCGCGCCGTCGGGGTTCAGGCGCGCCTGGAGCTCCTGGTTGAGGATCTCGGTGCCGAGCGGACCTCGGCGGGTCGGCGCGAGCACCTGCACGTCGTCCGGGGTGAACCCGAGCGTGGGGAGGCGCTCGGCGATCACGTGCAGCAGCGTCTCGCGCGCCCGATCCGCGTCGTCCCGATGGATCGCGAAGTAGTCGTCGTGGCCGGCACGCTCACCCGAGTCCGGCACCTCGCCGCCGAGGATCGCGTTCGCGCCGACGACGATGCCCGACTGCGCGGCCTGTCGAAAGATGTGCCGCAGCCGCACGACCGGCACCGCGCCGCTGTCGATCAGATCGCGGAGCACCTGGCCGGGGCCCACCGAGGGGAGCTGATCGGCATCCCCCACCAGCACGAGCGAGAACGGCCGGTCGGTCGTGTGCCCCGCGTGCGGGAGCGCGAGCAGCAGCGCCTCCATCAGCGGCAGATCGACCATCGACGCCTCGTCGACGACCAGCCCGTCGGCCTCGAGCGGGTTGCTCGGGCCGCGCTGGAACCCGCCCTCGCCCGGTCGGTACTCGAGCAGCCGGTGCAGCGTGCTCGCCTCGCCGCCGGTGGCCTCCTCGAGCCGCCGCGCGGCGCGCCCGGTCGGCGACGCGAGCTTCCACGTCTCGCCGCGCTCGCGCGTCGCCCGCGCGAGCACCTTGACCAGCGTGGTCTTGCCCGTCCCGGGGCCGCCGGTGATCACGACGACCCCGCCCTGGAGCGCCGCGCACACCGCGTCGCGCTGCGCCGGATCGAGCGTGACGCCCTCCCAGCGCGCGGCGCGGTCGACCTCGGACTCGGGACGCACCAGCGACGGCTCCAGCGCGTCGATTCGCGCGCGCAGCTCGATCGCGACCTCGACCTCGGAGCGGTACATGGTCGCGAGCCACACGCGGTCGCCCTCGGTGACCACGGCGCCGACCGCCTCGCGCCGCGCGATGGCCCCGTCGACGTCGTGCGTGGGCACGCCGAGCGCGGCGACGTCTGCGGTGAGCCGCTCGCGCGGGGTGTAGCAGCTCCCCTCACCCGCCTGCTCGCCGAGCGCGTGCACGACCGCCGCCTCGACGCGGCGCGGGTCGTCGTCGGGCAGGCCCTGCGCGCGCGCCAGCGCGTCCGCGGTGCGGAACCCCACACCGGCGATGTCGTCCACCAGCCGGTAGGGATCGCGCGCGACCACCTGCCCGGCGCGCTCGCCGTAGCGGCGGCGGATCCGCTGGATCAGGCGCCCGGACAGTCCGAGCGCCCGCAGCATCACCGCGAGCGCGCGCCCCTCCTCGTCGGCGTGCCAGCGCTCCGCGATGATCGCAGCGCGGTGCTCGCTGATCCCCGCGACCTGGGCGAGCCGCGCCGGCTCCTCTGAGAGCACGCGGGGGGTGGATGCGCCGAACTTGCCGACGATTCGCCGCGCGAGCACCGGGCCCACGCCCGGGATGCCGCTGCTCGCGAGGTAGAGCTCGAGCCCCTTCAGCGTGCGCGGGAGCGCCTGGATCAGCCCGGTCGCGCGGAACTGCCGCCCGTGCACCGCGTGGTCCTCGACCCGACCCTCGACCGCGAGGAACGCGCCGTCGATCGACCCGTCGCCCACCACCGCGGCGAGGTCGCCCACCACCGTGGTCATCCCGTCCTCGGTCTGCAGGCGCACGACCGCGTAGCTCCCGTCCTCCGACGCGTACACGACGCGCTCGACCCGACCCTCGATCCAGGTGCTCACGGACGTGGCCCCGAGGGCCTCACCGCGCGTAGACCTCGTACTGCTCGGGGTGGTAGTGCCCGAGCGCACGGATCACGACCGGGCGGCCGATGTCGCCCTCGATGCCCTCGAGATCGCCGAAGTGCCCGCTGTAGAACAGGTCGGCGATGGCCGGCGTGGTGTTCACGAACACCGTCTTCGCCTCCTTGTGGCGCAGCGCCTCGCGCCGGATCTCGCGCAGGATGTCGAAGCACAGCGTCTGCCGCGAGCGGAGCACGCCCGTGCCCGAACAGGTGGGGCACGACTCCATCATGTAGCGATCGAGCCCTTCCTGGGTGCGCTTTCGCGTCATCTCGACCAACCCGAGCTCGCTGATCTTCAGGATGTTCGTGCGCGCCCGATCGCGCTTGAGCGCCTCGCCGAGGCGCTGGTACACCTGCGTGCGGCTGGCCTCGCGATCCATGTCGATGAAGTCGATGATGATGATGCCGCCCATGTTCCGCAGGCGAAGCTGGTGCACGACCTCGTCGACCGCCTCGAGGTTCGTCATCAGCGTGGTCTCCTCGAGCGAGGAGGACCCGACGAACTTGCCCGAGTTCACGTCGATCGCCATCAGCGCTTCGGTCTGGTCGATCACGAGGTAGCCGCCCGACTTCAGCCAGACCTTGCGGCCGAGCGAGCGCGCGATCTCGACCTCGACGCCGTAGGTGTCGAAGATGGGCTCCTGGCCGCGGTAGAGGTGGACCCGCTCGCGCAGCTTCGGCATGAAGTCGCTCATGAACGAGCGCACCTCGTCATAGACCTGCTTGTCGTCGACCACCAGCCGATCGACCTCCTCGTCGAACAGATCGCGCATCGCCCGCAGGACGAGGCCGTAGTCGGCGTGCAGCGGGGCGGGGGCCTTCTTCTGCTTGGCGGCCTCCTGGATGCGGTCCCAGGTGCGCTGCAAGAAGTCGATGTCGGCCTTGAGCGCCTCGGTCGGCTGGTCCTCGCAGACGGTGCGCACGATGTAGCCAGCGCCCTGGCGGCGGTTGCGCTCGACGAACTCGCGCAGCCGACGGCGCTCCTTGTCGCGCTCGATCCGTCGCGAGATACCGACGTGCTCGACCGTCGGCATGAACACCAGGTAGCGGCCGGGCAGCGCGATGTGCGTGGTGAGGCGCGCCCCCTTCGTGCCGATCGGATCCTTCGCGACCTGCACGACGATCTCCTGGCCCTCCTTGAGCAGGTCCTGGATCGGCGGCAGGCCGGCCTTCGGCGTCGCGCGCGGCGCCTCCTCGGTGGGCGGCTCGGCCTCGTCGACGCTGCGACGGCTGAGCTCGAGCACGTCGGGCACGATGTCGCCGACGTACAGGAACGCCGCGCGCTCCAGACCGATGTCCACGAACGCCGCCTGCATCCCGGGCAACACGCGTACGACGCGCCCGAGGTAGACGTTGCCTACGTAGCCGCGGTTGTCGCCCCGATCGATGAGCAGCTCGGCGAGCCGCCCGTTCTCCATGAGGCCGACGCGGATCTCCCGCCCGGTGGTATTGCAGATGATCTCGGAAGGCACGGGATTCTCCCAGGCTCCCCCGTCCGGACGCGGAGGCTCGGGATCGACGCGCCGTGCTGCATGCGCGGGTCGTTCAACCGGGGCCTCCGTCGGCGAGAGAATAAAGGTGGGGCCAGGATGGCCTGCCTCTCCTTTCACACAACCGACACGGCCTCGTCAAGAAACGCGATCACAGCCTGCGTAGGAGCGCGAACTTCAGGTAGTGCGCCTCGTGGTGCGCCAGCGCGATCGGATGATCGGGCGGCTCGGCGGAGAGCCAGTGCCAGGCCCAGTCGCCGCGCGACGACAGCCCCTCGCGCACCGCGCCGCGCCAGGCGTCGAGCGAGAGCCGCGCGGTGCACGACGCGGTCGCGAGCAACCCACCCTGCGCCACCGCGGGCGCGAGGCGCTTGTGCAGCGCGCGGTAGGCCTGGATCGCCACCTCGTCCGAGCGCTGCCCCCGCGTCAGCGACGGCGGATCGACCACGAGCAGGTCATAGGTGCCCCGCGGCGTCCACCGGAACACGTCGGCGACCTCGAAGTGGTGCGCCTCCGGATCGAGCCCGTTGAGGCGGAAGTTCTCGCGTGCGTCTTCGATCGCGTCCGGCGCGAGGTCGACCGTGGTGACCTCGGCCGCCCCGCCGAGCGCGGCCGCGACCGAGAACCCGCCATTGTAGCCGAACAGGTTCACGACGCGACGCCCCGCGGACCACCGCCGCACCATCGCACGATGCTCGCGCTGATCGAGGAACAAACCTGTTTTCTGGCCGACCTCGGGGCGCGCGATCAGCCGCATCCCGTACTCCTGCACGACCACCAGGTCCGGCGGCGGCGGCCCGTACAGCGTGACGCCGCCCTCACCCGCGTCCACCCGGTGCACCCCGAGGCGCCGATAGATGGTGGTGGGCCAGCCCAGCCCCGCCAGCGCCGCGACGATCGCCTCGAGGTGCGGCTCCCAGGCCGCCGCGTACACGCGCAGGACCGCGAGATCCGCGTAGCGATCGACGATCAGCCCTGGCAGGGCGTCGCCCGACGCGGAGACGACCCGCCAGCAGTCGGTGTCGGGCGGCGCGATCTGCCACCGGAGCGCGTCCGCGCGGCTGATGCGCTCGCGGATCAGCCGCGGGAGGCCGCCAGCCGGGGGCTCGCCGCGCCCGAGCACGCGCACCGCGATCGTTCCTTCGTCCGCGAGGCCCCAGCCCACCACGGCGCCCTTCTTCTCCACGAGTCGGACGATCGCGCCGACCGGGGCGTCGGTGCCGCGCTCGCGGAACACCCAAGGATGCCCGCCACGCACCGCAGCCGCGGCGGCTGAGCCGATGGTCAGCGTGAGCGACGACATGTCCTTCAACGTCTCACCCGCTCGCGCGATGGGGCGTGATCCGGTAGTTGATCCATCATGCGGTACCTGCTCGCCGTGCTGGTGTTCGCGCTGCCCGCCCTGCAAGGGTGCGAGCCCGGGCCCAACTATCCCCCCGAGATCGAGTTCGCGCGCGCGGGGTGTCGATACGACGGCTTTCAGCAAGACGTCGTGTGGACGTTCGACGCGCGCGTCCGCGATCCGAACGGCTTTGCCGACGTCGATGCGGTGTGGGCCGACGTCTACGACATGGAAGACCCCGGCGCCGAGCCGCTCGAGTCGTTCCCGCTGTTCTCGCGCCGCCACGGCGAGACGGCGCGCCGCATCGACTGGTACTCGGACTGGCTCGAGTTCTCGACCGTGCTCGACTGCGGCTACCCCGAGTACGAGGTCGACATCGTGGCGTACGACCGCGCGGGCGAGCTCGACGTGGTGACGGTCATCCCCTACCGCTGAGCTAGGGGCGCGATCGATGGCGCTTGCCCTGCGCCGTGGGTCTGTGGTACGTCTTCCGCAGGATCTCCCCGATCCTCTCCCCCCGGTCGCCCCTCCCCCGCTCCCGTCCTTCCCCTCCCTTCCCCTCCCCCCGCCCCATGTCGCTCCCCGCGCCTTCCTTCGACCTGCCCGTGATCCACGTCCGTCAGGACGATGGCGTCCCCGTGGTCGTGCTCCCGCCCGATGTCGCGTTCGACGCGCTGCGTGAGGCGATCCGCGAGGCCATGCCGTCGCTGCTCGCCGAGATCGGCGGACGCTCGGCGCGCCTCGACGTCGGCACGCGCGCCATCGAGCTGTTCGACCTCCGCCGGGTGCTGAACCTCCTCAAGGAGGAGTTCGGGGTCGCGTTGACGGGGCTGTATGCGCGGCCCGAGGCGATCACCCGCTTCGCCGAGCGCGAGCTGAAGCTCAAGCTGTTTCCGATCTCGGACGAAGCCCCCGAGCTCGAGCCCGAGCCAGCCCCCGAGGCCGCGGACCCTGTCGAGGAGGACGCCGAGGCCGAGGCCGAGGCCGAGGCCGAGCCCGAGCCCGAGGCGATGGAGCCCGAGTCCGCCGAGCGCGTGCGCAGCACGGAGCCGGCGGCAGAGACCGCCGAGCCCGAGGCCGACGCGCGCACCCGCGGCCGGCGCACACTCACCGTGGAGCGCACGCTGCGCTCCGGGTCGTCCATCCGCTACGACGGCGACGTGCTCGTGCTCGGCGACGTGAACCCCGGCGCCGAGATCAACGCGACCGGCAACGTGATGGTGCTCGGCGCGCTCAAGGGCCTCGCGCACGCGGGCGCCGAGGGCGACACCGACGCGTTCATCCTCGCGTTCGACCTGCGCCCGACCCAGGTGCGCATCGCGCGACGCATCGCGATCCCTGCGTCGCGCACGCAGGAGCTCCGCGCCGAGCCCGAGGTCGCGCGCATCGTCGGAGAGCACGTCGTGATCGAGCCCTACCGCCCCCGGAACCGCTAGCCCCCGCAAGAGGTGAGAACCCATGTCGCAGTGCA
This sequence comes from uncultured Enterobacteriaceae bacterium, assembly GCA_964419905.1. Taxonomy (GTDB): domain Bacteria; phylum Myxococcota_A; class UBA796; order UBA796; genus JAFDJI01. Next base: position 53,949 of record CAYQSE010000008.1, read on the forward strand.
TCGTCGTCACGTCCGGAAAGGGCGGCGTCGGCAAGACCACCACCGCCGCGAACCTCGCCTGTGGCCTCGCCCTGTCGGGTCAGCGGGTGGCCGTGGTCGACGCCGACATCGGCCTGCGCAACCTCGACGTCATCCTCGGCCTCGAGAACCGCATCGTGTATGACCTCGTTCAGGTGATCGAGGGTGAGTGCAAGCTCAAGCAGGCGCTCATCCGCGACAAGCGGGTCGAGGGGCTGTGGATGCTGCCCGCCGCGCAGACCCGCGACAAGAACGCGGTGACGCCCGACCAGATGCGTCGCCTCGTGGACGAGCTGAAGGCCGAGCACGACTACGTGATCATCGACTGCCCCGCGGGCATCGAGCAGGGCTTCAAGAACTCGATCGCCGGCGCCGACCGCGCGATCATCGTCACCACGCCCGAGGTCAGCGCGATCCGCGACGCCGACCGGATCATCGGGCTGGTCGAGGCCCACGAGCTCCCCGAGCCCGAGCTGATCATCAACCGCTACCGCACCGGCATGGTCCAGCGCGGCGACATGATGAACAAGGAGGACATCCTCGAGATCCTCGCGATCCCGCTGATCGGGCTCGTGCCCGACCACGAGGACGTGATCATCAGCGCGAACCGCGGCCAGCCCGCGGTGTTCGACGAGAACTCGGTGGTCGGTCAGGCGTTCGTGCGGATCACCGCGCGGGTGACCGGCCAGGCGGTCCCGTTCCCGGACTTCGACGCCGCCGCCGGGTTCTGGACGACCTTCAAGAAGTGGATGGGCCTCACGCCGGCTCGGGAGGTGATCTGATGAAGGCCTGGATCGATCGGTTCTTCAAGTCGCAGCCCCGCAGCAAGGAAGACGCGAAGTCTCGCCTCAAGCTGCTGCTGATCCACGATCAGGTCGACCTGACGCCCGCCCAGCTTCAGCAGATGCGCGAGGAGATCATGGACGTGATCTCCCGCTACGTGGAGATCGACGATGACAACGTCGACTTCAAGCTGAACAAGGCCGAGGACGGCATCGCGCTCGTGTCGTCGATTCCGGTCCGCCGAGTGACCGCGCGCGCGTGAGCCGAGCGGGCCCGGTGCGGGTCCGCGACGCACGCGATACGGCCCGAGGATGACGACGAGCCGGGGGATGTCAGGGTGGGCGATGCCCGGCGCGGTCGCGCTCGGGCCCGCGCTGCTCGTGATCGCGTGGTGGGGTCCGGAGCGACTGCTCGCGGGCGGCATCGCGCCCGTCGTCGTCGCGGTCGCGGTCGCTGGATTCCTGGGCGTCCCGCTCGCGCTGCGCGAGTGGCGGCTCGCCGAAGATGCCGCCACGCCGTCCGACACGGGCGTGCGCGCGCTCGCGGACCTGTGGGGCGTGCTGCTGGTGGCGGCCGCAGCCGCGCCGCTGGTCTCGGCGCTCGGGCGCTGGGGCTTGATCGGTGCGGTGATCGCGTGGTGGCTCGCCGCGGCAGCCTCGCGCGGCGCCTATCGCGTGGCGGTCCCGCTGCTCGCCGCGCTGGTGTTCGGCGCGCTCGCGCTCGACGCCGGTCGGGCCGTCGCGATTGCGCCGCCGTGGACGCTGCTCGAGCCGTGGTGGAGCACCTGGCGCGGTTGGCTGCCCGCGGCGGTGTTCGCCGGCTTTCTCCTCCCGGCGGCTGGGGTCGGCCAGTGGCTCGGGAGCCAGCGCGCGGCGCCGGGGCGACGGAACCTCCCGTGGGGTGTCGCGGGCCTCGCGACCCTCGCGTGGGCGCTGGCGAGCGTGCGTCACGGCGCGACGTTCGAGGCGTTGTCACCGCTCGCGGCGCCGTCCGGCGCGTGGCGGATCGTGTGGGCCGGGAGCCTGGTCGCCGCCTCGGTCGCGGTGCTGTCGCGCGGCGCCGTCGCGCCGCGCGCGCTCCGACACGGCGCCGTGGGTGCCGTCGCCACCGCGTTCTTCGTCGGCCCGGCGCGCGACGCCCTGCCCCTGTGGTGGGGCACGCTCGCGCCGCTCGGCGTCGGGGTGTTCGCGGCGTGGGTCGCGCTCCGCTCGCGCGGCTCGGATCGCTTCGCCGCCGGGGCCGGCGCGCTCGTGCTCGCAGCGTCCGCCATCCTCGGCTTCCCCGGTCTGCCTGCGCAGGGCCTCGCCGCGGCCGCCGCGGCCACGATCGTGGTGGTCGCCGTGTGGACCGCGGGCACCCGCGTCATCCTGGAGCAGGCCCGATGATCGCGCTGTGGCTGCTGCTCGTGCTCACCTCTCCCGCGCAGGACGCGCCGGACATCGCCCCGCCCCCGCCGGCCGACGTGGTGTCCGTCCCCGAGCCGCTGCCCCCGCTGTCGTGGGACTCCGCCCCGCGCGCCGGCGTCGAGAGCACGCTGCTGCTCGTCGACGCGCAGGAGCGGCCGGTGCCGGGCGCCACCGTGCAGGTCGTCCACCGCGGCGGGCTCGGTGGGGAGCGACAGCGCGCGATCGGAATCACCGACTCCCGCGGCAGGGTGCGGTGGACGCCGGAGCTCCCCGGCGTGGCCGAGGTGCGCGCCGGGGACGCGCGCCGCCCCGTCGCCATCGCCTGGTCCCGGCGCCCCGTCGGCACCCTCGCCGCGCTCGCCCTGCTCGTTCTCGCGGGGCTGGGCTTCGCGGGCTACGGCTGGACCCCGCGCTCGGCGCGACGCAGGAGCGCGTGATGCTCGACCAACCGGTGCGCATCGCGCACGCCACCGACATCCACTGGTACGTCCCACCACCGCTCGGGCGGATGGTGGGCAACAAGCGCATGCTCGGCGGGCTGAACCTGTGGCTCCGCGGCCGCAGCAAGCACTTCTCGCCCGAGGTGCAGGACGCGCTGGTCGCCCATGTGCAGGCGCTCGCGCCCGACGCGTTCGTGATCACCGGCGACCTGACCGCGACCGCGCTCGAGGACGAGTTCGCGCTCGCCGCCGAGCGCCTCGCGCCCGTGCTCGAGGCGACGCCGACGCTGGTGATGGCGGGCAACCACGACGTCTACACCCGCGGCGCCCAGCGCGCGCAGCGGCTCGCTGCGTTCTTCGCCCCCCACATGGGGCTCGGACCCACGGGCGACGCGCTGCTGGGGCGCTTGGAGGTAGGGCACGTCACCGTGCTCGCGCTCGATCCGAACCGGCCCGGACTGCTCTCGTCGGGGATGCTCCCCCAGGAGCAGCTCGACGCGCTCGCCGCGGCGCTGGCCTCCGACGCGCTCGCCGATCGCAACGTGATCCTCGCGCTGCACTACCCGATCCTCGACCGCCACGGGGCCGTCTACGACAACCTGAACCACGGGCTGCGCAACGCACGCGCGCTGATCGCCGTGCTCGAGGCGGCGCCGAAGCGGCCGATCGCCATCCTGCACGGGCACGAGCACCATGGGTTCACCGTCCCGCTGCCGCTCGGGGACGACGCCATACCCATCTTCGACCCCGGATCGAGCGGCTACGCGTACATGCCCGAGCGGCGGCGCTCCGCGTGCATGAACCTCTACGAGATCACGCCCCGCGGGGCACTGCGCGTCGAGCGCTACCAATACGGCGCGGACGGCTTCCAGCCCGAGCCGGGAGGCAGCTACGCGAGCGGACGCTGATCCGGTGGCTCGCGATGCGACAATGAGGTTACGAGGGCCAGCGATGGGGGCGTGGCGGAATCGGTAGACGCGCTCGGCTCAAAATCGGGTGGCCAAAAGCCATGAGGGTTCGAGTCCCTCCGCCCCTACTCCCTCCGAACGCCCGACGATCCTCGTGCGCTAGCGACGCCGCCGGGGCTCTCGGGCGTGGCGTGGCTTCCTCTGCAAGCCGAGGAGAGCGAGGGGATCGTGTCGGTCGACGCGGCTGCTCCGAGTGACGTCTGCCTGCCAGCGCCCCGAACGGGCACGGGCAGGGGCAGAGGCAGAGGCACCGCTCGCTCCGCGAGCTGGGAGGAGCGTGCGTGCGCACTTCGCGCGCCCGCACGCTCCTAGCGCATGCCGCGGAAGGTGGAGGACCAGCGGCCGGCGGAGTGGCGCACCT
>CAYQSE010000009.1:0-57039 GCA_964419905.1 uncultured Enterobacteriaceae bacterium
GGCGAGGAGCTGCGCGAGGTCGGCCAGGTGCAGCCCGGTGGTCGGCTCGTCGAGCACATACACGCAGTGGCCCCGGCGGCTGGTCAGCTCTGCGGCGAGCTTGACCCGCTGCGCCTCGCCCCCCGAGAGCGTGGTGCCCGGCTGCCCGAGCGAGAGGTAGCCGAGTCCGACGTCGCGCAGCGCGGCGAGCGGCCGCTGCAGTCGCGGGACGTTCGCGAACAGCGCGAGCGCCTCGTCCACGCGCATCGCGAGCACGTCGGCGATCGAGTGCCCCTTCCAGCGCACCGTCAGCGTCTCCTGGTCGAAGCGCCGGCCCTTGCACGCGGTGCACGTCACCCACACGTCGGGCAGGAAGTGCATCTCGATCAAGGTCGCGCCGCGCCCCTCGCACGCCTCGCAACGCCCGCCCTTCGCGTTGTACGAGAACCGACCCGGCTTCCACCCGCGCGCCTGCGCGCCGGGCGTCTCCGCGAACAGCGCGCGCAGCGCGTCCATCACGCCCGCGTAGGTCGCCGGTGTCGAGCGCGGCGAGCGACCGATCGGCGACTGATCGACCACCACGACGCGATCCACGGGCTCGCCGAGGTGCAGCGCGTCGTGCGGCAGCGGGCTCGCCTCGGCGCCGAGGTGGCGCTGGAGCGCCGGCGCGAGCGTGTCCATCACCAGCGACGACTTGCCGGAGCCGCTGACGCCGGTGATCGCGCTCCACACGCCGGTCGGGAACCGCGCCACGTCGCCGCGAAGATTGTTGCCGGTCGCACCCTCCAGCGTGATCCACGCGCGCGGGGCGCGGCGCGCGCCCCGCGGCGGGATCCGCGCGGCGCCCGACAGCCACTGCCCGGTGACCGAGCGCTCATTCGCCCGGATCTCCGCCGGGGTGCCGGCGGCGAGCACCTGTCCGCCATGCTTGCCCGCGCCGGGGCCCAGATCGATCACGTGATCCGCGCGCAGGATCGTCTCGGGATCGTGCTCGACCACGATCACGGTGTTGCCCTGGTCACGCAGGCCCTCCAGCGTACCGAGCAACCGCTCGGTGTCGCGCGGATGCAGGCCCACGGTGGGCTCGTCGAGCACGTAGATCACGCCGGTGAGCCCGCCGCCGAGCTGCGACGCCAGCCGGATCCGCTGCGCCTCGCCGCCGGACAGGCTCTGCGCCGACCGATCCAGCTCCAGGTAGCCGAGGCCGACCTCCACCAGGAACCGCAGCCGCTTGCGCAGCTCGACCAGCGGGCGCTCGGCGATCGTCGCGCGCTCGCCCTCGAACGCCCACGCGTCGACCGCGGCGAGCGCGTCGTCGACGCACAGCCCGGTGAGCGCGTGGATGCCGTGCTCGCCGATCCGCACCGCGAGAAGCTCGGGACGGAGGCGCCCACCGGCGCAGCGCGGACACTCGCGCTCCACCGTGATCCAGTCGAGCCGGCTGCTCCACCCGTCCAGGATCGCGAACAGCCCCGGCCACGCGCGCTCCTCCTCGACGGTGCGCTTGGTCGCGCCCCAGTCCTGGGACCACTGCAGATCGAACGTCTCGGCGCTCCCGTCGAGGAGCACGGCCCGATCGGCCTCGGCGTAGTCCGCGAGCGGCGTGTCCTCGTCGAGCCCGAGCGTGTCGAGCACCGCGCGCACGAGGCTACGGGTGCGCGGTGAGCGCACCAGCACCGACCGGACGCGCGGATCCATCCCCTCCCACACCCCGAGGTGCGGCGCCGGGAACAGCAGGTCCGGGTCGACGCGCCGCGCGACCCCGAGGCCCTCGCAGCGCGGGCACGCGCCGAGGCGCGAGTTGAACGAGAAGTGCCGCGGGGTCAGCGCCTCCGGGAGTACCTCGCCGTGCGCCGGACAGGTCGGGCGCGCGGTGAGGATCAGCGGCTCGCCGCCGCCACGCGGGACGAACTCGGCCACGCCGCCGCCGAGCGCATAGGCGGCCGCGACCGCCTCGGAGACCCGCGCGCGCGGCGCGCGCTTCGGGTTGAACCGATCGAGCACCAGGCGCGCACCGTGCTCCAGCAGCGCCTCGGCCGCCGGATCGTCGAGCGCCACCTCGAGGTCGCGCGCATCGAGCAGACGCGACCAGCCGTCCTTGTGCAGCCCCTTGCGCCGCTCGGCGCCGTGCTCCGCGGCGCGCAGCCGGGTGATCAGCCAGCCCGTGCCCGGATCGCGGGCGTCGAGGTGCTGCGCTGCCTCGGACGGTGCAAAGCCCAGCACGGCGCGTCCGCAGCGATGACAGTGCGGCTCGCCGACCCGCGCGTAGAGCATCCGCAGCACGTCGTGCAGCTCGGTGACGGTCGCCACGGTGGAGCGCGGGTTGTGCGAGGTGTTCCGCTGGTCGATGGCGATCGCGGGCGCGAGCCCCTCGACGCGCTCCACCGGGGCCCGCTCCATGCGCCCGAGGAAGCGCCGCGCGTAGGTGGACAGGCTCTCGACGTATTGTCGCTGGCCCTCTGCGAAGATCGTGTCGAACGCCAACGAGGTCTTGCCCGACCCGCTGACGCCGGTGATCACGGTGAGCTTGCCGTGCGGGATGCGCACGTTCACGTCGCGCAGGTTGTGCTTGGCCGCGCCCTCGAGGATCAGCTCCCGCGGGCCCCCGTCGCGGCGACGCCGGGGCCTGGAGGGCGCGCCCTCGGCCGCGACCAGCGCCCCACCGAACGCGGGGAGCGCCGCGAGCGCCCGCCCGGTCGCCGTGGGCAGCGTCGCGACGTGCTCCGGCGTGCCCTGTCCGACGACGAGGCCGCCGCCCGCGCCGCCCTCGGGGCCGATGTCGACGAGGTGATCGGCCCACGCGATCACGTCGGTGTGGTGCTCGATCACCACCACCGTGTTCCCCGCCTCGACGAGCTGATCGAGCGCCAGCAGCAGCTTGGCGACGTCGTGGAAGTGCAGCCCGGTCGTCGGCTCGTCGAGCAGGTAGACGGTCTGCCCGGTGGCCGGGCGATGCAGCTCGCTCGCGAGCTTCATCCGCTGCGCCTCGCCGCCGGACACCGTGGTCGAGGGCTGGCCGAGCGGCACGTAGTCGAGGCCCACCTCGACGAGCGTCGACAGGATGCGACCGAGCTTGCGATGGTTCGCGAACAGCGCGAGCGCATCGGCCACCGTGAGCGCGAGCACGTCGGCGATGGTCAGACCCTTGTAGGTGATCTCGAGCGTCTCGCGGTTGAACCGGCGCCCATCGCAGCCGTCGCACGGCACCTCGACGCTCGGCAGGAACTGCATCTCGACCGTCTTGACGCCGGCCCCCTGGCACGCCTCGCAGCGACCGCCCTCGACGTTGAACGAGAAGCGACCCTTCTTGTAGCCGCGGGCACGGGACTCCGGGGTCGACGCGAACAGATCGCGGATCAGGTCGAACGCGCCGGTGTAGGTGGCGGGGTTCGAGCGCGGCGTGCGTCCGATCGGCTGCTGGCTGATGCGGATCACCTTGTCGACGCGCTCCAGCCCCTCGATCGCGCGACACGACGCCTGGCTGGTTCGACCCGCGACGTGCGCCGTCAGCGCCTCCTCGAGCACCTCGAACACGAGGCTCGACTTGCCCGATCCCGACACGCCGGTGACCACGGTGAACGTGCCGAGCGGGATGGCGACGTCGACGTCGCGCAGGTTGTGCGCGCGCGCGCCGCGGACCACGAGCGCCTCGCCGCTGCCGGGGCGACGGCGCGTCGGCATCGGGATGACGCGGTCGCCACGGAGGTACTCGGCGGTGAGGTTCGCGGTGTGCTTGAACCGACCGCCCGTGGTCGATGCGGTGATGTGCCCCCCGTCGCGTCCGGCGCCCGGACCGACATCGACTACCCAGTCCGCAGCCTCGATCGTCTCGGCGTCGTGCTCGACCACGATCACGCTGTTCCCGCGATCGCGCAGGCGGCGCAGCGTCGCGAGCAGGCGCTGGTTGTCGCGCGGGTGCAGCCCGATGGATGGCTCGTCGAGCACATACGTCACGCCCTGGAGCGCCGAGCCGACCTGAGCCGCGAGACGGATCCGCTGCGCCTCGCCACCGGACAGCGTCGCTGCGCTGCGCGACAGCGAGAGGTAGCCGAGCCCCACCTCGTCCAGGAAGTGCAGCCGATCCCGGATCTCGCTGACGATCAGCGCGCCGATCTCGGCCTCGTCGGGCGTCAGCACCAGCGCCGTGAAGAAGCGGTGCGCGTCGGCCACCGTCATCGCCGAGAGCGCGACGATGCCCTGCCCCCGGAAGTCCACCGCGCGCGCGATCGCGTTGACCCGCGCGCCGTCACACGCAGGGCAGGGCGAGCTGACCCGGAGCTCCCCGAGCCGACCGAACCCGCCCGTGAACCGCCACAGGTGCTCGAGGATCGGGATCAGACCATTCCATGGGCGCTGCCGACGATCGACGCGTCCGTCGTCCATCGTGCGCTCGAAGCTGAGCACCAGGCTCGCATCACCGTGGAGCAGGCGCTGCAGTCGCTCGGCGGGCCAGTCCCGCAGCTTCGTGCGCGGATCGCCGCCCAGCGCGCGGATCGCGACGCCAAGGGCGGCGCGGTCGAAGTGCCCGAACGGGATGCGCCCCTCGTCGTTGAACGCCTGGAACGCGTCGATCGCGGGCGCGTCGCGATCGACGACCCGCCCCTCGTCGAACTGCTCGAGGAAGCCGAGCCCCTGGCAGCCCGGACACGCGCCCTGCGGCGCGTTGAACGAGACCAGCCGCGGCTCGAGCTCCGGGATCGAGATCTCGGGGTGGTTCGCGCACGCGCGATCCGCCGCGAACAGCAGATCGGGCTCATCCGCGACGCTGATGACGACGATGCCCTGGCCGAGCCGCAGCCCCGTCTCGATCGCCTCGGCGAGACGCCCGCGCTCGCCGACGTCGGGCACCAGGCGGTCGACCACCACCTCGATGGTGTGCTTCTCGTAGCGCGCGAGCGTCGTGGGCTCGTCGAGCCGGCGCACCTCGCCGTCGATCCGCGCGCGCAGCCACCCGTCGCGCGCGAGCTCCTCGAGCTCCTTGCGGTACTCGCCCTTGCGTTCGCGCACGACCGGCCCGAGCACGAGCGCCTGGCGGCCGGCGGCCCGCTCGAGCACCGCTGCCACGATCGCGTCCACGGTGAGCCGGCTCACCTCGGTGCCGCACGCCGGGCAGCGCGGCGTGCCGAGGCGTGCCATCAGCAGCCGGACGTGATCGTAGATCTCGGTGACCGTGCCCACCGTCGATCGCGGGTTCCGGTTGACCGTCTTCTGGTCGATCGACAGGGTCGGCGACACCCCCTCGACCGACTCGACCCGCGGCCGCTCCATCGTGCCGAGGAACTGACGCGCGTAGGCGGAGAGGGACTCGACGAAGCGGCGCTGACCCTCCTTGTAGATCGTGTCGAACGCGAGCGAGGACTTGCCCGAGCCCGACACCCCGGTGAACACGACGAGCGCGTCGCGCGGGATCTCGAGATCCACGCCCTTCAGGTTGTGCTCGCGCGCCCCGCGCACGACGATGTGAGTAGGCTCGGCCATCGACGCTCGGCCGTATCACGGCGCCGGCGGCCGTCGCGGATCCCGCGCTTCAGTCGCCTTCGAGCTCGCGCATGCACGGCACGCAGCACGGGCTCTCGGGGCGCGCGTGCAGGCGCCCGAAGCCGATCGGCTCACCGCACTTGCGGCACTCCCCGTAGGTGTCGTCCTCGAACGCCGCCAGCGCGACCGCGATCTGCTTCAGCCGAAGCTCGGCGCGCCGACGCTGCGCCTGGACCATCTGCTGCTGCTGGATGGCGTCGATCCGCGACACGCGACCCACCGCCGCCTGATCCAGCTCGGGTGGCTCTGCAGACGACTCGGTGCTCACGAGCTCGCGCCGCAGGCTCTCCGCGGTCGCGACGAGTCGCTGCCTCAGCGACTCACGCTGGCTCTCGGTCAGATCTTCCACGACGCAGGCGCTCCGAGAGCTCGAGCGTAGCCGGGCACGGAATCGCGCGCTCGGCGTGCCGCGCGACCTGGGCGTCGAGGAGCAGCAGGGTCTGATCTGCCACCTTGTGGTAGTGGAAGTGGAAGAACCGCTCCAGATCGAGCGGCAGCAGCCGCGGTGCGAGCCCCAGCACGACCCGGAGCATCCACGGGCGGATCCAGCGCAGCGACAGGGGCGTATGCCGACCCGTCGTGACCTCGGCGAGCCGCCACGACTCGCCCATCGCCGCACGCGCGAGCGGCAACAGCTCGGGATCGGCGCGCAGCGCGGCGAACGACCAACCGGCGCACTCGAGCGCGAGGATGGTCTTGTCGAGCACGGCCCCCATGAACGCGACATCGGCCGCGACCTCGGCGACGCGGCGCACCGGCATGCCGCCGCGTCCCAGCGTGGTGGTGACCCTCTCCACCACGTCCGCGGCACCGCTGAACCCGAGCGCGCCGCCCCACGGGAACCACCACGACACGCCGGGCTCTGGCAGCGTCTGGCCCGGAAGCGGGGCCTGGAAGCTGATCACCGCGAGCATCCCCCACGCGACCCGCTCCGGCGGCACCCGCGCGTGGACCAGCGGCACGTCGTCCGCGCCCGCGAGCAGCGAGAGCAGGCGAGCGTCGCCCAAGCCCGCGGTGAGTCGCGCGAACCAGTCGCCCGTCCGCACGGCCACCGACGAGACGGCGAGGACGACCACGTCCCAGCGCGCGGCGAGCGCGACGTCCTGGTCGTCGTAGACCTCGAAGTCGTCGAAGTGGACCGGCCGCCGACGCGCCGCGGCGCTGCGGTTCAGCGGGTACAACGCGAGCCCGGCGCGCGCCGCGTCGACCTGACGCGGTCGAACGACGAAGCCCACCTCGGCCCCGCCGCGCGCGAAGTGGTAGCCGAACACCTGACCGATCGCGCCCGCGCCGACGACGAGCACGCGCAGCGGTGGGCGCGCCGCGCTCACCCGCGCGCGGGCGTGGCCGGGATCGCCCGGACCTCGAGCACGTCGATCGTGGCCTCGGTGAAGTCCTCCGACGTCATCCGGACCTCGACGCCGTCGCTGTACAAGAGCTGAAGGTCGGGATCGGCCTCGGCCATCGCCTGGAACGTGAAGTGGGTGATCGACTGCGGGCGCGCCTCGGGGTCGCGCTTGTCCTCGGGTGCCAGCGTGCCCACCATCGTGCTGTCGGACGCCGGAAGAACGCCCTGGACCGGGATCTCCACCCGCTCGAGCTCCTTGCCCTTCGCGTCCTTGATCACCGCGAGCAGCACGAGATCGGTCATCGCGTACCGCGACTGGTTCTGGACCAGGAAGCGGAACACGGTGAGCTGGCTGTTGTTCTGGTCGATCTGCAGCCAGGACGCGTTGCGTACGTCGATGTAGCGATCGGGGTTGTAGAGCGGGTCGTGCTCGGCCATCACCGTGCCACCGCCCAGGAGGTACATCGGGAGCACCTCGTTGACGGGCACCCAGCCCTCCTCGCCGCCCGAGGTGCGCGCGCGGTAGAAGTCCCCGCGCTTCGCGAGGAGCTGTAGCCGGGTGTCCTTCGCGAGCTTCGTGACCTCGCGCGCACCCTCCTTGGGCTCCGCGCGCAGCGGCACGCCGGAGCCGGTGACGAGCATCTCGCTGTACGACAGACCACGATCGCCGATCAGGGCCTCGTCGCCCACCGGCATGCGGGCGTAGAAGAACGCCATCGACAGCACGCCGACGCCGAGCACACCCAGCAGCACGATCACGACCGCCGCCGTCCCGAGCATCCCGAGGCCGCGGCGCGGGCGCCAGTCGCCCTCGTCGTCCTCGTCGTCGAGCGTGCCCGAGGCCCCGAAGAACGTGGAGAGCTCGGGGACCTCGCCGGCATACAGCCAGTCCGCCGCGCCCGGTGGCTGCACCATGTCGCCCGCCTCGAGCTCGCCGGAAGCGGCGAGTCTACGGAGATCTTCGAGCGTATCGACGCCGAACTGGGCGTTGTCTTGGGTGACGAGCCAGCGACTCATGGGAGTCTCCCGTGTGAGCCCCCTGGGTAGCCCGACCCGAAAATGACCGGCTACGGTCCTGACTTGTGATTTGCAAGGGTTGACCGCTCCCTGACGGGCTCGCGATCGATCTGCGCGGAGATCAGGGGCCGCCGACGTCCATCCGCAGGAAGCGGAACGTGTCGAGCCCCGTGAGGCCGCTGCCCCAGCCATCGGGCATGTGGTCGCAGAACAGCGTCGTGCCACTGCAGAAGCCGGCGCCGAAGCCGGCGTCGAGCTGATCGACGATGAGCCCCATCGACGCGAGATCCACCGCGAGCTCGACCTCGGTGTCGGACGTGACCTGGACGCCGGGGGTGCTGATGCGGCTGTAGCTGTAGCAGCGCGCGTTCAGGTAGAGCGAGCACCCGCGCAGGCGTGCGTCGAACGTCGCGCCGCCGGCGCCGTCGCTGCTTCCCTGCACCGTGAGCTGGTAGAGGACGTAGGTGCTCCCCTGCTGGTACATCCACGACTCGAGGAACAGCTTCGTCGGGTCGAACGCGGTGGCCGATCGGACGATGATCTCGAGCGTGTCGCCGTCGCTGCGGTAGCGGCCGTTCACGAGGTCGAAGTCGCCGCCGAGCAGGTCGCCGACCTCGTCGTCGAGCGGGGAGAGCCGGACCCACGGGTACTCACCGAGCGCCATCGTGAAGCCGGAGACGTAGGTGAACGCCTGCTGGTCCTGACACGTCAGCGTGAACCGCGCCTCGTCGCCGACGGACCCGCCGGTGACGGACAGCGCGAACACGTCGTCGTTCGTCCCGCCGACCTGGATGATGCCGTAGACGCCGCTCGCGTCGGTGACCGCCACCACGACGTCACCGCCTGCGTAGGCCAGCGTGCACTCCAGGTTGAACGCCTGCCGCCCGCCCTGGTTGGTGAGCTCCACGAGGATCTGCGCGCTCTCGCCCGGGTCGAAGATGCCGTCTCCGTTCCCGCCGGGCGACGCATCCACCACCACCACGCCGGTGACCTGAACCACTGGCCAGGGCACAGGCAGGGTGGTCCGCGTGGAGACCGTCTCCACCTCGTCCGTGACCTCGAACCGGAGGCCTGCCGGGCGCGAGTCCGTCTTGGTGCTCGCGACCTCCAGCGTCAGCGTCACCGAGATCGCTTCGCCGTTGGCCCATCCGTCCGCAGCAAGCTCGGCGGGGACCACGTCGACCACGATCACGTCCGGGTCCTCGCTGATCACCGCGAGGATGGTCACGCCGACCGTGTCGGAGCCATCGTTGCGAAGGGTGGCCGTCAGGGTCACCGCGCGCCCCGGCGCCGCCGTCGCCGGATCCGTGACCACGTTCGTGACCACCGGGCGCGGCGGGCGCGGAAGGTAGAACACGCCGTCGACGTCCTCCACGAACCCGCCGACATCCGCGCTCTCGTAGGTCTCACCGCCCGCCGTGATCGAGAACGCGTCGACCGTGCCGTCCGCCGTGCTGACCACGCGGACGTACCACCGGTCGCCGCCTGGACCGGGGGGGAGGTAGTCGCCAAGCCCGTCGAGCAGCACGTCGAACGTCGTCGTGGACGCGATGGTCTGCGAGAACGCGACGATCTCGACGGTGGGCGCATCTGGAGAGCCTACGCCCAGCCAGCCCTGGACCAGCGCCGCGGCACCCGGGGTGACGGTCACCGACGCGGCGGGGATCTCGCCCACGACCAGCGCGAGATCCCACGAACGCTCCTCGCCGCCGAGATCGAGCGAGACGGTGAACGGGAGCATGCTGTCGTCGGGATGGTCCGCATCGACGTCGAGCGTGAACACGACCTCGGTGGTCGCGTCACCGGCCAGATCCGAGACGTCCACGGGCGCGGAGAACACACCCAGCGCGGCGTCGGCGTCGGCGGTGACCGTGAACGGCCCCGACGCCTTCGGCGATCGGTTCTCGAGGTAGACCGTCACCGTGGTCTGCCCACCCGGATCGACCGGCAACGCGTCGAAGCCGTCGACGCGAAGATCGGCCGCCAGCGCGTCGACCGAGATCTCGTCGATCCACCAGTCGTCGGCGAACTGCCCCTGGTAGCGCCACGCGAGGTACACGAGCGGCTCGCCAGCCCACGCCGAGAGGTCGACGACCTGCGAGGGCGTCCACGCGCCCTCTTGCGGAGCGTCGAGCGCGGTGACGAGCACGAACGCGCCGTCCTCGGGATCGGCCGAGCCCGCCGACAACCACAAGGCGTGGTTCGCCAGCGCGACCCGGCTCCCCCACTCCCGCCAGGTGACCTGGATCTCGGACATCCCCCCGAGATCGATCGGCGGCGAGATCAACCAGTCGTCGATCTCAGGGAGACCGGAGACGCCGGCGCGATGACGGACCGCGAACGGCGGCGTGCTGAAGCGGGTGTCGGAGAGCCCCCACGGATAGCCCGCGAACGCGCCGGAGTGCTCCGTCCATCCGAGCGCGTACAGCGACAGCGGGCCGGTCGCGTCGGCGAAGTCCTCATAGTAGGGGAGCGGCTCGCCGCGCGTGGGCACCTCGACCACGAACGGCCCCTGCTGGCCGGCCTCTGGGAGATAGGACGCGGTCTTGAACTCGGACTGGTCTTCCCCGCGCAGGTAGTACTGCACGCCCGGGGGCCGCACCGCGCTGCCGGGTACCGTGCCTGTCCAGGTCCCATCACCCTGATCCTCGAGGATCAGCGTGTCCCACACCGGATCACCGACCGGCCGGAAGTAGGCGCGCACGCCACCGACGCCGTCCGCGTCCTCGGCGGTGACCTCGACCGGGATCGCCTCGCCGGCCTCGACGAGCGCCGGCGGCGTGTGGCCGAGCGTGGGGCCCTCGAACAACACCACGTCCGTGGTGTCCGTCGTGTCGCCGGTGTCGACCGGCGGGCAGCCGAGCAGCCCGACCCACAGCGCGATCAGCGCGGACGACGCCCTCATGGGCTCGACTCCTCGCGCTCGGGGGGTGGCGGGAGCAGCTCGCGCGCCTCGTCCTCGTCACACTCCAGCGGCAGCGGCCCCGCGTCCTCGGGCCCCCGCGCGAACGAGCCAGGCGCGTAGCCCTCGAACTGCCAGCAGTAGGTGATGCAGTAGTTGCCGACCACGTTGCCGACCTCGTCCACGAACGGCAGGCAGTCGAAGCCCGACGGGCACTCCCGGCCGTTGTCGCAGTTCACCGCGCAGTACCCGCCCCAGCACACGTTGCCCGGCGCACAGTCGTCCGCCCGCCGCGTGCAGGTCTTGCAGAAGTCGCCGCCTGCCGTGTAGCACTCGCCGGTGGCCGCGTTGCAGTACTCCTTGTAGCCGCAGTCGGTGCGGGTATCCTGGCAGTCCGCCTCGACGCAGGCTGCCTCCTCCGCGTCGCACACGAAGCCCGCGGCGCAGTCGCCGTCGACCTCACAGCCGGGCACGCACTGTCGCCCGACCGTGCAGAAATGGTCGACGGGGCACTGCGCCGAGGTCGCGCACGCGACCTCCTGGCAGAAGCCGCCCACGCAGGTCTCTCCGAACGGGCACGGCGTCTCGGCGCTGCACTCGTAGCGCGGCTTGCACGACAACGTCGCGAAGGCGACCAGCAGCAGGGTGAACAGGTTGCGGATCACAGGCACTCCGGATCGGCGTCGGGGGGCACCTGCCCCGGCGGCAACGCGCTGTAGGTCGCGACGACGTAGTGCTCGCTCGGCGGCACCTGGTCCTCGGTGAAGATGAGGCGCTTGCACGGGGCCTCGTAGGTGAAGTCCTCCCCCGGGATCAGGTCGCGGACGAACGACTCGGTGCTCTCGTCCGCGTAGAGCTTGACCGTCAACGTGTCGACGTTGGGCCAACGGCTGAGCACGAACCTGAGGTTCAGCCCCGAGAGCGTCAACCCGAGTCGCTCGACGACCGGCGCGAAGTCCTCGTCGCAGATCGACTCGGTGAGCCCACCGGTGCGGCTCGCGGCGACGAGGTAGCGCAGCGCGTAGCCAGCGACCCCAGACGGGCTCTCGCACGCCGGCAGGCTCGGGTTCGGCGGCCGATCCTTGCCGACAACGGCCGAGAGCGTCACCAGACTCGGATCGCGGTGCCCCGGGTCGCCCTTGAGGGCCTCGAACCACCGGATGTACGCGTCCACCGCGTAGGGCGAGAGGTCGTCTTCGTCCGAGACGAACAGCAGCGACAGCGCCGCCTCGTCGCGGAGCCACGCGCCGTTGAACTCGGTGTAGTACGCCACATCGGTGGGGCGCGCGCCGGCCTCTTCGACCGGCGGGGTGAGCGGGTGGCCGAGGAACGACAGCCGCGCCGCCTCCAGGCCCATCTCGATCCCCGAGCCGGTCGTGCCGAGCGCGACCATCTCGCTGAACTGCTCGGCGGCGAACGGCGTGTCGCGGGTCACGACCACCTCGTCGTCCATCAGCGAGAACCCGCTCGCGAACGTGTAGGCATCGCTCGGCAGCCCGCACGCTGCGTGATCGGTCCGCCCGACGACGAACACCCCGTAGGGTGCCACGGTGCTGCCGTCCGGGAAGCTCACCGGGCCGCTCGGACCGATGTGATTGCGCCCACCATCGAGGATCGAGAGCTGCGTGAGGTCGAGGGTGTCCTTGCTCTGGCTCGTGATCTCGACCCACTCGCAGTTGAGCAGCGCGTCGCCGTCCTCGCGCGCGGCCTGGGTGAGGAGCTCCGTGATCACCAGGTCGCCCGAACGGGGCGCGCGCGGCCCCTCATCGACCTCGCCGGTCGGCGGCGTCCACGGCGCCTCGCCAGCGCAGCCCGGGTTCCGCGCGCCCGGCGTGCCGCGCAGGCCCGTCTCGCCCAGCTCGGTGGTCGCCGGACACCAGTTGTCCGGGTTGTCGTTCCACGAGAAGCGCAGGCGGGACAGGTCGTCGCCCGGGAACATGTGCGCGACGTCGACCTCCATCCCCCACCCACTCGAGTACTCGACGCGGTCGATCTCGCCGGTCGGGCCGCGCAGGATCACCTCGTCCTCGCCCCGGATCAGCCGACCACGAAACTTCGCGATCTCGACGTCGGTCGTCGTCGCGGCGATCTGCCAGTCGACGTCCGCCTCCTCGAACGTGCTGATCAACGCGAGGAAGTTCCGCGCGAGGTTCTGCTGCTCCTCGACCATCGAGCACGAGTTGTCGACCACGACCAGCAAGTCCACCGCGTTGCGTCGGTCCTGCCTGAAGAAGTCCTGCTGCTTGATCTCGGTGTAGCCGTACTCGGTGCATGCCCCGAGCCCGACCGCGAGGGTGACGAGGGCCGCTTCAGTCCACCGCAACGCTACCCCCTCCGACGGCCTCGAACGTGCCGACGACCTGGCTGATCAAGTCGTCCATCACCTGTGGAACCTGCGCATCGATGTGGAAGTTCATGAACACGACCTTCCCCCGTGCCCCGCGCGGCTGGAACGCGACCATCAGCGGCGCGTCGGGCAGCGTCACGGCCTCCTCGCTCTCGGCCGGGCGGTACTGCACCGAGCCCCGCACCACGACGCGCACGTCCTCGCTCACGGACTCGATGACCGCCCAGTTGCTGTAGTCGAAGCGGACCCCCATCGCGTCGTAGCCGAGCGCCTCGCTCACCTCGGCGTCGACGATGTCGGCCGCCACACGCCCGATCTCGCCGCGCTGTGCCGCGTCGTAGGTCGCATCGTCACCGTAGAACGCGATCGCGTCGGGCCACGTCTGCTCGACCAGATCGTACGCCCAGTCCGTGACCACCAGCACCCCGCCGCCCTGCACATACGCGCGCGCGTTGTCGATCACGCTCGGCTCGGCGATCAGGTGGTCGTCGGGCTGCAGCGCGTTGTACTGCCGCAGGCCCAGCCCGCGCGTGCCCGACGCGACGATGATCGCCGAGTACCGGCCCATCTCGCCCGAGCTGCCGAGCAGATCCTCGACCTTGAGCGCCACCGCCTCGTGGTTGTAGGTGGGATCCCACGTCGCGGTCGAGATGATGCCCTCGTAGGTCTGGTGCTGTACGACCATGCGATCGAGCGGGTCCGAGACCCGATCGAAGTCGCCCGCGGTGACCGCGACGGCCGACAGCGGCCAGCCCGAGAGCGAGAACTCGTTGCAGCCGGCGAGCAGCATCGCTGCCGTCAGCACCACAGAGAGCGTCCCGCGAGCGGTGCGAGCGGGGTGGCGTCGGGTCATGGAAGGCTCCTAGCGTGCCCCAAGAGCGAGCTCGTCACTGAAGGATCAGGAAGGCATCGGTGGAGAGCACCGAGTCCGAGCGCGCGGTCTGGTACCGCGAGAACGGCAGCCCGAAGTAGCGCCCCTGGATGTAGCTGTAGGCCGAGAACGAGACCGGGCCCGGCATCAGCTGCGCCAGCTCGGCGGGGCGGTAGGTGTGGTCGCCGTCGTCCCACGGGAGGCTGCCCGCGAACCCTGGCTCGCCGTCGACCGCCAGCGTCCCGCTGATCTGCGTGCCGAAGATCGCGTCGGGGTAGGTCTGCGCCGGGGTCCACGTGTAGGTGAAGTCTGCGTCGCGCGACACGGTGAGGTCGCCCCAGAAGTTGGGCGTGAGGAAGTAGTAGTCGGCCGGCACCGTGGGCTGGACCTCCTCGACGAGCACCTCGGGGATGCCGAGCGGATCGCCCTGCGTGTGGAGGTCGTAGACCGTGTCGAACCGGTAGTCCTCGAGCGTGAGGTCCTGACCCCAGTACATGATCTGCCCGGTGGACTGGATCACGTCCTTGTGCAGCGTGACTACGTTCTCGGGCCCCTCGAACCACACGAAGTCGCCAGCGCTCACCGTCTCGGGGTTCGGGCAGTCGACGGGCTCGGGCGGCGGCGGGATCGGGAACACACCGTTGTTGTCGTACGGCATGGGGCCGTCGCCCGAAGCGCCGGCCCCACTGCACGGCGGGTTCAGCGGGATGAAGAAGATCGCGTAGGCCTGCACCGTCTCGGAGATCAGGCCCGTGGCGTTGTCGATGGAGCGGAACACGTCGAACGCGAGCTGAGGCACCACGTCGAACAGGTTCGGCGCCGAGTCGAGCACCTCGAGCGCGTCGGGGATGAGGATGGACTCCTCGCCCGAGATCACCACCACATCGCGATAGTCGAGCCGCGCGGCGTTCGAGATGGCCACGGTGCCGGTGATGCGCTCGGGGCCCGCGACGGTCGCGGACTGGATGGTGATGTCGTTGTTGCGCCCACCATCGTCCCAGAACTCGATCACGGTGCCGGCGGTCCACTCGGTGTCGAGACCGGTGAGCGTGAAGCCCACCGTGGTGCCCTGGTAGACCTCGGGCGGATCCCAGAACGCGGTGATCACCGCGCGATCGACGGTGAACCCGCCGTAGTTCGTGACCACCTTCGGCCCATCGGTGACCGCGACGTCGCGGGGCCCGGGGGGGGCGTCGGGGCGGATCGCGATGCGGGCGTCGGCCAGTCCGGGCGAGAGCACGTTGAACTCGAGCACGTCGATGCCCGGACCGAACGACGCGAACGAGTAGCCAGCCTCCCACGCGGTCTGCGTGCCGATCAGCGACACGTAGAGCATCTCGCCCATCTTCCCGTCCGCCGGATCGAGCGCGAACGACTCGTCGATGACCCGGAACGCGCCCTCGAGCACGTACTCGTTCGGCCCGACCGTGATCACGACGTCGCGGTCGCCGAGCGCGGCGTCGGGATCGACGCGGACCTGAGCGACCGCCTCGAACACGTCGAGGACGGTCACCGACTCGACCGACACGCCCTCGCCGAGGGCGAGCGTGGTCTCACCGAAGCGGAAGGTCGAGCGGTTCGCGGTGAGCAGCACCTCGAGCGCCGCGCCCTTCCCCGCCTCCTGCGGGGCCATACCGAGGTTGAACTGCACCTCCGCGCCCGTGTCCACCACGCCGGTGTCGGTGTCGACCGTGTCGGGCTTGCAGCCCATGAGCGCGGTGGCGAACCAGAGGCCGAGCAGCAGCGCGCCGTTCATCATCTCTCCTGGACCCGTTCTGGCCCTGTAGGGGCCACGAACGGAGAATATACCGGCGCCTGGATTCGACCAGCAACGCGTGGCTTGTCGCGAAGTCTCACGATGCCCGCCCGACACGCTCCCAGACGACCCGCGGACCCGCGATCGCCGCGACCGACACCCCTCAGCGGTGGTGCTTCGGGTTGGGGTGAGCGATCTGGGCGAGGCGCACGAGCGGCTCGTCGCTCGGGCACAAGTCGGCCTCTTGGCGGGTGCATGCACCGCAGGAAGCGTCGTCCTCGAGCGCGGCCGACGCGCCGCACGAGCCCTTGAGCTCCCGGTCGGAGAGGATGACCCCGATGGCCATGCCCGCAAAACACGCGGCGAACAGCACGACGGCGGCGATGATCTCCACGGGCACCTCCCGCACCGAGCCTAACGGGTCGGCGGGCCCGACGCATCGGGGACGTCGTCCGCGAGGTGGCGCGCCATGCCCGAGGACAGGCGCCGCGCGAAGCCCTCCCCGTCCGGCACGAGGACCAGCGCCTCGAGCTCGGGGCGTCCCTCGATCAACCGCAGCCCTTCGTCGGCGCCGAGCACCATCAGCGCGGTGGCCCAGCCGTCCGCGGTGCGGCAGTCCGGCGCGATCACGGTCGCAGAGCCGACGCGGGCGGCGGCAGGGAAGCCGGTGCGCGGGTCCATCGTGTGGTGCACCTCGCGCCCCTCGACGCGGAAGCTCTGTCGGTAGTTGCCCGAGGTCGCGACCGCGCCGTTGGTGACCTGCACCACCGCAGCCAGCGCCTCGCCCATCTTCAGACTCGGGCTCGGGAGATCGACGCCGACCCGCCACCACACGCCACCAGGGCCGCGCCCGTGCGCGCGCACCTCGCCGCCGACCTCGACCATGTGCTCCGAGACGCCCAGATCGGAGAGCGCCCACGACACGCGATCGACGCCGTGGCCCTTCGCGATGGCCGACAGGTCGAGCGCGGTCCCGGCGGTGTCGAGCGTCACGCCGCCCTGGCCGTCGTGCACGACCCGGACACGATCGTAGCCCAGCTGCGCCCGGGCCGACGCGACCTCGTCGTCGGTAGGCCAGGTGGTGCGCGGGGTGCCGTGGAACCCCCACAGCTCCACCAGGGGCTGCACCGTCGGGTCGAACGCGCCGCCCGTCTCGCGGGCGAGCACGAGCGCTGCCTCGACCACGAGCCCGGTCTCGGCGCGCACCGTGACCGGGCCTTGCGCTGCGCGCGCGCGGGACAGATCGCTGTCGTCACGCCAGGTCGACATCGCCGCGTCGACCTCGGCGAGCGCGCCGACGATGGCCGCCTCGGCGTCCGCCTCGGTGATCGGCGCGTCACCGAGCCACTTCACCGTCCAGGTGGTGCCGAACGCCTCGCCGCGGAGCGCGTGGACCGCCCGCTCGGGCGCCGGCGGCGCCGCGCACCCGACGAGCAGGAGCGCGAGGGCGAGCCTAGGAACCAAAGTCGTCGAAGCGGATGTTCTCGGACGGCACGCCCAGCTCGTCGAGCATCTTGAGGACGGCCTGGAGCATGAGCGGCGGCCCGCAGATGTAGTACTCGCAGTCCTCGGGCGCCTCGTGGTCCTTCAGGTAGTGGTCGTAGAGCACCTGATGGATGAACCCGACCTTGCCCTGCCACGCGTCCTGCGGCATCGGGTCGGACAGCGCGAGGTGGAACTGGAAGTTGTCGAACGCCTTCTCGATCTCGATCAGCTCTTCCCAGTAGAACATCTCGCGGAGCGAGCGGGCGCCGTACCAGTAGGTGACCTTCCGGTCGCGCATCTGCTCGGTCTTGAACATGTGGTAGATCTGCGACCGGAGCGGCGCCATACCCGCGCCGCCGCCGATGTAGATCATCTCGCGCTTGGACGCGCGGTTGATCTTGAACTCACCATACGGGCCCGACACCACGACCTTGTCGCCCGGCTTGCGGCTGAACACGTAGGACGAGCACACGCCGGGCGGCACGTCCATGCCGCGCGGCGCCGTCGCGATGCGGATGTTCAGCATCACGATGTCGCCCTCGGCCGGGTAGTTCGCCATCGAATACGCGCGGTACACGTCGTCTTCGTGGTTGTAGGCCTTGGTGTCCCACAGCTTGAACTTGTCCCAGTCCTCGCGGTACTCCTCCTCGATCTCGAAGTCGCGGAACGTGCACTCGTAGCGGGGCACGTCGATCTGGATGTAGCCGCCGGGCTCGAAGTCGAGGTGCTCGCCGGGCGGCAGGCGCACGACGAACTCCTTGATGAAGGTCGCGACGTTGTGGTTCGAGACCACCTCGCACTCCCACTTCTTGATGCCGAAGATCTCCTCGGGGACATGGATCTTCATGTCCTGCTTGACCTTCACCTGGCAGCCGAGGCGCCAGTTCTCCTTGCGCTCGCGGCGCGAGATCATGCCCGTCTCGGTGGGCAGGATGTCGCCGCCGCCCTCGAGCACCTGGCACTTGCACATCGCGCAGGTGCCGCCGCCGCCGCACGCCGAGGGCAGAAAGATCTGCTGGGAGGAGAGCGCCGAGAGCAGCGACTGCCCGGGCGCGACCTTGATGTCCTTCTCGCCGTTGATCTGGATGGTCACCTCACCCTCGGCCACGAGCTGCCGCTTGGCGATCATCAGCAGGGCGACGAGGCCCACGATGACCCCGGTGAACACGGCCAGGGAGGCGAGGATGAACGGCAGGAGCTGTGCGATGTCCAAGACAGACCCCGTTTAGAGCTGGATGCCAGAGAACGCCATGAACGCCACGGACATCAGGCCGGTCATCAGCATCGTGATGCCGAGGCCCTTGAGGCCCGCCGGGATGTGGTGGTAGCGGAGGCGGTAGCGGATGGCGGCCATCGAGATGATCGCGAGCGCGAACCCGGCGCCGGACGACGCCCCGAACACCAGCGACTCGGTCGCGGTGTACTCGCGCTCGACCAGGAACAGCGTCGAGCCGAGGATGGCGCAGTTCACCGCGATCAGCGGGAGGAAGATGCCCAGCGAGTTGTAGAGCGCGGGGCTGAACCGGTCGATGATCATCTCGACGAGCTGCACGAGCGCCGCGATCACCGAGATGAAGACCACCAGACCGAGGAAGGAGAGGTCCATCTCGGGCAGTCCCGCCCAGGAGAGCGCGCCTTCCTTGAGCAGGTAGGTGTTCAGGAACCAGTTGGCGGGCGCGGTGATCGTGAGCACGAAGATGACGGCGACGCCGAGACCCACCGCCGTCTCGACCTTCTTCGACACGGCCAGGAACGAGCACATGCCGAGGAAGTAGGCGAGAAGGATGTTCTCGACGAAGATCGACTTCACCGCGAGCGAGAGCAGATCTTCCATCACGCCTCCTCGGTGTACCCGGTGTAGGTACGCTGAGCCCAGACGAGCAGTCCGAGCAGGATGAACGCGCCGGGCGCCAACACCATCAGGCCCATGTCGGAGTAGCCGAGGTCGTAGGCCACCTGCGGCACCACCTTGAACCCGAACAGCTTGCCGCTGCCCAGCGTCTCGCGGCCGAACGCCACGATGAGCAGGATCGACGCGTAGCCGAGCCCGTTGCCGAGACCGTCGAGGAAGCTCGGCCACGGGCGGTTGGCCATCGCGAACGCCTCGGCGCGGCCGAGCAGGATGCAGTTCGTGATGATCAGCCCGACGAACACCGAGAGCTGCTTGCTGATCTCGAACAGGTAGGCCTTGAGCACCTGATCGACCAGGATGACCGCAGACGCGATCACCGCCAGCTGCGCGATGATGCGGATGCTCGGCGGAATGTAGCTGCGGAGCATCGAGATCACGACGTTCGAGAACGACAGCACCGAGATCACCGCGATGCCCATGACCAGCGCGGTGTTCATGCTCACGGTGACGGCGAGCGCCGAGCAGATGCCGAGCACCTGCACCGTGATCGGGTTGTTGTCGCTCAGCGGGTCGAACAGCATCTTGCGCTGCTTCTTCCCGAACAGCTCCTCGGCCTGCGGCTTGGTGACCGCGGTGGAATCCGTCGCCGGGGCGCTCATCGACCACCTCCGGCGCGAACGCGCGCGAGGTACGGGTTGTAGGTCTCGACCGCGTCCTTGACCATCTGGTCGACGCCGTTGCACGTCAGCGTGGAGCCGGACACGCCGTCGACGCAGAACTCGGTGGCGCCGGGGCAAATGTTCTCGGCGGTTCCCTTCACGACGCGGACGGGGCGCGGCTTGCTGCCGTCGTAGATCTTCTTGCCCTTCCACTGATCGATGAACGTGTCGGCGGTGATCTCGTAGCCGAGGCCCGGGGTCTCCTTCGGCGCGAAGAACGTCGCGCCGGAGACGGTGACGCCGTCCGGTGCGATCGCGAGGTAGCCCGAGATCGGTCCCCACAGGCCCTTGCCGGACATCTCGATCGCGTAGGCGCCGATCGCCTGGCCGTCCTTGCGCAAGTAGACCGCGTGCAGGTGGGCGTCGCGCCCCTCCGTCTTCGCGACCTTCCGCTCGGCGAGCACGTCCTCGATCTTCTTGTCGGCGAGCAGCTCGCCGGCATCATCGATGACGATGACCTCGACGCGCTCGGCGTACATCGTGTCGATCGCCGGACCGCGGAGCGCCTGCGACTCGTCCTCGGGCAGTCCGAGCGCACCGAGGATCTTGCTCTGCAGGTCGCGCTTCTCGTTGATCTGCTGGATCGGCCTCAGCCCCATCGAGGCCGACGCGACCGCGATCGCGAGCAGCGAGGACAGTCCGATCGCGAAGCCGAAGGTGTAGCCGGTAGTGAAGTTCGCCAACGCTTCCTCCTAGGCCGACGCCAGACGCTTGGCCCGAGCCCGGGTGGTGCCGCGGATCACGTAGTAGTCGATGAGTGGCGCGAACACGTTCATGAACAGGATCGCGAGCATCACGCCCTCGGGGTAGGCCGGGTTGAACACCCGGATGACCACGGTGAGCGCACCGATGCCGAAGCCGTACAGCCATTGACCGCGCCAGGTGGACGCGCCGGAGACCGGATCCGTCGCCATGAACGCGGCGCCGAACGCGAAGCTGCCCATCACGAGGTGGAAGTGCGGCGGGATGGTCATCAGCGCGAGCGACTCGGGCCCGGCCAGCGCGTTGGTGAGCGCGGCGACGGCGACCAAGCCGATCACGCTGCCGGCGATGATGCGCCACGACGCGATGCCGATCGCCACCAGGAACGCGGCGCCGATCAGCGCGGCGAGCGCGCTGACCTCACCCATCGAGCCCGGCACCGTGCCGAGGAAGAGGTCCATCCAGGTCCACCCGCCCGCTTCCAACGCGGCCGCGTACGAGGTTCCGGGCTCGGCGCTCGCGACCTGCAGCAGCGGGGTGGCGCCGGTGTAGCCATCGACCGGCGCCGAGGCGTAGGCGGACGCGACGAGGCTCCCCTGACCCGACACATCCCAGATGCTCGCGCCCGAGATCGCCGCCGGGTAGGCGAAGAACACGAAAGCACGCGCGGTGAGCGCAGGGTTCAGGATGTTGTATCCGACGCCGCCGAACACCTCCTTGCCGATCACCACCCCGAAGCTGATGCCCATCGCCACCATCCACAGCGGGGTGGTGGGCGCGAGTGTCAGCGGGAACAGCAGGGCGGTGACGAGGAAGCCTTCGTTGATCTCGTGGCCGCGCACGACGCAGAACAGCAGCTCCCAGGTGCCGCCGACCGCGTAGGACACGATGATGATCGGGAGCATGTGCCACGCGCCGCGGAGCATGCTCTGCACCAGAGGCGGGGCCTCCATGCCCTCGAACAGGTAGGCCTGGTGCCCGATGCTCCACATGCCGACGAGCAGGCATGGGACGATCGCGAACCACACCATGATCATCAGGCGCTTCATGTCCATCGGATCGCGGAGGTGCGCGCCCTGCCGCGTCTTCGTGCCGGGCGTGAGCGCGAACGTCTCGGCGCCCTCGTAGACGGGCCACAGGCGATGGAACCGCCCGCCCTTCTCGAACAGCGGGTGCACGCGGGCGAACTGTGCCTCGAGGAAGCGGCGCATCACAGCTCCTTCTCGTACTGCGTCAACGCCTGCTGGAGCAGCACGTCGTACTCGATCTTGGCGGGGCACACGAAGGTGAGCAGCGCGGCCTCCTCGCGGGTGAGGTCGAGCACGCCAAGCTGGATGCTCTCCTCGATGTCACCGCCGATCACCGACCGGAACAGGAAGACCGGGTCGATGTCTGGCGTGGCGATCACGTTGCGGTAGGCCTCGATCGGCACCAGCGCACGGACGCCGCCGCGGAGCGCGGGGCGGAGATCGAGGGGTGTGGACGCCTTGAAGAACCCAGCCAGGAACGCCCGGTGCGACGACCACTTGTGCAGCTGCGGCGCGACCCAGCCGAACGGCTCGCGCACGACCTCGTCGATGATCACGGTGACGGCGTTGTCGTAGAAGCCGCCCCAGCCGTCGGGGCCGATCGGGGCGCCGGTGAGGACCGAGCCGCGGATCCACCGCTTCGCCCCGTCGACCGTCGCGCCGACGATCCCTGCAGCGGGCGCGCCGAGCGTGGTGCGGACCAGGCGCGGCGTGGTGACCGCGGGGCCCGCAGCGGCGTAGGTGCGCTCGGTGGGAAACGCGCCGTCGAGGAACAGGCGCCCGATGAGGGCGACCTCCCACGCGCGGAGCCACCACACTTGGTTCGTGCCGCGCGGCGGGTCGAGGTAGTTGACCTGCACCGCGGGATCGCCGGCCGGATGCGGCCCGGCGAACTGGTGCACCTCGACGCCGCGCACCTGGGCCAGCGCCGGATGCGCCGGCCCCTGCGCGAGCGCGAGGAACACGGGCCCGTCCGTGAGCGCGCGGAGGACGAACGCCCCCGCCTGCACGTAGTCGGCGTCGGCGTCGTCGAGCAGGGCCTCGGGACCGGGCTGGAGCGGCCCGGTCTGCATCCCGCCGATCACGATCGACTGGGGGACGACCTCGGGGCTCGCCACGTTGTCGAGCGGCCGCGTGCGCAGCAGCGGCCACAGACCGCCCGCGAGCAGCTGGTCGCGTGCGGTGTCGCGGCCGATCTTCTCGAGCGCGGCGAGCGTGTGGGTCGCGAACGACACCGCGCCGTCGCCGGTGCGCTCGAGGATGATCTCCTCGATCACCCGCCGCCGACCTCGCTTGATCTCGACCACCCGACCGGCGACCGGCGAGAGGAACTTCATCTCGGGGTGCGCCTTGGAGGAGAACACCGGCGAGCCGGCCTTCACCTCGTCGCCCTCGCGCGCCTCGAGGCGCGGGATGACCCCGCGGAACTCCGTGGGGCAGTAGGCCACCCGGGATGGCGCGACCGAGACGGGAACCCCGTCGGCCCTGCCCTTCAGGGGGATGTCGAGCCCCCGCTTGATGACGTGGAGAGTCATGCCGTGAATCTCTCGTGACACAGGGTCGCACTCATAGGCAGTCGCCGCGCGTTCGTCCACCCCCAAGCAACCACCCGATGCACGCGCGAGCGGACGCGACCCCGGGCAGGCCCCCGAGCAGTGGTTCGCCGCGCCACCACGCGCGGAGGGTTGGGTCGGGACCCGAATGCTGCTAAGGTGCGCTCTCGGCCCGCGGAGGCGAATCCAGATGGCCCCCGAGAACGTGCAGGAGCTCTACGACGCGCTCGCCGCCGGCGGCGGCGAGGTCCCACGCGACCCGAAGCTCACCGACGCGCTGATGGATCGCGTGTTCGAAGCCCGTCGCAGCACCGACATGCGCGACCGGATCGCGGCGCTGCGCGTCGCCGAGGCGGTCGGCGACCGCTCGGGGCTCGACCTGATCGAGACCTTCATGCAGGACCCGGCGATCGAGGTCCGCCGGTTCGCGTTCAACCTCGGACTCGCCGCAAAGGCCGATGGTCTCCGAATCATTCGCGAGGCGGCAGCCGATCCCGACCCCGAGCTGGCCTCCGAGGCGCTGCGCCTGCTCGCCCTCGCGGTCGACCGTCCCTCCGCGACGCGGGCGCGCATCCTGCTCTCCCACGACGACGCGCGCGTGCGCGCCGCCGCCGTGCGCCTGCTCGGCCACATCGCCGGGCCCTCCGTCCGCCGCGAGCTCGAGCTGCAGCGCGACGCCGGGCCCGCCGAGGTCGTCGACGCGGCGAACGAGGCGCTCGCGCGGCTCGATGGCAAGCTCCCGAAGAACCGCCCGGGTCAGTGGTGGGACGACGCCGTGTCGCTGCCCGTCGACGCGCCGATCCCGGCACAGGATCGCCCACCCACCGCGCTGTCGTCTGCCGACACCCTCAACCCCGAGCCCGCCGAGCGCAGCCCGTTCGACAGCACCTGGGGCCCCGAGGTCGACAGCGAGGGTCCAGTTTGGGGGCCGATCGTCCCCGACGCAGGCGAAGCGCCACCCCCGCCAGGACCTGCTTGGGATCCGAAGCAGCCTGCCGCGCTGCCCAGTCCCCTCCCGACGCACGCGTACGCGCTGCTGCGCCTGCTCGGCATGGTGGGGCCCGACGATCGCGCCGCGGTGCTCACCGCGCTCTCTCGCGCCGATCCCGACGCGCTCCAGGAGAACCTCACCGGGCACCTCCCCGGGCGCGACCCCGCGCGCGGGCGAGGCATCGCGCTGTACGCCGCCGCAGCCGAGAAGAAGTCGCTCCTCGCGAACGTGCGCCGCCTGCTCGCCGATCCCGAGCCGCTCGTTCGGGACGCCGCCGTCCGGGCCGTCGGCGCGCTCGGCGGTCCCTCCACGCTGACCCAGGTGAGCGGGCTGCTCGAGGACGCCGACCCGACCGTCCGCGTCGCCACGATCGAGACGCTCGGCGACGCGTGCGCGCGCTGGAACCTCCTCGAGATCTTGCCCCAGTGGCTCGCGCAGGTCGCGGGCGACGCCGACCCGGCCGTCCGCGCCGCCCGCGACGCCGTGCTGAAGCAGGCCCAGACGCCCCGGGGGGCGTGACCCGTTGCGCGTGCTCGGCATCGACGAGGCAGGACGCGGCTGCGTGCTCGGGCCCCTGGTGGTGGCGTCGTTCGTCGTCGACGTCGACGCCACCGACGCGCTGTGGGCAGCCGGTGCGGCCGACTCGAAGGCGCTCTCTGCCGCGAAGCGGGTCGCGGTGCGCGCGCGCCTCGAGACGCTCGGCGCCCCGAGCGTGATCTGCATCGAGCCGGCGCAGATCGACACAGGCAACCTCAACCAGCTCGAGGAGGAGGCGATCGTCGAGCTGGTGCGGCGCGCGCGCCCCGATCGCGTGATCGTGGACGCGCTCGGACACCCGCGCACGATGGACACCACCATCGAACGGCTGAAGGCCCGACTCGGAGACGCCTACCGCGCGGAGTGGGTGATGGAGCCCAAGGCCGACGCGAATCACGCGCCGGTGGCCGCCGCGTCGATCTTCGCGAAGACGACGCGCGACGGCCTGCTCGCCGCGCTGGACGCAGTGCACGGCCCGTTCGGCTCGGGCTACCCGTCCGACCCGGTCACGCGCGCGTGGCTGCTCGCCTGGCACAAGCGGGGTGCCCCGTGGCCCTCGTTCGTGCGCACCCGCTGGAAGACCATCGAGGCGCTCGGGCAGTCATCCCTGTTCTGACGGGATCCACGTGGTGCGGGTGATCCCGTCGACGCCACGGTTCGCCAGCGCGTCGGCGCGCTCGTTCTCGGCGATGCCGACGTGTCCGGCCACCCAGTGCAGCTTCACGCGGGGCCACCGCGCGAGCTGCTGCTTGAGGGCTACGATCAGCTCGGTGTTGGCCTTGGCCTTCCACCCGCGGGTGAGCACGCCGTTGGCGTAGCTCGAGTCCGAGAACAGCGCGACGGGCGTGTCGTTGGGCACGCCCGCCTCCTCGAGCAGGTCGAGCGCGAGCCCGATCGCGACGAGCTCGCCGACGTTGTTCGTCGCGCGACCGAGCGCGCGGCTGCGCTCGCCGCGCCGCCCGTCGGGCAGCACGACCAGCGCGCCCGCGCCGGCGGGCCCGGGGTTGCCCTTGCACGATCCGTCGGTGAACGCACGCACCACCTCGGGCCCGAGCCCGCCGAGCAGATCGCGCGCCGCGTCACGCGCGAGGGCCGCCTGCTGCGCGGTGCGCGTGCCCGCGCTCCCGAAGCCGGACCCGCGCGCGGCCTTCGCGGCCCGCGGCGCAGCGGTCTCTCCGTCGTCCAGCTCGACCGCGGGCGTGCCCGTCAGGATCTGCACGCCCGAAGCGCCCGCATTGTAGACCTTGGCGCCCGGCTTGTCGCTGTAGCGGATCGGCACCCGCCCCCCCTGCACGACCGGCTTGCCCGCGTCGTCCACCGCGGCCCACACCTGCCCGTCCTTGAACCCAGCGCGCTGCCACTTCACGAGGCGCCGCCCCCCTTGAACGCCACGCCGACCTCCTTGTCGAGCAGCACGATCAGCGCGAACACGCCGAGCGCCGTGCCAAACGGGAAGCTGGTCAGCGACAGCGCGCCGATCACCAGGCCGGCGATGCGCGCCCATCCGGAGCGCCTACGGATGCCGACGCCGGTGAGCAGGGTCGGGACCGCCAGCACCCCCACGATGCACGCGACCAGCCCGCCCGAGCCCGCCATGATGCCGCCGATGATCAGCATCTCCTCGTCGCCGGACGAGGCACCGCCCGCCCCCATCAGCCCGCCGATCCCCAGGTAGATCAGCAGGATGAACAGCGCGATGAACACCTGGAACACCCCATAGAGGATGAACAGGATCCCGAGTAGATCGACGTGCTTGAGCATCACCCCTCCCGCGGGGCGATGACCGCCCGGCCATTCGCGATCACCACGTTGCCTTCCGCGTCCTTGGTGACGAACGCCACCTCACCCTCCGAACCCCACACCTCGAGCTTCAGTGGACGCCCGGGGAACACCGGCTTGGCGAACCGGACCCCGAGGCGCTTCAGCCGCCGCGGATCGCCCTCGGCCAGCACGTCGATCAGATCCCGCTGCGCGAACGCCATCGTGCACAGCCCGTGCAGGATGACCCCCGGCAGCCCCGCGCGCCGCGCGGTCTCGGGGTCGACGTGGATCGGGTTGTGGTCGCCCGAGGCCTGCGCGTAGCGCGTGGCCTGATCGGGCGCGACGTCCTGGTTGAGCTCGATGTCCGGCGCGGGTGGCTCGGCGGGCGTCGCTGCGGGACGCGCCCCCCCCTCGGCCTTGCGCTCGCCGCGGATGAAGTACGAGGTGACGCCCTCGACCGCGGGCTCGCCGTCGACGGAGCCGATCAGCCCGAACCGGGCGAGCCGACCGGAGGACTTCTCCTCGAGGCCGTGCAGGACGCCGCGCAGCTGGAGGATGTCGCCGTGCTTCAGCGGTCGGTGGAAGGTCATGTCGTGCTCGGCGTGCACCAGCCGCAGCAGGTCGAGCTCCAGCGCCGGATCCGTCGCGAGCTTCATCATCAGGTCGATGAACGCGCGGACGTGGTACATCGGCGGCGCGATGGCGTCCGGGCCACGGTAG
Source organism: uncultured Enterobacteriaceae bacterium (assembly GCA_964419905.1). Classification (GTDB taxonomy): domain Bacteria; phylum Myxococcota_A; class UBA796; order UBA796; genus JAFDJI01. The sequence goes on from CAYQSE010000009.1 coordinate 27,107, forward strand.
GCCGGGTTCGCATCGTCGGTCGCGTCCGCGTAGGCCTGGAACTCACCGCGATCGACGAACCAGAACCCGCCGTCGTATCGCTTCCCTGCCAGCTCTTCGCGCTCTGCCATGGAACCCTCGCGTCTCGCCGTACTCGGATCGGACCGAGGTTCCTAGCCGCGGCGCCCACGGTTCGCCAGCGATCCCCGGCGCGACGCGGCTACGCTTCAGGACGGGAGGCCGTTTGACGTCGTTGGGGCTCGAGCTGCTGGCGCTCGCGGTCTACGGGCCGGCGGTGATCCTCTGGCACGAGCTGGGGCACCTGCTGTTCGCCCGCGCGGGCGGGCTCCGCGCGACCTCGTTCGGGATCGGGACGGGTCGGCCGATCCTGCGCCTTCGGCTGTCGGGCGGCCTCGTCGTGTGGGTCGGTGCGTGGGTGCTCGTCGGCGGATCCGCGACCGCCGTGCCCATCGCCCCCGCCGGACCGCGGCGGGCCTGGTTCCATGCGGGCGGCCTGCTCGCTCAGCTCGTGCTCGCCGCCGCGCTCCTGCCGCTTGTGGACGTGTGGTGGATCGAGCGCATGGCCCGGTTCAACGCGCTGGTCTGGCTGACGAACGCCGCGCCGTGGCGCCTCGCCGGCGGTGCGTCGGACGGCATGGCCCTGCTCGACCTGTGGCGCGGACGCCGCGCGGAGGACACCACCCTCCCGGACCGGGCCGCGCTCGCACGCCGCGCCACGCGAGAGGCCCAGATCGGCTCAGACCTCGGCGAGGCATGGGCGCGCCTCGCGCTGGCCTGGGCCGACACGCGCGCGGGCCGACTGGTCCAGGCCGCGCCGTTCCTCGAGCGCGACACCCCCGTCCTCGCCCTTGCCCCGTGGGCCGATGCGCTCCACCAGTACGTTCGCGCCGAGTGGCATCGACGCTCCGGCCGCCCCCTCGCCGCGCTCGGCGTGATCCGCAGCGCGCGCGCGCTCCACGGCGCCGAGCTCACCGACGACGCCAGCGACCTGCTCTCGCTCGCCGAGGCCCAGGCCCTGGTCGCCCTCGACGAGCCCCGCGCGGCACAGCGCCTCCTCGGCCGCCTCGCCGGCGTGGGCGGCGCGATCGGTCGACAGGCCGCGGTCGTGAACCTGGCCGCGAGCCTGGACGGCCCCGCCTCCGACCTGGCGCTGGCCGCTCGGGCGGCCGTCCAGCGCGCGGCCGGACCGTGGCTCGACCCGGCCGAGGCGGCCGAGGTGCTGTGGGACGCCGCAGACGCCCTCGCGGCCACACACCCACCCGCAGCCGCTGCGCCCGTCCGCGCGGCCGCCCGCCGCCTCGCGCGCGCCGTCCTCGACGCCGCCTCGGACGAAGAGCGTCCCGGCCTGCTCGCTCGGCTCGGGCCCGCCGCCGGCCTCCGTCGCCACCCGGCCCGAAGCGCTCCCTAGCGGTTCGACGAGGGCGTCTGCTCACCGCACGGATCCTGTCATCCGAGGATCCATGCGATAGGGTGCGCGCCTCATGACGCCCGAACACCTCCGCGCCGCGCTCCAAGGTCTCGACGTGCCGCTGCCCGGCGTGGAGGAGCCCGCCGGGCTGCTGCGCGCGCTGGAGCAGTACGCGGATCGCCACCCGACGCGGCCGGAGCTCGCAGCGCTGGTGCTCGACGCGCACGCGCTGACCACCGCGGGCGACGGGCTCCCCGCGATCGTCGCCGGCGTCCGCCGCGAGAAGCTCATCCGCTGGGATGGGTGGACCTCGACCTGGGACGGCCCGCACCTCGCCACCGGTCTCCCTGCGCGCGTGCGCGCGCTCGACGCCCGCGCGGCCCGCGATCCCGTGCTTCGGCGCGCGCTGCTCCGAGCGGGCCGCGCCGCACAGCGCGGCCTGGACGAGCTCGCGGTGGTGGCCGACGAGGGGCCATGGCCCGGGCTGCGCGTGCTGCTGCCCGGTGCGCCGCTGACCGCGCTCGCCGATCCAGACGAGCGCGGGCGCCCCGAGGTGCTCACCCGCGCGCTCGCCAGCGCGCTCGCCGAGCTGGCGCGGTGGGAGCGCGCGCGGATCGGGCTCCCCGACCTCTCCGACCCCGAGTGGATCGACACGCCCGCCGGCCTGCGCGTGGTCTGCCTGTCGCCGTGCGCGCCGGACGAGGCACGCCAGAACCTGCGCCGACTGACCGAGCACCTCCACCGCTGGTGGGGGGAGCACGGCGCCGAGGGGCCAGCTGAGCGCGTACTCGCCGGTTTCGCGGTGTTCCCGCCCCGGTCTGCCGACGACGCCTCGGCCGCGCTGATCGCCGCGCTCGCCGAGGATCTGGCCGGCGTCCGCCATCGCCTGCAGCGCGCCGGACGCGCCGTGGCCCGCGTCGACCGGCTGGGGCGCCTGTTCCACGCGGTGGGCCGGCTCGCTGCCGCGCTGCCGCCGCCGCCCGGTCGGGGTCCGGTCGGGGTCGATCTCGAGGGGCGCGTCACCGTGCTCGAGAGCGGCGACGGTCACCTCCGCTGGGGGCCCGCGGACGCGCTGACCGACGTGCTCGCGCCCGATGGCTCGCCCGAGCCGCGCGAGGCGCGGCGGCTGCTGCGGGCGTGCGCTGCAGCCCCACCCAACCCGCGTCTGGCAGCGCAATCGGGCGGCGATCTGCGCGCCGTGGACCAGGTGGGCCGGTGGCTGGCCGCCGCGCTGCAGCTCCGCACGACGCGGCTGCTGCTTCAGGCAGCGATCAGCCCGGATCGACGACCGTGAACACGCCGCTTGGCACCTCGGTGCCGTCCGCGAGCGTCACCGCGATCCGATAGCCCCCGGCCGACAGGGCGCGTCCCGCCCCGGCCCGCGCGACAGGCAGCGAGAACCGCCACCGGAACGTGCGCGACGCGGCGTCCTCGTCGGCCCGGTAGGAAGGCTCGGGCTCGAGGTCGACCCAGAACGCGTAGGTGTCCGAGTCAAGCGGCTTTCCGCCAGGTCGTGCGACAGGATCGCCGCCCTCGGTGACGAGTCGCGCGAGCGGCGTGCCGAGCCACGGGTCGTGACCGGCGACCGCGAACACGACGACGTCGGAGGGGGTCACCTCGGCGGCCACGTCCACGAGCACACTGCCTGGCGTGAGCGCCGTCGTGGCCTCCCGAGGGCTGAACTCGCCTGCGGAGAACGGCACGACCTGCGGCGGCTCGTCGGCGGGCCGCGCGGCCGCGCCCGTGACGTACAGGTCGAACACCTCGGCCGTGCGCGCCAGCAGGTACTCGCCTTGCCGCGGCCCCCACAGCGCGCCGCTCGCCTCGTAGCCGCCCTGCCACCAGTCGTCCTCGGCGAGGCTGTACCCGAGGTAGTCCTGCGCGTACCCGAGGAACAGGACATCCGAGACGCCATCGCGGGTGGTGAGCGACGCGATGAGCGACTCGGCGAGCAGCGTGCCCGGCTCCCCCGGCCAGGTCACGAAGTGCCAGTCCCCGACCTGGCCCGCGCTGATCACCGTCTGCCGTGGCGCCGGGTATTCATCGTTGAACGCCATACACTGCCCGTCGATGCCCGCGGCGATCGTCTCGGGATCACAGTCCGCGACGTGGTTGGAGCCGCAGAACACGCCGCCGTACTCGTACTGGAACTCGTCGCTCGCGTAGCCGATCGACGCGCGGTCGATGGGGATCCGGTAGGTGCGCATCGCGATCGACGGATCGTCGGTCCACACCACGTCGGACAGCGCGATCTCGACCGCGTCGGCGACGACCTCGCCGATGGCGCCCATCTGGTCGAAGCCGCCCGGAAGCGTCGCACCCTCGCCACGGCTCGGCGGCGACGCGGGAGACATGTCTGCGCCCCACGAGTTGAACGCGAGCACCTCGACCGGCCGCTCGAACCGATCCTCGACAGCCGCCTCGATCGCGCCGTGCACCTCCGCCGAGAGCGTGTGGTCGTCGATCGACAGCACGGTCCCGTGGATCGCGAACGAGGTGAGCACCGCGTCGATCTGCCCGTCGCGCTCGACCACGAGCAGCGGCGCCTTCGAGTTGGTGTAGTCCACGCCGTCCTCGCAGCGCCGGTCGCCGTGCGCGTCCTCCGCGTAGGCGATCGCGTGCCCGAGCCGCGCCGGGCGGAGATCTGCATAGGCCTCCTCCACGGCGTCCGCCATGCCCTCGACCATGCGCTCGTAGAACTCCGGGAAGAACGTGTCGGCGATGATGTTGAACAGCCCGCCGCCGTCGATCACGCGCCCCGGCCCCGAGTGGGTGTGCGTCCCCCCGATCACGAGGATGTCCTCGAAGTCGCGTCCGGTGCGCGCCATCAGCTCCTCGACCACGGCGCGGCGGAACTGCTGGAACACGCCGACCGTGTCGGCGCGCAGGAACACGACCTCGAAGTCGGGACCACGCGACAGCGCCACCGCCTTGAAGTCCGGGTGCCCGTGCACCCGCTTCGTGCCGGGAAAGATCTCGGAGAACGGCGTCGGGTTGGCGGCGGCGCCGATCGGCCCGTAGCCCACCGTGCCGATGCCGACCGGCGCTGGCATGCGCACGCGCGACAGCCCGATCCGAAGCTCCCCCGGCTCGGGCGTCTCCACCTCCTGCGGTGGACAGCCGAGGCACACCACCGCAGCGAGGGCGATCCATGGGCTGGTACGCCGCGACATCTCTCCTCCCATGTCGGGGCAACCCCGAGATCGCGCACCATAGCGCGTGCCGGGCGGATTCGCAGCCTCGATGACGACGCGGGGATGGTAGAGTCGAAGCACGGCGGGGTTTTCCCGTCGCCAGGCGCGGGGGGTGGATGAGCGGCGGCCGCCAGTATCGCCTCGTCCGGGAGCTCGGCACCGGGACGTTCGGGACGGTCTACCAGGCCGAGCTCCAGTCCATCGGGGACTTTCGCAAGGACGTGGCGCTCAAGGTCCTGCACCCGATGTGGGAGCGCAACGCCGACGCGGCGGGTCGGTTCCGCGACGAGGGACGCCTGCTCGGCCAGCTCAGGCACCGCCACATCGTGAAGGTCGACGGGCTGGTGCGGGTCGGCGGTCGCTGGGCCGTGGTGATGGAGTACGTCGACGGCATCGACGCCAACACGATGATCAAGGCGTGCAGAGCGGCCCAGGAGCCCTACCCCATCCCCGCCGCGCTCGAGATCTGCGCCGCGGTGGCGGGCGCGCTCGACGCGGCGTTCCACTTCGCACCGGAGGAGACCGGCCAGCCGCTGCACGTCATCCACCGGGACATCAAGCCGAGCAACATCCGCGTGACCGCGGACGGCGACGTGAAGGTGCTCGACTTCGGCATCGCCGCCGCGGACTTCGAGGGGCGCGAGGTCGTCACCGACTCGATCCGCTACGGCTCGATTCGGTACATGGCGCCAGAGCGCCGCAACGAAGCCCGTGACACCGCGTCAGGGGACGTCTACGCGCTCGGCTGTGTGCTGTTCGAGCTCCTCGTCGGACGCCCGTTCGGAAACTGCGAGCTGACGTTCGCGGAGCACCAGCACAAGATCCATCGCGCGATGCGCCGGATCCACAAGCGCTGCGGCACCCACGGGGTCGCGGTTGCGGGTCTGCTCGAGCGGATGCTCGGCTTCGATGAGCGCTCGCGGCCGCTCGCGGCCGAGGTGGCAGACGAAGCGCGCAAGCTCGCGCGGGCGATCCCCGGCGAGGAGCAGGTGTCGTTCGCGGCGCGTTTCGTCCCGCGCGTCGCGCAGTTGGTCGATGACGACACCATCGCGGTGAACCGGACCGTGTCGGCCGATCTCGCGAGCGAGGAGATCCTGCTCGACGGCCACGCCCATCCGGTGCTGCACGAAGAGCCGCTCCAGCCACCTCCACGCCGCGTGCCCGCCCCGCTGCCCGAGCTTCCGCTGCGCGCGGTGACCATCCCCGTTGGCCTCGCGTTCATCGCGATCGCCGTGCTCCTCGTGGCACAGCTCGTGCTGCCGATCGAGGGCGTCGCCTACGTCGCGGCGCCGCGCGTGATCGGCCTCTCCGCCGCGGCGGCCACCGCCCCGGCACCCGCCGCGATCCAGGTCGTGGAGGACGAGGTCCCCCCCGATGCCGCACCACCCGACGGGAGCGAGCCCGTCGACGCGCCTGCGGATCTCGACGCGCCAGCGACCGTCGACGCCCCCCCGACGACTCCGGTGCCCGCGCCGCTCCCGCCACCCAGCGCCGCGGCGATCTCTCGTGCACCCCCGACGGCGCCGCCCGCGCCGACGACGCTGCGCACCTCGAGCGAGCCCGATCTCGACCTGAGCCGCATCCCGCGCCTTCGCGCCGTGAAGTTCACCGTGCCAGAGGCCACCACCGTCGAGGTCGACTGCCTCGGCGCGAGCGCGATCGGCACCACCTCGGTGCTGGTCCGCGAGCCGCACCAGGGTGTGTGCAAGGTGCGCGCCACGCTCTCGGGTGAGGTCCACGCCGTCGAGGTCGCGGTGCGCGAGGCGGGCGGGCTCGAGTGCGCCGTCGTGGACGGGGCGTTCGTTTGCCGCTGATCGGGTGGCTGCTCGGGCTCGGATCGGCGCTCGCGCAGGGCACGGCGATCTGGCTCGCCGAGCCGGTGGACCCGGTCGCCACACCGGACCTCGCCGACCTGCACGTCGCGGAGATCGCGCCGCCGCAGGGATGGTCCGAGCGCGATGCGCGCGCGCTCGCCGACCTCTCCGCTGAGCTGGAGGCGGTGCGACCGCTGATGCTGGCGTTCGACGGCGAGCTCGAGATCATGGCCCGCCTCGGGCGTGCGATCGCGGATGTGCAGGTGATCCGTAACGCCGCGGATCGCGAGCTGCTGACCCGGGCGCTCCTGTTTCAGGGCTTCGCCGTGCATCGCGCGTTTCAGGACGCCCTCGCGACCGACCCGGCTGCCGAGCCGCACCGCATCTTGCTCGGCAGCTCCGCGGAGATCGCGCCCTGGGTCGACGCGGTGGCCCTCGATCCCGAGCGAACGCCAGGGCCGGACGACATCCCCGAGGAGCCGGAGCGGCTCGCGTTCGAGACGACGCGCGCCCGCGTGCTGGCGATGCCGCGCGCCACCTTGGAGCTCGGTGCGCTGCCGCCGAGCGCGCGCGCTTCCGTGGACGGGAGGCCACTGGACGGCGCGAGCCCCGGCGGCCCGCGCGCCGCGGTCGTACCCGGGCTGCACCGCGTCGCGGTCTGGGAGGATGGCGAGATCGCCGCCCGCGCGACGCTCCGCGTGGGCGCCGGCGAGATCCATGCGATCCGAAGGCGCCCCACCTCCGGTGAGCTGAGGCGGCTCGCCGACGCGCTCGCCACCCGGGATCCGTCGGTGCGGCTGCCCGAGACCGTCAGCGCGCTGCTGGAGCGGGTCTCGCCCCCGGTTCACCTCGTGGTGCCCGCCGCGGAAGGCCACCACGCGTATCGCGTCGAGGGGACCTGGGCGCTCTACCTTCCGCCCCCTCCCGAGCCCGAGCCCGAGCCCGAGCCCCCGCGCCTGCTGGCGACGGTCGAGGCGAGCGGCGCGGCCGCCTGGCTCCTCGATCCGAGCCTGGGCGATGCCCACCACGCCGGGGCGCTGGTCGTCGGAGGCGCCGCGACGCGGCAGCTGGGGTCGCTGTCGATCGCAGCGGGCGTCGATCTGCTCGTGCCCGCAAGCGCAGGGGCGTTCCGCACGCCCTCGGGGCGCGACGTGTACGTGCGCGCGCACCCCTGGGTCGGCCTCGGGCCGAGCACCGCACCGCTCCGCGCCACGATCGGCGCGCTGACGCCCGGCCACCTCGCGCTCGGCGCGCGCGCGTGGTGGCCCCCCGAGGCAGACTTCGCCGTGTCGCTCTCGGCCCTCGCGGGCGTCGGCGTCGATCGGCCCGATCGGCCCGCGCTGTTCGCGACGTGGCTCGGCTTCACGTCACGGCTGCGCATCACCGGACGTTCTGCGGAACCCTGAGCTCGAACACCGTGCCGCTCTCGCCCTCGGGGAACACGGTGAGGTCTCCCCCCTGCGCACGACAGAACTCGCGGCTGATCACGAGCCCGAGCCCGGTCTTGTGGTAGCGGGGGAGCGCGCGGGTCCGCTCTTCACCGAAGCCACGAATCATCGCCGTGATCTCGTGCTCGGCGACCTCGAGATCCGGGTGTCGGATCCGGAACACGATCCACGCGCGACCGACCGGCTCGATCTCCCGCCGCACCGTGAGCGTGAGCTCCCCCTGCCCGGTGGCGCCTGTGGCCTCGCGGATGACGTTGGTGAGCGCACGCAGCAGCTTGTGCCGATCGGCGGTCATCTGGCGGGCGTCGCTCGCCCGATCGACCTCGAGTGTCGTCAGGGTGCGGTTGATCAGCCCAGCGACCTCCTCCTGCACCTCTTGAACGAGCGCCGCGATCTCGAAGGTGCCCACCTCGAGCTCGAGCGTGCCCGCGAACACGCGCTGCAGCGCGACCACGTCGTCGACGAGCGCGAGCATGTGCGCACCGGCGCGCTGGATCTGCCGCAGGTCGGGCAGGAAGTCCTGCTGCTCCAAGAACATCGCGTCTTCCTGGAGCATCTCCGTGTAGCCCAGGATCGCGCTCAGCGGCGTGCGCAGCTCGTGGCTCAGGTACCCGATGAACTCGTCACCCGCGAAGACCTTGGTGGTGGACTCCTCGCGGGCCGCGGGTGGGGCCTGAACCGTCGCGGCGACCCGATACCGGAGCCCCGACGCGACCGACGCGAGCAGCAGCAGGATGGCGACCACGAGCGTGAACATCGCGTCCACCCGCTTGCTCTGGGTCAGCGCATCGAGGCGATACCCGATCTGGATCGAGGTGAGCGGCGCCACGCCGGGGATGGCCGATCCGACGTGCAGCAGCCCGTCGTCGTAGCGTGCGCCGACGCCCGAGGCCGTTCCGAGATCGCGCGCCGCCTCGGCGCGGCGTCCCGCCAGGACGTCCTCGCCCCGGCGCACCAGGATGTAGGCGATCTCGGGCCCCAGCGCGAGCCCGTCCAGGGTGCCCGCGAGGCGCTCGCCGTCGTCCGCCGCGATCGCCGGGGCGGCGAGCGTGGCCGCCACCCCGAGGATGCCCGTCGCCTCACGCTCCAGCGAGCCGCGCGCGCGCGCCTCGAGCGTGGACGGCACCCAGGCGACGACGGTCACCGCCGCGATCGCGAACCCGATCGCCAGGATGAGGGCCGCGAGGGGCGAGCGCCCCGTGGAGCCTTCAGGCGCCATCGTCCCCGAGGAGCGCGTCGATCTTGGACAGCAGGCGCTTCAGGTCGACCGGCTTGGTGTCGTAGTCGTCACAGCCCGCGTCCAGCGCCTTCTGACGATCGCCGCGCATCGCATGAGCGGTCAGCGCGATCACCGGGATGTGCCGTGTCGCGTCATCGCTCTTCAGGATCCGCGTGGCCTCCCAGCCGTCCGTGATGGGCAAGCTCATGTCCATGAGGATCAGATCCGGCAGGTGCTCGCGCGCCATCTCGATGCCGCGCTGGCCGTCCTCGGCGATCAGCACGTCGAAGCTGCGCCGCGCTAGACGCCGCGACAGCATGTCGCGGTTCATCTCGTTGTCTTCCACCAGCAGGATGCGAGCCATCGAACCCTCGCGCCCGAACGGGCCGGGCTGCCCGAAGGTAGCACACAGCGGCGCGTGTGAGTCCCCTTCCGAGCCCGTTCGATGCGCACGAACATTGGAGCACGGCTCGCCCCGTGTCAGGATGGTGGCCGCAGGAGAGGTCCAGTGAGCCAGTCGGCATCGCAGCCCAAGCCCGAGCCCGTACGGTCCGCGCCGTCACGTCGCGGCGCGCCCCGCGATCGCATGGCGCCCCTCGCGATCATCGTCGGCGCGCTCCTCGTGTTGGCGACCTGGCTGGTGGACATCGTGCTGACCGGCGAGGCGCCGTGGGATCTGTACCGCGCCGCTCCGCTGCGCCTGCTGATCGTGCTGCCGCCCGTGCTCGGGTGGGTGTTCGTGTGGCGCCTCGCGAAGCTCGACGCGCCGGCGCCGTCGCGGAGCCGCGACCGTGACGCGGACGATCGCGCGATCCAGCCGTTCGTGCAGTCCGCCCGACGCAGCGAGCGCAGCGCGCGCGCGGTGATGGAGAACGTGCTCGACGGCATCGTCGTGCTCACCGGCGAGGGCGTCATCCAGGACGTGAACCCCGCGCTCGAGCGGATGTTCGGCTTCAGCAAGTACGAGCTGATCGGCCAGGACCTCAAGCTCCTCGTGCCCAAGCACGGCGAGCCCGACTCGGCGATCTCGACGTTCCGCCGCACGGTCACCAACGAGATCATGGGCGTCGAGTGGCAGATGGAGGGCCGGCACAAGGACGGCACCCTCGTCCCGCTCGAGCTGTCGTTCAACGCGGTCGACACCGGCGAGCAGAAGCTGTTCATCTACGTGATGCGCGACATCTCGGCGCGCGTCGAGGAGGAGGAGAAGCGGCGCCGCATCCACGAGGAGCTCGCGGCCGCCCGCGACCACGCGCTCGCCGCCAGCCGCTCCAAGAGCGTGTTCCTCGCGAGCGTCAGCCACGAGCTGCGCACGCCGCTCAACGCGATCCTCGGCTACAGCGAGATGCTCCTCGAGGACACGGACGGCACCAACGCCGAGCTGACCGTCGACCTGCAGAAGATCCACAACGCGGGCAAGCACCTGCTCCAGGTGATCAACACGATCCTCGACCTGTCGAAGATCGAGGCGGGACGCATGGAGGTCTACCTCGAGACCTTCGACGTCCCGAAGCTCGTGCGCTCGGTGGCGAGCACGATCCATCCGATGGCCGAGAAGAACGGATCGGAGCTCGAGGTGTGGATCGCAGACGACGTCGACCGCCTCACCTCCGATCCGACCAAGGTGCGCCAGACGCTGTTCAACCTGCTCTCCAACGCGTGCAAGTTCACGCGGGACGGCACGGTACGCCTCGAGGTGGAGCGGCAGACGCTCGACGGGCAGCCGTGGCTCGCGTTCCGCGTGATCGACACCGGCATCGGCATGACGTCCGAGCAGCTCGAGCGGTTGTTCCAGGAGTTCACGCAGGCGCACGCCGAGACCTACCGGCAGTACGGCGGTACCGGCCTGGGCCTGGCGATCAGCCGTCGCTTCGCGAACATGCTGCAAGGCGACATCACCGTCGAGAGCGAGTACGGCGAGGGCTCGGTGTTCACGCTCCTGCTGCCCGAGCGGGTCGCCGCGCAGCCGACGATCGCCGAGTCGGCACCCGCGCCGGGCACCAGCACCGACGAGCTCATCGCCGAGGCGCCCCCCGGGATCGGCACGGTGCTCGTCATCGACGACGACGCCACCGTGCGCGACCTGCTCGTGCGCTACCTCGGGCGGGAGGGGTTTCGCGTGGTCACCGCGGCGAGCGGCCAGGAGGGGCTCCGGCTCGCCCGCGAGCTGAAGCCCACCGTGATCACGCTCGACGTGATGATGCCCGAGATGGATGGCTGGTCCGTCCTCTCGCAGCTCAAGGCAGACGACGAGGTCTCCGAGATCCCGGTCGTGATGCTCACGATGGTGGCGGATCGGAGCATGGGCTACGCGCTCGGCGCCACCGACTACCTCGCCAAGCCGATCGACCGGGCGAAGCTGGCCTCGGTGCTGCGGCGCTATCGCTGCGCGCGCCCGCCGTGCCCGGTCCTGGTCGTCGAAGACGACGACGCGATCCGCGAGCTGATGGTGCGGATGCTCACGAAGGAGGGCTGGGTCGTCGCCGAGGCCACCAACGGCCACGACGCGCTCGAGAAGGTGAAGGACAACCTCCCCGAGCTGATCCTCCTCGACCTGACCATGCCGGAGATGGACGGCTTCCAGTTCCTCGAGACGCTGCACAAGCGACCGATCTGGCGCCGGATCCCGGTGATCGTCGTCACCGCGATGGACCTGTCGGAGGAGGACCAGCGGCGCCTCGACGGCACGGTGGCACGCGTGCTGAAGAAGGGCGTGCACTCTCAGGAAGAGCTGCTCGCCGAGGTCCGTTCGGCGGTGAGCGAGGCCGTGCGTCGCCAACAGGACGAGGCGCCCTCCTGAACCCCCGGGTGTCGTTCCTGATCCCCGCGCGTGACGCCGCGGAGACGGTGCAGGAGGCCCTCGAGAGTGCGCTCGCACAGACCGTGCGCGCGATCGAGGTCGTGCTCGTCGACGACGGCTCGACAGACGGGACCGCAGCGCTCGCCGAGGCGATCGCGGCGCGCGACCCGCGCGTCCGGGTGCTGCGCCGGCCCGCCGAAGGGCTCGTCGCGGCCCTGAACGCCGGCGCGGCGGCATGCCGGGCGCCCTACCTCGCGCGCCTCGACGCCGACGACCGCGCGCACCCCGATCGCGTCGCGCGCCAGCTCGAGGCCCTCGACGCCGATCCGACCCTCGGGGTCGTCGACGGCCAGGTGGCGTTCTTCCGCGACGACGGCGACGTGCCGGGCGGGATGCAGCGGTACGCGGACTGGGTGAACCGCGTGGTGCAGCCCGAGGACTTCTCCCGCGCGCTGCTCATCGAGAGCCCGGTCGTGCACCCGGCCGCCACGCTCCGCGCGAGCGCGCTGCGAGCGGTGGATGGCTACCGCGACGGCCCCTTCCCCGAGGACTACGACCTGTGGCTACGCCTGCACGCCGCGGGCTGGCGGCTGCGCAAGATCCCCGAGGTCCTGGTCGAGATGCGCGACCGCCCCCAGCGACTCACGCGCACGCACCCACGCTACGGCAAGGTGGCCTTCCGGGAGGCGCGCCGCGCGCACCTCACCGCCACCCTGCTCGCGCGCCCACGGCGCCTGTGGCTGTGGGCCGCGCGCAAGGAGCGCCGCGCCTGGCTGCCGTGGCTGCTCGCCCAGGGACACGACGTCGTCGCCACGCTGGACGCGGACCCCGCCGCGGACGGGCGCGCGCGCCTCGGTGTGCCGGTGCGCCACTTCTCCGCGTTGCCCGAAATCCGAGCCGAGCTGGGCCTGGTCGCGCTCGGCGTCCCCGACTGGCGGGAGGACGCCCGCGTCGCCGTCGCTGGGCTGTGGGGCGGTGCCGAAGGGGTGGACTGGGTGTGCATCGCGTGACGCCTCGCGGCGTCACTCCACGGACGGTGCACAGGTGCCGTCCGGCAGACAGGTGCCGACCACCACGATCGCGCCCGCGTCCGCGTCGATGATCCACAGATCCACCGGACCCGACGTCTCCTCGGTGAGCGGGTCGTAGTCGAGCGCGCCAGACGCGCCGTCGAGGTCGACGCCGTCGCCGAGGCGAAACGCCGCCTCGCCGGAGGCCCATCCGCTCGAGCGGAGCGGCACCGAGGCGCCGTCGCTGATCCGACGCAGGCCGCGCCCGATCCCACGCGCGTCGACGTGGCCCTCCTGATGGTGGCTCCACGCCAGTCCGTAGGCCGCCAGCCACGCCGCGTCGTAGGCGTGCGCCGGCCACGCGAAGCCGTCGGGGTCCTGCCCACCCCACGCCGCTGCGTAGGCCGAGCGAAACGACTGGTACACCGAGCCGTCCGGCCGACCCGGCTTCGTGCCGCGCACCCGACCGTACAGACCCGCCGCGCCCGGCGTCTGCGCGATCAGGCTCACGTCTGCCGCACCGTCGGTGAGGTAGATCCCGCGGTCCGCGAAGCCCGCCGAGACCGAGGCCGCGTTGAGGAACGACACCGCGTCGCCGAGATCCGACGCGATGAACAGCACCCACGGGTAGTCGGTCGTGGAGAGCTCGGCTGCCGAGCTCGTCGCGTCGACCAGCTCGGACGGATCATCGAAGGAGAACCGCCGCGCGGACCGGCCATCGCCTGTGAACGCGAGCTCGAACCCCTCGTAGAGCCCGTCTCCGTATGTCCCCGCCTGGACGACGGCCGCGACGCCGACCGCCCCCTGCGCGATCAAGTCGTAGGCGATCGCCGTGCCCTGCAGCGAGTCCGGGGGAGCGGTGCGCCACAGCGTGCCCGGGGTCTCGTCGCTGGCCTCGTCCGGCTCGAGCGCGGTCAGCGCCACGCTGGTCGCCGACGGCGAGATCACGGCCACCTCGCCCCCGTGCTCCAACCACACCGCGGCGGTGAGCTCGGACGACGCAGGCCCGACCAGCACGCGCGCGCCGAGCCCCTCGACGAGCCACGCGCTCCCGTGCAGGGCCGCCTCTCGCGCGGTGCGCGTGTCGATCCCCGCGTCGGCCCGGTAGTCGCATCGCGCATACGCGAGCGGACGCCCATCGAGCCCGCCGGCGTCGTTGAGCTGGCGAACCGCGAGCTGGTAGGCGCGATCGACCGCCTGATCCAGAACGGTGGAGGAGAGCCCGCCGATCACGAACACCTCCTCGGGCGTGGGCGAAGCGTCCAGCCACCGGGGCGGCTCGAGCACCTCGCAGCGCGCCGGAACAGGCGCCTCCTCGCACAGGCCCGACGCCCCGCAGGTGGTGCCGACGCCGAACGCGAGGTGACAGACGTCGTCCGACGCGCACGGCGTCCAGCCGAGCGGCGCGCAGGCCGCCACCGTGCACAGCACGACCAAGGCCCTCACCGCAGACGACCCGTCACGACGAGGCCGGCGCCGCCCGGGTGCAGCGACGGCACAGCCCGCCAGCCGCGGTCGTCGAGCAGCACCACGAGCAGCCCCGAGAGCGCCGCCGCGCCAGCCACCCCGAAGCCCACGTCTGCCACCACCGCGTGCGCGCGGTTCTTGCGCAGCACGGGCGCCGCGTCGGACGCACAGTACAGCGCCCCGGCCACCTCACCACAACGCACCTCGGCCGCGCGGCGCGCCGCGACCGCCGACGCACCGAACCCCACACCCACGCCGAGCCCGGCCGCCGCGACACCACCGAGCGCGAGCGACGGCGCCGTCAGTCGGGGCCTTGCCGCAGGCGTCTCCGGCGGCGGGAGCTCGGGTGGCGGACCGTCCCCGTCAGGGCGGTGATCGGGCGCGTCTCGGAGCGCCTCGAGCGCCGCGATGCGCGCCTCGAGCGCCGGTAGCTCGGTCTGCGGCGCGAAGTCGACGTAGCGCGCCAGGTAGTCGATCGCGCGGTCGACCTCGCCGAGCCGCTCGTAGGCCGTCCCGATGTTCGCGAGGAACAGCGGGCGCGGGCTGAACGCGTAGCCCGCCTCCCACGCCGCAGCGGCCTCGAGGTAGCGACCGTCGCGGTACAGACGTCGACCCTCGTCGAACAGGTCCCGCGCGCGCGCGTCGTCTTCTGCGCTCACGCCGTCGGGCGTCGGCTCCCTGGCCGAGGCGCCGAGCGCGGTGAACAGCGCACCGAGCAACAACAACCCACGCGTCACGGTGACCATGGATCGCGGATCTCCCCCTCAGGCTCCGGCTGAGGGGTGGGTGGCGTCGGCTCCGACGTGACGACCGGGGGCCGCGGCTTCGGTCGACGAAACGCCCCCGTCGGCGCCACCGTGGGTGCCGGGGCGTGCTCTACCGACGGCGCGGGGCGCGCGGCAGGGGCGACCAGCTCGGACTCGAGCGGGTCGAGCGTGACGCGCACCGTGGGTTGGGTGCCGTCGAGGACGAGCTCGCGGGTCTGGAAACCCTCGCGCTCCACGCGCAGCGCCCAGCGGCTCCCTTCCGGGATCGCCAGCCGCACCGGCGCGTCGCCGAGGAACACGCCATCCCGCTCGACATGGGCGCCAGGCGGCTCGGTGTGGAGGATCACCTCGAGCAGGAGCAGCGGCGCCTCCTGCGGGGAGACCCCGAGGGTCGGCTCCAAGCCACCCTCCTGGTCGCGCCAGCTACCGATCAGCGCCATCACCATCAGCGCGCCCGCCACGACGACCGCGAGGACCGCCCGCCGCGCGGTCGGGTGGCGCTGAAGCGCCGGTCGAAGGTCTGCGGCCAGCGTAGGCTGTGTCGGCGAGGCGGGCAGCGGCAGCAGCCCGCGCTGCAGCCCGGTGGCGCTCGGTTCCTCGATGCCTGCGGGGAGCACCACCTGCCCGTGATCCAACGCGAGCACCAGCGGCCCGGCGAGCTCGCCTTCCAGCTCGAGCTCGCACGCATTCAACGCCCGCTTCAGCTCGCGCGCGCTCGCGAACCGCTCGTCGGGCGACTTCGACAGACACGTCCGGACGACCCACTCCAGGCTCGCCGGCACCGCAACGGACGGATTACGCTCGACGAACGCCGGGATCGGGTCGTTGACGTGCGACATCATCAGGCTGATCGCCACCCCGCGACCGAACGGCGGCTCCCCCGTGAGCATCACGTACAACATGGCACCCAGCGCGTACAGGTCGGTGCGCGCGTCGATGCTGCCACCGGTGATCTGTTCCGGCGCCATGTACATCGGCGAGCCGAGCAGCATGCCCGACCGGGTCACCTCGATGTCCAGGTCGAGCGGCTTGACCAGGCCGAAGTCGACGACCTTCGGGTATTCCTCGCCCCCGTGCGAGGTGAGGAGGATGTTCGACGGCTTCAGGTCGCGGTGCACGACGTGGTGGTCGTGCGCCTCGGCCAGCGAGCCGCAGACCTGCTTCATCAGCCGCACCACGCGGAGTGGATCCATCGGCGCCTCGGCGGCGACCGCCTCTTGCAGCGAGCGTCCCCGCAGCAGCTCCATCGCGATCCATACGAGCCCGCCGCCCGCGTTGCCGAAGTCGAAGATCCGCACCGTGTTCGGGTGCGTGAGGCGCGAACACACGGCCGCCTCCATCGCGAAGCGGCGCTCGAAGTCCGGATCTCCTCCGTCGCGAGCGTCGAGGACCTTCAGCGCCACCTCGCGGCCCAGGTTCTCCTGGATCGCTCGGTACACGCGCCCCATTCCGCCGCGCGCGATGTGCTCGACCACCCGGTACTTGTCGAGCACGCGACCGATCAGCGGGTCCGCCTCGCTCGGCTGTACCTCGTCCTCGATGGCCATCGTGTCCCCGTCCCTGCACCCAGGATCGTCCAGGCGGACCCCGGTGTCCAGTCCACCGTGGGCCCCGCTTGCCAACGACCGCCACCGTGCTAGGTCCGCCCCTTCCCGAACGCGAGAGCGCCGTGAACCCAACCTCGTCGTCCCCGTGCAGCTCGACGACGCCCCTGCGGAGCCTCGGGGTCGCGCTCCTGCTCGTCCCCGCGCTCGGCGCCCAGGCCGCCGAGATCGACATCGAAGGGTTCTATCGGGCCCGCGGCCGCATCTACGAGACGCTGTCCATCGACCGCGCGCTTACGAACCAGGAAGGCACGTCCGCGTGGCTCGAGCACCGGTTCGTGCTCCGTCCGAAGATCCTGATCAACGACAAGCTCGGCGTGTTCGCCGACATCCGCGGCTTCGACAACCTGCGCTTCGGCCACCAGCCCGTCACCTGGTTCGATCCCACCTCACAGCTCGGACTCCCACAGCTGCTGTCCGACGACCTGCGCCCTCCGGGAGACGGCGGCGACGCGACCCTGCCCGTGGTCGACATCTCGCTGTGGCGGGCGTGGGGTGAGGTGCACCTCGGCGACCACCGGTTCTCGTTGGGTCGGATGCCGCTGCACTGGGGCGCCGGGGTGTGGCAGAACGACGGGCTCGGCCTCACCGCCGAGTTCGGTGACTCGGTCGACCGGCTCCAGTGGGAGGGCCTGTTCAACGACCAGATCTACGGATCGCTCGCGCTCGACCTGAACACGCGCGGCTTCGTGAACAGCAACGACCTCACCTGGTCGGTCAACGGCCTCGCGGCGTGGCGCACCGAGCAGCTCGTCGCCGGGCTCAACCTGCAGTACCGACGCTCCACCTCGTCCGAGGTCGGCGTCGATCCCGCCCAGCTGTTCACCGCGGACGTCGCGCTCGATGTCACGCTCGGGCCGCTCTCGGTCAAGCTCGAGGCGCTCGTCCAGCTCGGCGGCGGCGACCTCGACAACGGGCTGAACGACGTCCAGATCGCGGCGGGCGGCGGCGTGGTCGACCTCGGGCTCACCATCCCGCAGGCCGACCTGCGGTTCCGCTACGCGCTCGCCACCGGCGACGACAACCCGAACGACCAGCGCATCAAGACCTTCTACTTCGACCGCGACTACAACTTCGGGATCATCCTGTTCGAGCAGCCGATGCCGACGCTCGCGGCCGCGCTCGGCACGCCGGCCAACGGCGGACGCGACTACTCGATTGCGCAGACCGGGCCCACCGTGTCCAACGCGATGGTCTTCGCCCCCGAGATCGCGCGCACCTTCGGCGACCTGATCGAGCTGCGCGCGATGGGCGTGATCGGCGTCACCGCGAAGCTGCCCGAGCTCGCCGAGAACGAGAGCCGCCGCTACTACGGCTCCGAGTTCGACCTGAGCGTCGCCTACGTGGGTCTCGAGAGCCTCGACGTGATCCTCACCGGCGCGGTGTTCGTGCCGGGCGGCTACATCAAGAACTACGACGGCCTCGGGCTGTCGAATCCGGTGTGGGGCGGTCAGCTCCTCGTGAGGTTCGGGTTCTGAGATGGCGCACACGGCGAGCCTGTACGGTGTCCACACCGCGATCGTGACCCCGTTCACGGTCGGGGGCGACCTCGACCGGGACGGCTACGCGCGCGTGATCGCGCGACAGATCGCGGCCGGCGTTCACGGGATCGTCGCGTGCGGCACCACGGGCGAGACCCCCACGCTGACCCACCCCGAATGGCAGCTGTGCGTGCGCGACGCGGTCACCCTCGCGAACGGCCGGGTCCCGGTGACCGCAGGCGTCGGGACCAACGACACCCGCACCACGGTGCTGCGTGTGCAGGAGGCGGCCGCGCTGGGCGCCGACCTCGGCCTGCTCGTGTTCCCGTACTACAACAAGCCGAACGCGGACGGGCTGCGCCAGCATGTCCGCGCGGCCGCCGCGGTCGGCTTGCCGCTCGTCCTCTACCATGTGCCCGGACGCACCGGTCAGCGCCTCACCCCATCGCTCCTCGCCGAGCTCGCCGAGCTCGAGGGCATCGTAGGGGTCAAGGAGGCCACCGGCGACCTCCGGCTCGGCGGCGACCTGATCACGCGCACCCGCACCCCGGTGCTCTCGGGAGACGACTTCACGTTCCTGCCGCTGCTGGCGCTCGGCGGCGCCGGTGTGGTCTCGGTGGTCTCGAACGTCGCGCCCGCGCACACCGTGGCGATCTGGGCGGCGCACCGCGCCGGCCGCGTCGACGAGGCTGCTGCGCGCATGGCGGCGCTGTGGCCGCTGGTCACGTTCCTGTTCGACGACACCAACCCGGTGCCGTGCAAGGCCGCGCTCGCGGCGCTCGGCGTGTGCGGCGACACCGTTCGGCTGCCGCTCGCCCCGCACCAGGGGCCCGATCCGCGCCCGCTGCTCGACGCGCTCGGGCTGTCCGCATGACCCCGATCCGGCTCGCGGTGCTCGGCGCGAGCGGACGCACAGGCGCCCGCGTGGTCGCGGCGGTGCTCGACGACGCGCGGTTCCGCCTCGTCGCCGCGATCGCGGGCTCCCACCACGGCGAGGACGCGGGGCGTCACGCCGGCGTGGCCGACGCCGGCGTGGCGATCGCTCCGCTCTCGGCCGACGGGCTCGCCGCGGCGGACGTGGTCGTCGACTTCTCCACGCCCGCGGCACTCGCCGCGGCCCTTCCGCTGCTCGGCGGCGCCGCGCTGGTCACCGGCACCACCGGGCTCGGCCCCGAGATCCTCAACGCGCTGGTCGAGCGCTCGGTGGTGGCGCCGTTGCTCACCGCCCCGAACTTCTCCACCGGCGTCGCGCTGCTCGCGGATCTGGTCGAGCGCGCCGCCCGCGCGCTGCCCGACTACGACGTCGAGGTGGTCGAGGCCCACCATCGCGACAAGCGGGACGCGCCGTCCGGGACGGCCCTCGCGCTCGCGCGCGCCGCCGCGCGCGGGCACGGCACCGATCTCGACGGGCACGCGATCTACGGCCGCTCAGGCGAGACCGGCGCACGCGCGACGGGCACGATCGGCCTGCACGCGGTGCGCATGGGGGATGTGGTCGGCGAGCACACCGTGTGGCTCGCCGGGCTCGGCGAGCGCGTGTCGCTCGGCCACGTCGCGACGAGCCGCGACACGTTCGCGGTCGGTGCGCTGCGCGCTGCCGCGTGGCTGCATCGCCGCGCCCCCGGTCGCTACGGTCTGCGCGACGTGCTCGGCCTCGACCCATGAGGGCGCTCCTCCTGTTCGCGCTGCTCCTGCCCGCCTGCGGCAACCCGTGCCAGCAGGTGTGCTCGCGCATGGCCACCTATGCACGCGAGTGCGGCTACACCGTCTCCGCGCGCGACGTCGCGGCCTGCGTCGACGAGCAGGCGGGACCGCTCGACCGCGAGGACCGAGAGGTCTGCCGCGAGGAAGGCACGCGCCAGGGCCTCCGCAGCACGTTCACCTGCGAAGACCTCGACGCGTACTTCGCCCGCACCGTGCCGCCCGACGCCGACGAGGCAGCGGACCCCGACACCGCATGGTAGGGTTTCGCCGCCCGTTCGTCGGGCTGGGCCGGAGCATCGCTGGCGTTTCAACCCCACGCGTTCGGTAAGTACTGGCTCGTCGATCGCATCGCGACCGGCGGGATGGCCGAGGTGTTCAAGGCCAAGTCGTACAGCCACGGCGGGTTCGAGCACCTCCTCGTCATCAAGCGGATCCTGCCGCACCTCGGTGAAGATCAGGACTTCGTCGACATGTTCATCGACGAGGCGAAGGTCTCGGTCGCGCTGCAGCACGCCAACATCGTGCGGATCTACGACTTCGGCCGGATCGGCGACGAGTGGTTCATGGCGATGGAGCTGCTCGACGGCAAGGACGTGCGGAACCTCCTGCGCAAGCTGTCGCGCTCCCGACGCTACCTGCCGGTCGAGCACGCCCTCCTGATCGCGGTCGAGGCGTGCAAGGGGCTCGACTACGCGCACAAGAAGACCGACCTCCAGGGGCGCCCGTACGGCATCGTGCACCGCGACATGAGCCCATCCAATGTGCTCGTCGCGTACGAGGGCGAGGTGAAGGTCGCGGACTTCGGCATCGCGAAGGCGAAGTTCTCGTCCGAGACCACCCAGGGCGGCGCGCTGAAGGGCAAGTACGAGTACATGAGCCCCGAGCAGGCCAGCGGGCGTCGCATGGACCACCGCACCGACCTGTTCTCGCTCGGCATCGTGCTGCACGAGATGCTGACCGGGCGCAGGCTGTTCAAGACCGGCAGCGACGCGGCGACGCTCGAGATGGTGAAGGCGGCCGACGTGCCGCTGCCGAGCGAGCTCAACCCGCGCGTGCCCGAGGCGATCGATCGCATCGTGATGAAGGCGTTGGCCCGCCGCCCGGAGGATCGGTGGAGCAGCGCCGCCGAGATGAGCGCGGCCCTGCAGGACTACCTGTTCCCGCAGTCGCCCGACGCGCTCCGGGCCGATCTGGCGCGCCTGATGCACGAGGTGTTCGCCCAGGAGATCGGCGAGGAGCGCCGTCGCCTCGCGAAGGGGAGCGAGGTCGCAGCGCAGCGTCGTCAGGCCGTCGGGGATCACGCGCAGGGGTGGGAGGCCCAGCCGAGCAGCAGCCTGTCGCGCGCGTCGATGCGCACCGCGGCCCGCTGGGGGCCCGCGATCCTCGGTGGGTCGGTGCTCGTGGTCACAGCGCTGCTCGCGGTGACGGTCGGAACGCTCGTGTGGGTCGCGCGCGCGCCCGCGCCGACCGCCGTCGTCGCGCCGACCACCGGCACGCTCGACGTCGTGATCCTGCCCTCCGCGCGGGTCTACCTGGACGGTGCGCTCGCGGGCGAGGGTGAGGTGACGACGCTGAGCGACCTCGTGCCCGGCAGCCACGTGCTGCGAATCGAAGCGGACGGCTACGAGACGGTCCTCGAGACCGTGCAGATCGGGCCGGGGGAGCGCGTCGGGTTCACCCGCACGCTCGCCGCGCTGCCGACGGCCCCACCCGTTCCGGAACCCACGACGCCCGCGCCCACCCGCGTCGTCGCCCCGACGCCGACGCCCACACCAGCCCCCGCGCCCGCGCCCGAGCCTGCTGCGGTGGGGAACCTCACGATCTCGATCGTCGGCGGTGGCTGGGCGCGCGTGTGGATCGACGGCGCGCCGCTCGCCGAGACGGCGCCGCTCAGCCGCGACCTGCCCGCGGGCCCGCACGAGGTCCGCGTGGAGAACCCCGACCTGGGCATCGCCCACACCGAGCGGGTCGTCATCGCGCCCGGCGAGCGCAGCACGGTGCGCGTCCGCCCGCCCTGACGCCTACAGATCGCCGGCGCGCAGGCGACGGGCCAGGTCGCGGAGCTGCTCGCTGCCGCTCCGCTCCGCGAGCACCTCGAGCAGATCGGCCGCCTCCTCGGGGCGACCGAGATCCTTGGCCGCCGCCGCGAGCGAGAGCACGAGGCGATCGTCGCCCGGCATCCGCTTCACGCCCTCGCGCAGCGCGTCGTACGCGGCGCTCGACCGCTTCGACTCGGCCAGCCACTTCGCGCGCGTGAGCACGAGGCGCGCATCGTAGGGACTCACCGCCTCGGCGCGTGCCAGCGTCGCCACCGCCCCGTCGAGGTCTCCGCTCTCCTTCTGTGCACGGGCGTACGCCATCGTCAGCGACACGTCGAGGGGGCGCTCGGCAGACGCGCGCTGCAGACGCGGCTTCGCCTCACTCGCCCGCCCGGCCTCGAGCAACAGCAGCCCCGAGGCGGCCATCGCCTCGACGTTCGACGGATCGAGCGCGAGCGCAGCCCCGAGGTCGGCGATGGCGGCATCGCGATCGCCCATCGTGGCGCGCACCCGCGCGCGCCCCATCAGTGGGAGCGACGATCTCGGATGGGCCGCGATGAGGCGATCATAGGCGGCGAGCGCGGTCGTCATGTCCTCTTCCTCGGCCCCGCGCGCGTCGATCAGGCCCTGATAGCCCGCGGCGTCGAGCGCGCCGGACGCCATCGAGTCGGCGAACACCAGCGAGAGCTGTGCGTCGCCACGGTTCGGATCGATCCGCAGCGCCGCCTCGGCCGCCACCTTCGCGTTCGCGCCGTCACCGACCTTCAGGTACTCCTCGGCCACCGCTGCGTGCACGCGGGCGTCGTCCGGCACCCGCTTCGCGGCCTCCTTCAGCGCCGCCATCGCCTCCTCGGGCACGAGCACCGAGAGCGCCAGGTAGCTGTCGGCCTCGTCGGGGACGTTCGCGACGCCGCCACGCGCTGCGGCCACCGCCTCGGCGACCTTCCCCTGGGCGAGCTGGGCGGCGCCGAGACCGGCCCACGCCTCGCTGAGCTTCGGGTTCAGATCGAGGGCGGCCAGATAGGCCATCTCCGCTTCCTGGAACCGGCCCGTCCCGCGAAACACCGCGCCCAGGCCCATGTAGGCCCGCGCGTGGTCTCGCTGCTTGCTGATCGCGGTGTCGTAGGCGGCCCGCGCGTCCTCGGCGGCGAGCACGGCGCGACCGAGCAGGTACCAGGAGTCGGCGTCGTCCCGCGCCGCGACGCGGGCGCGGTAGATCCGGTCGGCCTCGGGCGCCAGGCCCACGCTGAACAGCAGGTCGATCAGGCGCTCCTGGGCGTCCAGATCGTCGGGTGCCGCCACCGCCTCCGCGCGCGCGAGCGGCAGCGCCTCGGACACACGCCCCCGACGCATCAGGCTCTCCACCTCGGAGCCCGCCCAGGCGGTCGGGACGAGCAGGGCGAGCAGCAGCACGGTGATGAAACGCAAGGAAGGCTCCGGGGCGCACGTGATAGGTTCGACGACGCGGACGCGGCCGTGTCGCGCCTCCGAACCCCGGACGAGCCCCCAACATGCCCCGTTTCGTCCTGCTCGGCACCCTGCTCCCCGCGTGGGCCGCGGCCAGCCCGCTGCCCACGATCGCCGTCGTCGGACTGCACCAGGAAGCGCTGACGCCCGATCAACAGCGACGTGGCGCCGCCGAGATCGTGGCCGAGATCGATGAGACGGCGTTCTTCCGGGGGCGCATGCTCACCGACCTCGAGCCGTTCCTCAGAGGGCGTGAGGCGCTGATCCTCGAGGACGCGTTCCTCGGCCCGGGGCGCGCGCTCGTGGACGACGGGCGCGTGCTGTTCAACGGCGCGCAGCCCGCCGACGCCGTACCCGTGCTCGAGGACGCCGTGCAGGCGCTGCGCGCGGCGATGGTCACCGCGCCGTCGACGCGGGAGCTGTGGGACGCGTGGTTCCTTCTCGGGGCTGCTCGGCTCGAGATCGGGCTGGAGGTCGAGGCGCGCGCCGCGTTCGCGGCCGCCGCCGCGCTGAGCCCCCTGCGCACCCCAGACGCCGCCCGGTTCCCGCCCACCCTGGTCGAGCACTACGAGACCGTGCGACGAGAGCGCACGCAGCTCGGCTCGACGCTGACGATCGAGGCCGATGAGCGCGACACCGCGATCTGGCTGAACGGCGAGCCGCGCGGCGTCGTGCCGCTCACGCTGCACAACGTCCTGCCCGGCGAGAACTTCGTGCACGCACGCAGCCCGAAGGGCTTCTTCGCGTTCCAGCCGGTGTCGATCCCCGAGGCAGGTCGGCGCACCGCGACGCTGCGGCTCGGCGACCCGCCGCTCGGCGTGCCGGAGGAGTCCCGGGTCGCCCGCTCACGCCAGATCGGTGGCCTCTACAGGGCGTTCGGCCGCCGCGCCGGCGTCGATCTGGTGCTGATCGGCGGCACGATGGGCGAGGAGCTGTTGCTGCAGCTCTACAGCCCCCGCACGGACGGCTTCTCGCAGTCGCTCTCCATCCCCTACACCGGCAGCGCCGTCGACGAGGCGCTCGAAGCGCTGCCGGAGCTGCTCGCCGGCGTGACCCGGGAGGGGACGTTCGAGGCAGACTACCGCACCGCGGTCGCCGTACCCCTGGTCGCGGGCAGCAACCGCTGGCTGGCGCGCTCGCTCACGCTCTCCGACGTCGATGCGGTGCCGCAGCCCACCCGCACCGGGCTGCCACGATGGGCCAGGTGGACGCTGGTGGGCGTGGGCGCCGCGGCGGTGCTCGGAGGCACCGCCGCGGGTGTGCACTACGCGACGCTCGACCCGCACCAAGGCGCGGTGATCGTGTTGCCGCCGTGATCAGCCCGCGTCGGGCGTCGACCACGAGCCGGTGTAGACCTTGTCGCCGTCCGGATGCGGCGCGGTGATCTTGTAGGTGCAGGTGCGGTGGCCGCCGGTCGACGGGCTCTCGATCGAGCGAAGCGGCATCAGCCGATAGCCGCGATCCTCGCCCGCGTAGCGGACGTCGTAGGAGCGGCTGTTGTTGCTCGTCGTGCGGCTCTCCCCGCTCTCGGTCTTGCGCACGACCTCGCAGTCCGTGGCCACCTCGATCGTCCACGCGTGGGCGTCCCCGGTGCGCGGCACGCGGAGCTCGGCCTTGAGGAGGTAGTCGCCCTGCGGCAGCTCGCCGACGTCGGTGCCGAGGAACACGTCGCACTCGCGCTTGCCGCGGCAGATCCCGATGCCGTCGTCGGTGAACGGGCGCACCCCGGCGCGCGCATCCTCGATGATCGGCGCGACGAGCTGCGCCTCGAACGCCGACAGTCGAGGCATGTCGACTCCGCTCGCCGTGGACGCCGCGCGACCCGGCTCGGCGGAGGCCGGCTGTCCGCCCGCTGCCGCCACATAGGCCGCGCACTCCGCGGGCCCGCACTCGTTCGCGCCACCACCACCCATGCATCCGAACTGGGCGGCGAGCAACACCGCAATGGAAACCAACCTCATGTCATCCTCCTAGTGCGCGCAGGTTAGCAGAGCGGCGCCTCCGGAGGTCAGCCCCGATGTCCCTCGCCCACGCGACCCGCCCCGACGGCGCCGCGATCTCGATCGAGGGCGGCGCGCCGTTCCCGACCGACGCCCTGCTCCCCTTGGTGGACGTGCCGTTCTCGCTGCCGTGCGACGATCCGTGGGTTGGCGGCGACGGCGACGACGCCCACGCGTATGTCGACGCGGCCCGCGTCGCGTGGGACGAGTACCCCGAGTGGATGGACTTCCTCGCGCTCGACTCGCCGGCGAACGCGGTGAAGCGCGCCTCGCGCGACATCTACCTGCACTGGTGGGGCCAGCGCTTCACGAAGGCGCGCCGCGCCCTCGACGTGGGCTGCGGCATCGGGCGCTTCGTCCACCCGCTGCTCGATCGCGGCGCGAGCGTGTGGGGCGTCGACCCCGATCTCGAGAGCCTGCAGCGCTGCGCGTGGCGAGCGCCCGGCCGGCCCGGGAAGCTCGACCTGACCTGGGCTTCCGCGCATCGCCTGCCCGACGTGGGCGATCTCGACGCGATCATCGCGTGCGAAGTGCTCTGCTACATCCCGGACTTCACCGCGGTGCTCGCCGAGCTCGCGGGCCGCCTGCGCTCGGGCGGCGCGCTGCTGCTCGGCTGGGAGGGCGCGTGGGGCTGGCCGCTCTCGCCCGACGCCTCCCCGGCGAGCGCCGAACAGTTGCTCGGGCGCACGCGCGTGATCGACATCGCGGAAGATCGCTGGCTGCGCACCATCGAGGAGTCAGAGCTCCGCGTGCTGCTCGAGGGCGCAGGTCTGCGCGTCGAGCGCATCGTGCCCACCCACTACGTGCCCGACGGGCCGTTCGAGCGCGCCGCCCCCGAGGATCTGTACCTGGAGGAGCTGCTCGCGCTCGAGGCGGACCTGCGCGCCCACCCGATCTACGGGCCGCTCAACCGCATCTGGACCGCGGTCGCCGTGAAGCCGTGACATCCCAAGACACGGATGTCGCGATCCGTGACCGATCCTCGCGTGACGCTGCGACAACGTCCGCTGTCTACGCGCATCTCTGTCCTGGCACACGCGTTGCATTGCTGCGAGCGTCACCCTGGAGGCTCCCATGCACCTGACCGCCGCCCTGCTCACTGCGGCCTTCCTGCTCCCCACCGACGCGCTCGCGTGCGGGGGCTTCTTCTGCAGCAACGAGTTCCCGATCGATCAGTCCGCCGAGCAGATCGTGTTCGGCATCGACGAGACGCGAGGCGAGGTCGAGGTCCACGTCGGCATCACCTACGAGGGCGCGTCCGAGGACTTCGCGTGGATCGTCCCCACGCCGGCGCTGCCCGTCCCGTTCGTATCGTCCGACGCGCTGTTCACGGCGGTGGACGCGGCCACCCGCCCCCAGTTCATCCTGCAGCACGAGTACAACGGAACGTGCGACTGGTGGTTCGGGGGCGATGACCTCGCGATGGCAGACGGGGACCCGTCGGGCGGCGTCCCAGAGGAGAACGGCGTCACCGTGATCTCCGAGGAGCAGGTCGGGCCCTACCAGACCGTGGTGCTCCAGGCGACCACGTCCGAGAACCTGCTGACCTGGCTGCAGGGGGCCGGCTACGACCTGCCCGACAACCTGGGCCCGGTGCTCGCGCCCTATGTGGCGGGCGGACAGTACTTCATCGCGCTGAAGCTCTCGGCGGGCAAGGACACCGGCGATCTCGTGCCGCTCGGGATGCGCTACCCCGGCACCGCAGCGAGCGTGCCGATCCAGTTGACGTCGATCGCGGCCACCCCCGACATGCGACTCGAGGTCTACGTGCTCGGCGACGCGCGCGCCGTGCCCGAGAGCTATCTGCACGTCACGATCAACGAGGCCGCGATCAGCTGGTTCGACGGCGGGCGCAACTACGAGGACGTGATCACGATGGCCGCGGACGAGGCCGGCGGTCACGCGTTCGCCACCGACTTCTCGGGCTCCACCGCGCCGCTCCGCGGCAGGCTGTGGCAGGGGCAGGACGCCCAGGTCGACGCGCTACGCGCCGCCGCCAACCCGTTCGCGTGGATGGACGGCGTGATGGGGCTCGGGCTGCCCCCCAGCGCGGCGCTGCTCGCGCTGTTCCAGGAGGTGATCCCGTTCCCCGACGCGCTCGCGACGCAGGGCCTCGCTCCGGGGAACTTCTACGACTGCCTGAGCTGCTACGCCGAGCACGTCGACGCCACGAACTTCGACGCCGGAGCGGCCACCGACCTGCTCGAGCAGAAGGTCATCGACGGGCTCCGCGAGGCCGAGCGCCTGTTCTCGATGTACCCGCACCTCACCCGCATGACGAGCTCGCTCGACGCAATCGAGATGACCGTCGACCCCGTGTTCGCCTACAACCGGGACCTCCCCCAGCAGGTCAGCAACATCCACACCGCGACGGTGACCTACGACTGCGGTCTCGGGAGCGCGACATACGAGGCGCCACGCCGCCTCGAGCTCTCCGACGGGCGCGAGATCCGGCTGCCGTCGCAGAGCTGGGTCGCCGGTCGCGAGATGACCGAGATCGAGGTGATCGGCGACCTCGCGTTCCCCGCGGCGATCCTGATCGAGCGATACGGCGCGACCGGCACCGGCGAGGTGCTGTTCGACTTCCGCGACGAGGCGGCACGCGAGGCGCGGAAGTTCCGAGCGGGTGGGTGCAGCGGCTGTGACAGCAACGGGGTGCCGAGCGGCGGCCTCGCGGGCCTGCTCGCGCTGGCCCTCGTCGCGCGGCGCCGGGGCTAGCGCGTGCTGCGCCTCGTCGCCGTGCTGGGCCTCGCGGCCTGCGTCGAGGGGACGGAGGGCCTGTGTCCTCCGTCCGACCCCGCGCGCGTCGAGATGGTCCCGTCCGACGCCGGGTTCGGCGGGTTCGAGGACGGCGACCCGATCGGCGTCGGCACGCCGCCGCAGGGCGGTGCGCCGTACTCCCCGTTGCTCGCCCGCTTCGTCGGGCTGTCCCAGCCGCGGGAGGGCGTCGAGCTCACGGTGCGGGGTGTCGATGTCGACGCGGAGGTCGCGCTCGGCGAGGTCGACACCTGGCTGCGTCCGATCTGCGCCAACGTCGGCGCGTCGGCGGGCATGTGGGTCACCGCCGAGATCCATGTCCGCTACTTCGGCTGGGATCTCGAGGAGCTCCCCGGGCGCGACGTCCTGCTGACGCTGACGGCGTCGGACGTCGACGGCGGCGAGCTCAGCACGACGCTCGCGGGCACCCTCGACTTCCTCTGAGCGAGAGCGCGGAGCGTTCTGTTACCCTGTCATCGGTGGAGGTCAGCCGATGTACAGCCCATGCCGCGATACCGTTCGCGCCGTGGTCGTGTCGATTCCGGTGTGTGCCGCGCTGGGAGCCGGGACCGCCTGCGTCGACACGAGCTGCGGCCGGTACGTGTTCCAGGATGAGCCCGCCGGAGAGTGGTGCGGCCCGAACGGCTCGTTCGGGTTCCTGTTCATCGACGAGGGGATGGCGCAGATCTTCCTCGAGCCCCACCGGGAGCTCGGCGACTACAACGTGTACTACGACTCGATCCCGTTCTGGCACCTGCACTTCCGCGACTTCCAGCTCGAGACGGCGCAGACGCTCGCGCCCGAGGACCTCGACGCGAGCTGCAGCTACTTCCCGCTGATCGGGTCGGGCCAGGGCCTGTTCACCTTCCCCGCGACCTCCGCCTCGCTGACGGTCCACGGGCCCACCGGGCACGTGCAGACCGGTGGCCTGTCGTGGCGGCTCACGTGGGAGGTCGTGTGCGAGACCAACGTGGGCACGATGACGTCCGAGGGCACCGACATCATCGAGCTCGGGCTGACCGCGTCCGGCTACGAGGGCAGCGGCTACGCGGTGCCGCCCGACCGCGATCCGGTGTCGCCATGACGCGCGTGCTGCTGTTTCTGGTGGCCGGACTCGCGGGCTGCGCGACCTGCGGCGACTTCACCTACCGCGGGTACACGGTCGACGAGCACTGCGGCAGCGTCTACGGCACCCAGGGCCGATGGTTCCGCGGCGACGGCGTGGTGGAGCTGACGCTGGGCGCGAGCAACCCGCTGACGCAGACGGGCATCACGTGGGGGCGCTACGAGCCCACGCTCCGGGTCGCCTTCGTCGACGACTACCTGATCGCCGGCTCGGAGGTACCCGAGGCAGATCTCGCCACCCGCTGCCAGTGGGCGGAGGTGCCCCGCGCGGGCGCGGGGGGCGACGTGATCGCGCACGACGCGCCCGCGACCTACGCCGAGGTGACGGTGCGCGGGCGCGGCTTCAACCCGGACCTGAACCCGCTCGACCGCGACCGCTACCAGCGGTTCTCGTGGCACTTCGAGTGCTTCGACGGCGAGATCGCGTCGATCGCCACCGACGTGGTCGCGCTCGTGGTCGTCGACGGCAACTCGCCGTGGCCCCAGCTCCGAGAGCAAGCCGAGTAGTCGACCGCAGCAAGCGACGGCGAGCCCGATCCGAGCATCCGACGGGAGGCGGTCGGCCGGGACGGCCGTCGATTGATCACATCTTCACGAAGACCTGCTGCAGGCGGGTTCGCGAGGATCCA